>CAMRBL010000001.1 GCA_947040435.1 uncultured Rikenellaceae bacterium
TCGATAACCTGCACTCTGTAACACAGAGGCCAAAATGTGAGAAACAGAACCCTTACCATTTGTCCCTGCAACGTGTATAGTCTGAAACGTTGAGTCTGGAGATCCCAAATATTTATTAAATTCTATCGTCCTATCTAACCCTGGTTTATAGGCGGAGATACCCTCTCTGTCAAATACTGGAAAACTGTTAAATAGATAGTTTATTGTCTCGTTGTAATTCATCTTCCCTTTTTTGTTTTGTTTGCTTAGTGCAGAAAACTTAAATTAAGTGCGATTTTCGTCTTACTCTGTATGAGGTGTAGTATAATAGACTCAGTAGAAGTGTATAGATAGATAGTCGCCCAAGATAGTCGCCTGCTTGCGTATAGAATGTTATTTTATCACAGCTCTTCACAGTGCCACTCATCGAGTCCTTGACCCAACCCTCTGTCTTTGAAATAACCTCTCCCCTCTGATTTATAATCGCCGATATGCCAGTATTCGCACTGCGAACAATTGATCTTCGACTCTCAACAGCCCTAAAACGAGAGTAGTTCATGTGGTGTTTATACCCTATCGCATCACTCCACCATCCATCATTTGTTATTACGCTCATCACCTGAGCACCATTGCGTGCAAATTCTGAAAAATATGAACCATATATAGACTCATAGCATATTGCAGTTCCAAGTTTAACCCCCACTGGAGAGCTGAAAACTCTGCGTACTGAGTCAACTCCAAGTTGTCCCGTAGTGCCACCTAAATCTACAATGAGAAACTTAAAAAGATTCACAAGAGTTTTATATGGCATAGACTCTGCGCCCACAACTAGTTTTGATTTATGGTGTATCTGAACTACATCTGAAGTATCAATTGCCAAGGCACTATTATATACATCATACATATTATCCCCACTTCCACGAGCCGTTTCACTCACCTTATCGCCTCGATTATAAACACGTCGCGACAGTGCTCCAACAATAATCTCTGCCTGAGGATAGTTCTCAACTAAGAAATCCCTATATTGACTTATATTGCGATTCAGATCCATCTGCCCCTCTTCAACCAAACCAATAGCCGTCTCTGGCATCACAATAAAATCGACATCTTTGGGGGACTCCTTCGCTAAGGATAACATAACCGAATTCTGCTCAATCTGCCCAATTTTAAACTTCTCCGTAAATGGATCTATATTTGGCTGAATAACTTGTACCGTAATATCTTCCCCAATCTCCTCGTAGTTGTAGAACATAACTACTGACGCTATCATTGGAACAAAAATAAATAGTGCCGTTACTATATATCTAGACAGAACAGCCCGATGAGTATTGGACGAATATTCTACCCTCTTAATTATAGTCTCGAAAATTAAAATATTACACAACAGAACCCAAAGTGTTCCCCCAAATATCCCCGTGTACTCATACCATTGAACAAGCTTAATGTCATTCGCAAAACCATTGCCGAGCATCAACCACGGAAACGAAACATCTCCATATGTGTAAAGCATCTCCATCGAGATCCAACATGTGACAAGGATAGTATATGCAAGTGACTTGGGAGCCCTCTTACTTACATAGTGATAGAGCATGAATGATCCGCCAAAGAGTAAAACTGTAATTATAACCGATAGTATCGCTCCAATCTCCGCGGCATACCATATCCACCACGTTGTAATCCCACTCCAAAGACCAAGTGACAAAGAGGCATAACCAAACATTTTCCACCAATCCTTTTTCGAATCACTAAGTTTTTGACTTATGAACAAGAGTGGTACAAGAGCACACAAAAGTGTGATTCCACTAACCTCTAACCACCCCAAAGAGAGAAGCATTGTGCCTAAAAGTGATAAGATTATATTATTTCTCATTTTTTCCTTATATTTATCTGCAAAGATAGAATATAATTTATTATTTTTGCATCTTATATTATTGCATTATGTGGTTAGAAATTTTTATACGAGGTTTAATTGTTGGCTTTGCGGCGTCTATTCCGCTTGGTCCTATTGGTGTGTTATGTATTCAGAGGACTCTCAGCAAGAGTCATAAGGCAGGATTCATTTCTGGCCTTGGCGCGGCAAGTGCAGATACAATATTTGCATCTATTGCATTCTTCTCCCTCTCAATCGTTATGTCATTTATTCAGGACCATATGAATGTTATTAAAGTAATTGGTGGGATATGTATTTTAGCCGTTGGAACTAAAATATTTATCACAAACCCAATTGTCCAAATTAGACGTAATCGTGCAGGTGTTACAAATAGTTGGCAAGACTATATAACTGTATTCTTCTTTACTCTAGCAAATCCCGCTTTTATACTCATATTTGTATTCCTATTTACCGCATTCGGAATAAGTGCAGAACCTAGCGCAGCAGACTCTCACCACTTGTGGCGGGGGATAATTATGGTGATTGGCGTGTTTTTTGGATCTGCAACATGGTGGTTCTCAATAACATTTGGAGTAAATTTAATCCGAAATAAATTTAGACCAAGACACCTTCTGTGGATCAATAGAGTCACGGGGGCTATTATTATGGCTCTTGGTATAATAACCATACTTTTAATATTTAAAAATACACCGATAGATGGAATGCTCCCTGAATAAAAAAATAATTATTGCAATAGATGGTTTTTCATCTTGTGGCAAAAGTACATTCGCTAAGAATATTGCAGTAAAACTAGGTTACGTATTTATAGATACAGGGGCGATGTATCGTGCAGTAACTCTATACGGTGTAGAGAATGGGGCTATTGTAGATGGTGTGCTAAATGAGACAAAATTAATTGATCTTCTTGACAAAATTGAAATTAGCTTTAAATTCAATAGCGATAGAGAAGCTAGTGATATATATGTTAATGGAGTATTAGTTGAAGATAGAATAAGATCTATTGATGTTAGCAACTGCGTTAGTGCTGTTAGTGGAATTGCTGAAGTGAGAGAGAAACTTGTCGCTATGCAACAAGAGATGGGACTCAACCGTGGTATAGTTATGGATGGTAGAGATATTGGAACGGTAGTATTTCCAGACGCCGAGTTGAAGATATTTATGACCGCAGACCCTCTTGTAAGAGCTAAGCGTAGATACGACGAACTTACTACAAAGGGTGACATTGTTTCTCTTGAGGAGATAAAAGAGAATGTAATTAGTCGTGACGAGGCGGATCAAAATAGAGCCGTTTCTCCTTTAAGAAGAGCTAATGATGCAATATTACTAGACAATAGCAATATGACGATCCCGCAGCAGATGGAGTGGGTCTCGGCTCGCTTAAAGTCTATAATCTGTTAAACAATATGAATATTACCATAGATGATAAATCGGGGTTCTGTTTTGGTGTGGTAAATGCAATAACCAAAGCAGAAGAGTCGTTATGTACCATAGGCAAAGTCTTCTCTCTAGGTGATATAGTTCACAATAGAGTCGAAGTGCAGAGATTAGAAAAATTAGGACTCGAGAGTGTGAAACACGACAGAATAGCCTCTCTAAGCGGCGAGTCGCTACTTATTAGAGCTCACGGCGAACCTCCTATGACATATCTCACTGCCAAAGAACATGGAGTAAATGTAATTGATGCAACTTGTCCAGTAGTTGCAAAACTACAACGTTCAGTAGGTGACGCACACAAACAGATGAAAGTGTGTGGAGGACAAGTGGTTATCTTAGGGAAAAATGGACACGCCGAGGTTATAGGCTTAGTCGGACAAACAGACGGAAATGCAATTATTATAGAGAATGAAGAGGATTTGAAACAGATTAATTTCGAAAAACCAATCTTCTTGCTCTCACAAACCACTCAAAGTTTATCTCTTTTTGAGAGAATAAAAACTCTGATACTTAGCAAAGTGACAGATATATCGAAGGTGACGATAATGGATACGATATGTAGACAAGTAGCCAATCGAGAGCCACATCTTAAAACATTCTCCCAAGAGCATGATGTTATTGTCTTTGTAAGTGGTAAGAAAAGTTCAAATGGAAAGGTACTATTCGAAGTTTGCAGAGAGGTAAATCAACGCTCATACAACATAGAGGATGAGTCCGAAATAGACATTACATGGTTTGAAGGGGCTGAATCGCTTGGAATATGCGGAGCAACATCTACACCAAAATGGATAATGAATAGGGTGGCAAATGCCATCGATACAATAGTTAATAAAAAATAGAGTTATTAAATCTGATGAGTTATGAATGTAGGAGTATATTTTTTAAGGGTATTTAAATATCTATTGAGAATGGTGATATTATTGAGTGCCGTTTTCGCATTAATGTTAGTAACAGGAACATCTGAAGTGAGCGCAGAAGTGTTTATTTCCAATTTATTCGACACTGAAAAAGGTAGCATACTACTAATTGCACTGATTGCTGTGGCACTAACATACCCCAAATTTGGATATGTTAAGCGTACTATTATAATAGATTTTACAAGTAATAGAGATGGAATCCTTCAAATATTAAATAAGAGCGGATACTCACTATACGCAGAAGAGGAGAGCAAAATAACTCTTCGTGCAACATCTCCATTTAAACGCGTAATAATGTTGGGAGACGACAAAATGACTCTTAACAAAGAGAGAAACTCTATCATAATTGAGGGGGTAAGAAAAGATGTTGCAATGGCAGAGTATAGACTCAAAACTCTAAGCGAAAAAGAGTAAGATAGTATTGATTTTATCGGACTACCACGCAGCGGTAGAGTTGTTAGCTCTCAGTAAGTACCTAAAATTTAAATTTAGCAGATGAAGCACATAGGGAAAAAAATTGTCATCACCACTACACTAATATTGGGTATATTGGTCTTGACTGGTTCAACTAAAGAGAATAAAGATTTTGGAATAGGTCGTAACATAGAGATGCTTGTCAATATGTTTCGAGATATTAACATATTCTATGTTGACGAAGTAGATGCTAACAAACTAATGGCTGATGCGGCCAAAGGTATGGTAAAAAGCTTAGACCCATACACAGACTATATTCCAGCGAGTGATATGGCTGACTTTGAATTTATGACAACGGGTAAATATGGAGGCATTGGCTCTATCATCAGAAAAAAAGGAGAATATATCATTATTGCTCAACCATACAAAGGATTTCCCGCAGATAAAGCAGGATTGAAGGTTGGAGATAAAATCGTTGAAATATCTGGTAAAGATGCGAAAGGAATGCCCGCAGATAAGGTAAGCTCAATGCTAAAGGGTGATCCAGGTAGCACTGTAAAGTTGAAAGTCAAGCAGTTTGAAAGTGGCGAAATTGTACCTATCTCAATAAAACGAGAGAAAATTACAATCTCAGGAGTTCCATTCTTCGACTTTGTTAGCGACAGCATCGGATATATTCAACATAGCGACTTCACAGAGGGGTGCTACGAAGATATGCTGGGTGCGTTTATGTCAATGAAAGAGAGCGGGAGATTAAAAGGGCTAATTATTGATTATAGAAACAATGGTGGCGGAATTCTTCAAGAAGCAGTTAAAACACTATCTATATTTATACCGCAAGAGACTGAAGTCGTAAGTATTAAGGGACGAACAAAGCAGACTACGGAAGTGTTTAAAACCAAAACCAAACCAGTAGATGTAGATATACCTATTGTAGTGTTAACTAGTAGCGGAAGTGCCTCGGCTGCAGAAATTGTTGCAGGTGCAATGCAGGATCTTGATAGAGCTGTACTTATAGGACAGAGAACATTTGGTAAAGGTCTCGTGCAGACAACTAGACCTATCGGATATGACGCATATCTCAAAATTACAACCGCAAAGTATTACATACCAAGTGGAAGGTGTATTCAGGCACTAGACTACACGCACAGAAACAAAGATGGAAGTGTGGGAGCTATTCCAGACTCAATGATTACGGAGTTTAAAACAAAGGGGGGACGTAAGGTGTATGATGGTGGTGGTATTATGCCAGACATTAAAATAGACCCAGAGTACATAAACCGATTTGTTGCTATTATTTATGGTAGAGGGTATATCTCCGATTTTATTGATGAATACCGAAAACGTAACCCTAAAGAGGCTAGTGTAGACAAGTTTAAAATTTCAGATGACGATTATGCACACTTCATAGAATTTATGAGTGACAAAGATGTGGATTTTGAGTCTGAAAGCAAGAGAACTCTAAATAAACTTATAGAGAGCTCGAAACAAGAGAAGTTTCATGACGATATCAAAGAGCAATTAACATATATTCAGAGTCAACTGAAAGACGATAAAGAGACTAGCCTTAAACTATATGAAAAAGAGCTTCGAAGTATTATTGAAGATGAAATTGTACTCATATATCACTATGAACAGGGTGTAACTAAGCGCAGAATTGCAAAAGATAAGGTTGTCGGAGCTGCCGTAGAGATACTCAATGATACCAATAAGTATAATAAAATTATTCTAAGTCAAGATACTTCAAAAAAGTAGTCGTGGTGCCATGATAATTAAATAATAGAGTCTATGAAACTTGCTTTCTTTAAAGTATTCCGAAATCTATCGTTCAGGAGCAGAATAACTGTCATAATGTTTGGACTATTGATTGGTGTATCATCTCTGCTCTTTACTTGGCACATGACAAATGAGCTTAAAAATAAAGAGAGATATGACGTAGAGTTATGGGCACTCGCGATGAAACATGCAGAGGGATATGACAGAAATGACCCTATTTCACTACATATTATAAAGAAAAATAATAATATTCCATTTATAATTACAGACTTAAATCTGAAAGTTAAGGCATCGCATTTAATTGACTCTAAAATCATAGATCATCCAGATAAGCTGAGAGAGCAAATTGAAGCTTTTTCGCATGAAAACCCACTCCAATTGATCTCTGTATATGGAGGTGCGACTTATTATCTCTTCTATGGTCAGTCAGGGCTATTAACTAGATTGTTCATATTTCCATACATACAGCTATTTTTAATCACCGTATTTGTCTTTTTGTGGTACCTTACCCTAAAGGCTACAAAATACCATGAGCAAGATCGAGTATGGGTTGGACTTGCAAAGGAGACTGCACATCAACTCGGAACTCCAACATCTTCTCTTCTCGGATGGATTGAATATCTTAGGACTCAACCAATAGATCAATCGACAGTAGATGAGATGAGTAAAGATTTAACTCGATTAATGAAAGTCGTGGACAGATTCTCTAAAATAGGCTCTGAAACTGCACTAGTCCCTTTAAATATTAATGAAATTATAGGTAATAGTGTACTGTATTTTAGAACGAGAGCACCAAAGAATGTAACAATAGGATACAATGGATTGGCAATTGCGCCCGTAAAAGCAAATATTAATGAAACTCTATTTGAATGGGTAATAGAGAATCTTCTGAAAAATTCACTTGACGCACTACAAGGAAGAGGGCAAATCAATGTAAATATATCATATGATAATGAGAATATAAACATAGATATTAAGGATACGGGGAAAGGCATTGCTCCATCGAACTTCAAAAAAATATTCGAACCCGGTTTTACAACTAAAACTAGAGGATGGGGGTTGGGACTCTCGCTAAGTCGACGAATTATAGAGGAGTACCACAAAGGTAAAATTTACGTAACGGAGTCTGAACTAGAGAAAGGGACAACTATTAGAGTCAGTGTAAAAAGAGTCGTTTAACTCAACTTGCATAGAACTATTTACTTAATATAACTACCCTACTCGGGTGCAACGGCATGACCGAAGTGAACTAATATTTTCAACACAAAATTATGAAATACTTATTTAGTCTAATTATTGCAATATCTTTTTCGTCTTGTATTTGCGGCGGGAGTGAACCTAGAAATACCGAGTACCCATCACATATTATGCCTGGTGATGTCGTACCTAAATTCACGCTAACGTCAACAGATGGGAGTACTTTTAATAGTGATAGCATTAAAAAACCAACACTATTATACTTTTTTTGGAGCGAATGCCCCGATTGCTCCAAAACAACAAAAGAGGTTATGAAGCTCTGGAAAAATAGTCTTTACTCTGACAAAGGGGTTGATGTAATATCTATTGGTCGTGGTGGGGGTGAGAGTGCTACGCTAAATAAAGCTGTGATATACTGGAGTAATATGTCCGAAGCAATCAACCCAGTAGAGCCTCCAAAACTATTTTTTGACAATAATGCAGAGGTATATAGCCAGTTCGCAGAACAAGGAGTTCCGCGATTCTATTTAACTGATAGCGATGGCGTGGTAGTATGGCAAGTTCAATCTCCTCTAACTACAAAAGAGGAGATTCTAAACCAAATAAATACCGTAAAAAATATATTTTAATATGGATTCATTATACACTGATACTTTAAGAGACTCTATTAATATCACAGTAAATGATACCATAGATTTTACGCAGAAAATTTTTGGCTCTGAGTCTATTGAACAAACATCTAACCTGTTTTCAAATCCTAGTGCACCAACACTATTAAGCGACTGCCTGACTATTAAAATATTTACAATCATACTCTTTTTAATCTATGCATACTTCATATACTACTATAAAGGGTATATACTCGCATGTATCTCCGCCATATTCAGACCCAAGATACTAGATAAACTTATGGAGGAACAAAACCATATATTTGAGACTTTTATGAAGTTCTCAATAGCGTGTGGCTTGTCAACTATTGCATTTACTACACTGAAACTTTTTGAAATTTCATTCCCAACAATAACACTAGATCAATCATTAAATATATCTACAACAACTCTAGCTTACACAATTATACTAGCAATAGCCACAATATACATATTTAAAACTGTAGCTATATATATAGTCGGGAAACTAACCCATTCAGATGGGCTAATGGTAAGTTTAATCCGATATTTAAACCTAAACCTAATTACTACGACACTTATATTAACGCCCCTTTATATCGTACTATATCAGTCATTTGGCATTTGGCAAACAATTATACTATATTTGATTGCGATTACTTTAATATTGATGTCAATTTTACTCTTTTTTAATAGTTACCTACTCTTTATTAAGCAAAAAGTTTCTATTTTATATTGGTTTTTGTATCTTTGTGCCATTGAATTTTTACCTCTTAGTTTAGTAATACTTTTGGGGTGTAAAAATTTATAACTATATTAGATATCAAAAATATTAGTGTCTTGAAAATAAGCAATATACTTGTGTCACAGCCAGTGCCTGTGGTAATAGAGAAATCACCATTCAGTGATATTATACAGAAATTTAAATTAAAAGTTGCATTTAACCCATTCCTTAAAATAGAAGGGGTAACCCTTAAAGGATTTATTGCACAAAGAGTAAATATTTTAGAACATACAACTATTATATTTACCACAAGAGCAATGATTGATAACTTTTTTAGAATTTGTGAAGAGTCTCGAATCACTATACCAGATACAATGAAGTATCTCTGCAACACAGAGACAGTTGCCTTATATATGCAGAAATATATTGTATATCGCAAACGCAAAATCTCATTTGCTGATGGTACATTTGCAAACTTTATGGAACTCATTATTAAGAACAGAAGTGAAAAATTATTACTTACACTTGCTGATCCTTATAAACCAGAGATTCCTGATGCAATGGAGAAGCTAAAGTTAAATTTTTCTAAAGTGATACTATCGAAGACTATTAGTGCAGACCTTTCGGACGTAAAGTTGAAAGATTATGACATGTTAGTGTTTTATAGCCCAAATGAGATTGCAACACTAGTCTCAGTATATGGAACAGAAAACTTACCATTGATTGCAACCTTTGGTGATGGCACAACTCGTGCTGCAATAAATGCAGGAATTAGTGTCAACGTTATGGCGCCAACTCCAAAGGCACCATCGATGTCAAAGGCGCTAGATATATTCCTAACTGAGCTTCAAAGCTGCGATGTAGCGCCAACAATAAATGAGATAAAAGAGAATCAGAATGTCGATGAATTCATTAAGGCTCAAGAGGCTAAGCTAGTGAAAAAAACAAGAGTTCGAAAAGCAACTACAATTAAATAGAGATGGATAAAGTAATGGATAATTCTCTTACCAAAAAAGAGCGTCTTTGCGGAAAGAGTGTTATTTCAGAGCTGTTCAACTCAAATAATTCTCTCTTTTGCTACCCATTTAGATGTTTATGGGAAGCTGTTCCTCTAGATAATAGTGAGAATAATGAGAGTAATGACAATCAACCAACAGTTAGCGTACTTTTTTCTGTCCCTAAAAGGAGAGTTAAGCACGCTAACAAACGGAATCTTGTAAAACGTAGAATGAAAGAGTCTTACAGACTAAATAAACACGCTTTAGTCGACTCCGTAAACATTAACAACCAGAGTATTCACGTAGCATTATTATATGTCTCTACGGACATCCTGGATTATCACAAAATTGAAGCGGCAATAAAAACACTACTTGTTGAGATTGAAAAAGTTAATAAATAGAGTTCTAATATCACCCTTGCTTCTCCTTATATGGATATATCGCAACTGCATATCTCCATTTACTCCTCCTTCATGCCGATTTACACCTACTTGTTCTGCCTACTCAATTGAGGCACTGAAGCGTCATGGAGTAATAAAAGGGAGCTGGCTGACAATTAAACGCCTTTCAAAATGCCACCCTTGGGGAGGAAGTGGATATGATCCTGTACCGTAACTGTATCTACTCACTGAAATAACGTAACAACGCCCATACATGAAAGTTCTGTGCTCGAAATAAGCTAGAAACTCTCTTGTATGGGCGGTGCTGCTACTACATGATCGAAGTAGTCAAATACTATCGATTATAAATCTTCGTCTGGCGCAAATTCTGGCGACTCGAAGCTAGTTTTTCCCTCTAAATGGAACTTCAGATAAGTAATAGTAAATCCATCTGCAAGGAACAATCCCTCATATCTTGTACGTATAGATAATACATCATCTGCATACCCTGTACCATATATGTCGTTGCAACTCTCCGCAAGTGGTAGTTTATTTAATTCAATATTTGCCTTCGTATACTCGTGTAAGTGCTGACTATCTGTCTTTAAATTAATGTATCCATTTGGCTCTAAAAAGCCAGAATAAAGTGACAAAAACTCTGGAGATGTCAAACGCTTCTTAACTCTATCCTTCTTTAACTGAGGATCTGGAAAAGTAATCCATATCTCACTAACCTCATCCTTTGCAAAAAATGAGCTTATAAACTCTATTCTAGTACGAAGGAAGCCAACATTGAACATACTATTCTCTGTTGCAGTCTTTGCTCCTCGCCACATTCGTGCTCCCTTGATATCTATTCCGATAAAGTTCTTATCTGGAAATTTCTCCGCTAAATTTACTGTATACTCTCCTCTTCCGCACCCAAGTTCAAGAACAATAGGATTATTATTTTTGAAGAATTTTGCTCCCCACTCGCCTTTTAGTTCGTGGTCCTTACGAAATATATCATCAAACTCTGGCTGGATAAGGTTTGTGAAGGTTAAATTTTCTTGAAATCTTTTGAATTTATCTTTTCCCATTACTAAGAAATTGTTTTATATGTATTTGTATTTCTAATATTTTATCACTGTAATAATACAGCACGTTACACAAAGGGTAGACTCTTTACTATACGAATAGCCGCTCTATTTTGACCGATTAATCTCAATTCCAACAGAATGAACCGACTTAATAGCACTTTTGTTATGGGAGATACAAAAGTTGTATCTCCCCTTATTTAATCTAACTCTATCCCTAAAGGGGATGACTACACTAGTATATCTACTAAACCCTCTTTCATGTTGGAGTTTTTCAATAGTTATATGGTCTGTCACCTCAGCATCCGTTGAATCAGATGTTGTTATATTTACAATTAAATCCTCTTCACTATAATCTTTATTGACTCTTAATATGAAAGACAACTCCAACAATGAAGTTGTGTCAATATTATTATAATCAATACATATTGTATCCAAACCACCCCAATCCATGGGATCTGTCTGTTCTATTACGGCCACATGCGGATTAATACAACTCCCAAAAAGTGACGCAATGAGTGATACTATAACTATTTTGAAGCGATTACCCATAATTATCTACTACTCGTTGCTCTCTGTTTTAGGTTTATTATCCACCCTATCTCTACTTTTGAAACGTCTATTACCATTTCTACGAGGTTTGCTTGGACTTTTTGCTGTGTTATCTGCATCAACATTTACAGGAGCTTTAGAGACCTCTTTTTTAACCTCAGGTTGCGGAGATACAGCACCCGTAACAACCTTAGGTTGCTCTGGTTTTACTCTATTACTCTGTGGTCTATTAGAATTATTTACTCTCCTCCTTTGTGGTCTTTGCCCCTCCTTAACTACACTAGCATCCTTCTCTACAACACTATCTGCTACAACTGAATTCGGATTAGGCTTAGATGGTGCTCCAGCAGCTGTTCTTGCTCCAGGACGAGGCTTATTATCACCATTTTGACGTTTGCGATTCTTATTGTTTGGTCGCTTAGTACTATCAAAACGTGTAATACTATCTGCTTCAATCATATTGACAAAACTAGGTTCTGCAACTATCTTTGGACGAGATTTCTCATCTATCATTGAATCGACCTTCTGTCCCCTCTTATTTATCTCTAAGATCTCTTTAACTCTACGAATAGGTAATGTAACCAATCCAATCATAGAGTGAGGACTTGTACTAAAGGTCATTGTTCCTGCAAGTATATCATTCTTAAAGAGATAGAACTCTCCATCTAATGCTTGTAACGGTTGATTTATTCTAGGGAAGGCCTTACGAGCATCAATATATGAATCAAGTTCGTAAACCAAACAACACTTCAACTTACCACACTGACCAGCAAGCTTCTGCGGGTTCAAAGAGATCTCCTGAGAACGTGCAGAGTTAGTAGTTACCGAAACAAAATTCGACATCCACGATGCACAACAAAGTTGTCTGCCACATGAACCCAAGCCACCAATACGTCCAGCCTCTTGTCTTGCGCCAATCTGCTTCATCTCAACACGTATGCTGAATTGATCCGCTAGAACCTTTATTAACTCTCTAAAGTCTACTCGCTCATCTGCAATGTAGTAGAAAATTGCCTTTATCTTATCTCCCTGAAACTCAACGTCTCCAATCTTCATGTTGAGCTTCAACTCTGCAACAATTTGACGTGATGCGATCATAGTCTCGTGCTCAAGAGCAATAGACTCTTGCCACTTCTCAATATCATAGGCCTTAGCTTTACGATATATCTTCTTATACTCGCCGTTTAGAGGATTAAAACCTACTCGCTTCATCTGCTTTGCAACAATATCCCCAGTTAAAGAGACAATACCTATATCGTGACCAGGAGACGCCTCTACGGCAACAATATCTCCCTTTTGAAGAGGTAGGTTGTTTACATTCTTATAGTAGCTCTTGCGAGTATTCTTAAACCTGATTTCAAAAATATCTGTTGGAAATACATTTGGCATATCCTCCATCCAGTCGGTAGAGGGCAGTTTATAGTAACCCTCATTAGAGAGTGCTGTCGACTCATCGCCACAGTTACAAAAGCTACACCCTCTCTCTGAATCGGTGCAACAACTCCCTTTTTTATATTTATTTTTACAATTCATTATTTCTGATTTTATACAAAGATAAAATATTTTTTATAATTCGGTAATACGTGCTCTTCTTATCTGAAGATATAATTTTCGATACCTTAGTACAAGGAGTACTGAGGCGATAGATAATCCAATAATAGTTCCAACCCATAAACCTGGTGCTCCCATGCCTAAAACAAATGCACAAACGTAACTAGTTGGCATACCAATTAGTAAATATGAAATTGTTGCCACTATCATAATACTTTTCACATCCTTCATACCTCGCAACACTCCGATAGCGATACACTGAATTCCATCAGATATTTGAAAGAATGCGATGAAAATCAGTAGATGTGATGCCAACTCAATTGCAGCAGGATCACTTGTAAACAGCAGTGGGATATGATTCCTTAAAAGGACAATGGTAGTTGCAGATATAATATTCCATACAAAACCGATATGGAACGATGCAATCGCAGCCCTATTCATCATCTTTAAATTCCCTACTCCAAACTCATGACTAACGCGAATAGTAGTCGCAGCACACACTCCCAAGACCATCATAAAGGCCAAAGAACCAATTAATGTCGCAATCTGATTCGCCGCAATCTCCGTTGTTCCGATCCAGCCCATCATTATAGCGATGAGTCCAAAAACAGAACTCTCCATAAGGAGTTGGAGTGATATGGGTGTTCCCACTTTTAATAGAGATTTAATATATCTACTATTAAATTTAGTCATAGAGAAAAATTTGAAATATTTCTTCAATTTTGTATTTTTCCACATGTAAACCAAGATTAGTATTGGCATACAAAACCTAGCAATCATTGTACTTAGACCCGCTCCTGCGGCACCCATCTCTGGAAAACCCCAATTACCATAGATTAGAAGGTAGTTTCCAATAACATTCAGAATGTTGGTCGAGAGCATTACAATCATAGCGATTTTTGTGTTTCCGACACCCTCTAAAAACTGCTTACATGTAGAGAATATCATGAAAGGTACAAGAGAAAAAACCAAATATCTATAATAAGGAACTGCAACATCAACAACCTCTTGAGGCTGACCCATATGGTCTATCAGTGGTATTGTCAAAAGCTGAAGTGCAGTGATAAATGCTCCACAAAGAATAAATAAAAGGAGTCCATTTTGAAGATACCTCGCTGACTCTTTGTGATTTCTTCTAGCAAATGACCCCCCAACTAATGGTGTCTCTCCCATGGTCAAGCCCATAGCAAAAACAAAAACTAAAAAAAATAGTGTTCCTCCAAATGATACGGCAGCTAGTGGAACAGTACCAATCGTTCCAACCATGGCATTGTCAACTAATTGGACAACAACTTGTCCTACATTGGATATTACGGCTGGTGTAGCGAGTTTAATAGTTTGAATATATTGGTGTTTATATCGTTTTAGTGCAAACATTTTATATCTAATTTTAATTGTACAAAGGTAGTGAAGAAAACATGAGTTTTCAAAAAAGTTAAGTGACTGTTTCAGCTTTTATTATCACCTCTCCTCACTAATGGGCTTTAACATCCCCTTTAAGAATTGACCCGTATAGCTCTCCGCACACATCGCAACATCTGTCGGTGTTCCTGTCGTTACAAGGTTACCTCCTGCAGCTCCTCCCTCAGAACCTATGTCTATAATATAATCTGCAACCTTCACAACATCAAGGTTATGCTCAATGACGATAACACTATTACCCCTATCCACAAGTCTATTTAGAACATCAAGTAGTTGTCTAACATCTTCAAAATGCAATCCAGTTGTAGGCTCATCAAATATATATAGTGTCTGACCCGTATCTCGCTTAGATAACTCTGTGGCAAGTTTTATACGCTGACACTCCCCTCCCGAAAGAGTAGTACATGGCTGTCCTAAAGTTAGATAACCAAGCCCAACATCTTTTATAGCTTGTAGCTTTATGCAAATACTTGGAAGGTTCTCAAAGAACTCAACAGCACGATTTACTGTCATATCCAAAATATCGTTAATGCTTTCTCCCTTATATTTAACCTCTAGCGTCTCTCTATTATATCGCTTGCCTCCGCAAACCTTACATTTTACATATACGTCTGGAAGAAAATTCATCTCAATAGTCTGTACTCCAGCTCCTCTACACTCTTCACATCTACCTCCCTTGACATTAAATGAGAAGCGACCAGCTTTGAAACCCCTAATCTGAGCATCGGGCGTTGCCTCAAACAGCTTGCGTATCAATCCAAAAACATCTGAATACGTAGCGGGATTACTTCTTGGAGTTCTACCAATAGGCGATTGATCTACAACAACCATCTTGTCAATATTCTCAATCCCCTCAATAGAGTCATACTCCAACGGCTGATCGTAAGAGTTATACAACTCTTTACTAAATATAACTTTAAGTGTTCCATTGACAAGCGAGGACTTGCCACTTCCACTGACACCAGTAACGCAAACAAACTTACCCAAAGGGAACTCTACATCTATATTTTTCAAGTTATTTCCCTTTGCTCCTCGAAGAGTGATAGACTTACCATTTCCCTCTCTAAGTGTTGTAGGTATCTCAATTTGCCTTCTGCCATTCAGGTAGTCCGCAGTAATGCTATTAGATTTTAGAATATCATCAATTCCACCCTTCGCAACAATCTCTCCTCCTCTTACTCCAGCTAAAGGTCCAACATCAACAATATAGTCCGCAGTGCGTATCATCTCCTCATCGTGCTCCACAACAACGACAGAGTTTCCTACCTCCTGCAACTTACGCAGTGATTTTATAAGTTTAATATTGTCTCGCTGATGAAGACCAATACTCGGCTCATCCAATATATATAATACATTTACCAACTTAGACCCGATTTGAGTCGCTAGACGTATTCGCTGACTCTCTCCTCCCGACAGCGTACGTGTAGCACGACTAAGGGATAGATAACCAAGTCCTACGTCAATAAGAAACCCTAGTCGCTCTCCGATCTCTTTTATAATCTCTCGTGCGATTGCTTGTTGCTTCTTATTTAAGTCATCACTAATTGTTGAGATCCAATCCTTCAGAGAGTCAATACTCATGGCACAAATATCTGCAATGTTTTTATCTCCAAGTTTAAAGTGTAAAACCTCATCCTTTAACCTTGAGCCATTACATTTATGACAGGTTTGCTTTACCAAAAATTGACCTCCCCATTTAGATCCCTTTCCACTATTTGAATCCTCTTCTGTTCGCCTAATATAGTCCGCAATACCCTCCCAAGCAATCATCTGGTTCTCCGAAGAGTATGAAGAGGCTTTTAGATTTATTGTCAACGGCTCAGAATCTCCATGTAATATTGAAGATATAGCTTTCTTAGATAGTGATTCGAGTGGGTCGTCAATCGTAAAATCATATCTCCTCCCAAGCCCCTCCATCAGTGCAAATAGTATATTGTTTTTATACTTACCAAGTGGCTCTACACCTCCTGCTTTTAGACTTACCGAACTATCGGGAATAACTTTATTGAGGTCAAATACAGCCTCCTCACCAAGCCCATTACAGTGAGGACAAGCCCCCTGAGGTGAGTTGAATGAGAATGTATGAGGCGCAGGGTCTACAAATGCCACACCCGTTGAAGGGCACATTAAATTTCGTGAGTAGAATCTTGATGTTCCACTATCGTAATCATGTACCGCCATTGTCCCCTTGCCCTGACGCATAGCCTCTTTAAGACTCTTCATCAATCTCTCTGAAGAGCTCTCGCCAATTATTAGACGGTCAATAACAAGGTCAATAGTATGTATCTTATATCTATCTAACTTTAATCCAACTGAAATCTCTGTGATCTCTCCGTCGATTCGTGCATATATATACCCCTTTTTTGTAAATGATTCAAACAAATCACGATAGTGACCCTTTCGCCCATTTACTACGGGAGCAAGTATCGCAAGCTTTCGCCCATTAAATCCATCAGATATAAGAGCTGCAATTTGTTCATCCGTATAATGAACCATCTCCTCTCCAGTTATTGGAGAGTATGCCTTAGAGGCTCGAGCATAGATTAACCTTAAAAAATCATTAATCTCTGTTACAGTACCTACGGTTGAACGAGGATTTTTATTCGTGCTCTTCTGCTCAATGGCAACAACGGGACTAAGCCCAGTTATTTTATCAACATCTGGACGCTCCATATTCCCAACAAACTGTCTCGCATACGTAGACAACGTCTCAAGGTATCTGCGCTGTCCCTCTGCATACAGGGTGTCAAATGCCAATGATGATTTACCCGATCCCGAGAGACCAGTTATAACGACCAACTCATTCCGTGGAATATCTAGGTCGATATTTTTAAGATTGTGCGTTCTAGCACCTAGTATAGATATTTTATTTTGCTTCACTATTTTGTTCTAAATTCTTTTATTGGAATCTTTACTTCAAGCTCTCGTAACGAGCTGTTAGCATACTCATAATCTCGTATCCAGTGGTTGAGCTGTCTTAGCATTTTATAGGTTGTTCCGTTTGCCTTAGCAAATTTACTCCAATCAATAACCTTGCTTGATGTCTTAACTATTGTATATTCATCTAATGGTGCGTAGTAGTCATTAGGTGTTATGACAAAGCCATATGCACTTGAATTAAGTGTTAAGATCTTAAATGTCAACACCCTAAAAACATATCGCAATGTCTCCTCAGGAAGAAATGTATCATAATAATTTGTCGTACCTTGCTTATCTAGCCTACGCTTAAGCCCTGCATTTCCCAAATTATATGCCGCAGCAGCTAAAGTCCATGAACCAAGCCTCTTATACGATGCTAATAGATACTTACAAGCTGCTTCAGTTGATTTCTCAATATTGTAACGGTCATCAACCTGCTTCCCAGCTTTTAAACCATACTCCTTGCCAGTTCCAGGCATAAGTTGCCACAACCCTGCCGCTCCCGCATACGACATAACATTAGGATCTAGCCCACTCTCCGCCATACATAGATACTTAAAATCATCTGGAATATTATACTTTTTTAAGATCGGCTCAATCACTGGAAAATAGCGTGTTGTTGCCAGTAACGTCATAAATGTACGAGAATGCAGATACGAAGTTGACAACAACTCTCGTCTCAAACTCTCCTGTGTGTCGAAATTCTCCAGTGGAACTCTCTCTCCTGCAAATGTCAACTTGCCAGGGATATATGGAAGAACCGATTTTGAAAACTCTAAATTTGACTCTATGATAGATTGAGCTTGAGATGCAACCACAATCCCCATACTTAACAATATCACCACTACTGTTTTTCTCATTATAACCTATTTTCTATTTAATTTATACAAAACGTGTAAAGATACAATTTTATTCTTGAACCAAAAACGCTATTCTCAAATTACTGTAACCTCAATGAAAAAAAAATATGTTTTCACCATTGAGGCTGAATGAATAGGCGTTATTAAATAAATAAATATTATCTTTGTCGTTTAAACATTTAATAGATTAAATTATGTTATTAGCAGGTGATTATCACACTCTAGAAGTAAATCGTGTCTCTGATTATGGACTCTATCTTATAGACAAAGATGAAGAAGAGGTCCTACTTCCAAATAGATTCGTATCATTGGAAAACAAGGTAGGTGATATGATACGCGTATTTATATATCACGACTCAGAAGATAGAATTGTAGCTTCAACAGAGACTCCAACAATCGTAGTAGATCAAGTTGCGAGCCTAAAGGTTGTAGACCAAACTCCACATGGAGCATTCTTAGATTGGGGATTGATGGGAAAAGATATTTTTCTTCCAAACAGAAATATGATAGGTAGAGTTGAAGTTGGTCAACCTTGTGTGGTTGGTGCATACAGAGACAACATCACAGGACGAGCAGTTGTTACGATGGCTCTCAAAAACTTTATATCAAATGATATTATTGACGTTAGACCTCGTCAAAAGGTTGAGATATTAGTGGCACAGGAGACTCCACTTGGCTTTAGGGTTATTGTTGAAGGTAAAAATTGGGGCGTTCTTTATAACAATCAAATATTTTCAAGAGTAGAGGTTGGAGATACATTAACAGGATTTGTTCGCAAAATTACTGATGATGACCGAATTGACATAAACCTACAAATGGAGGGATACGATCAGGTTAAAGACTCAGCATTGAAGTTAATTGACCTTATGGACAAAAATGGCGGTGAGCTACCTATTGGTGACAATAGCGATCCTGACGCGATTAGAGTTATGACTCAAATGAGCAAGAAAGTATTCAAACGCTCAGTAGGTTATCTATTGAAGAGTGGAGATGTAGATGCTTCTCCAAGCAAAATCAGATTGATAAGAAAATAGCAATGGAAAAGACACAGAGTACTGTGCGAGTTTCGCATAGAGACTCCTCAGATAATTTTGTGTTTCAACGCTCAATATTTGCCTACTACAAAGCGGCTGAAATTGTAAGTGGTGATGTTTTAGAGATAGGAACAGGCTTAGGGCATGGGGTTGAGATTATTTCACCCCATACTCGTAGCTTTATAACAATAGATAACGATGATACGAATTTAGATCTATCTAATTATCCTAATGTTGAGTTTCATAAAATTTCTGCACCTCCAATTAAAGGCATTGCATCTGCAAGTGTTGACTACGTTATTTGCTTTCAAATCATTGAGCACATTAAACGTGACTTTGACCTAATGAGAGAGATCAATAGAGTTTTGCGACCGGGAGGTAGATTAATCATATCTACTCCAAACGCAAAAGCCTCTTTGACTCGAAACCCATGGCACGTAAGAGAGTATACTGCAGATGAATTTAAAAACTTCTTAGGTAGCCTCTTCTATCGTGTTGAATCTCTGGGTGTGTTTGGGAGCGACAACGTAGTAACTTATCTAAACAAGAACAGAGAGTCTGTAAGGAATATAACTAGGTTTGACATACTAAATATCCAGTATTGGCTTCCTCGTTCATTTTTAAAGCTGCCATACAACCTCCTAAATAGGGTTAATAGACGGAGACTTTTAGTTGAAAATAGAAAACTTACAACAAGTATATCTATGTCTGATTACTATCTAGAGAGTGCTAATGATAGCTGCTTAGACCTATTCTACATAGCTACAAAATAACAAATAGCCGAGAACTAAGTTCTCGGCTATTTATTTTGGTAGCATCATTATATCAATTTAATTATCAATACTCTTCTTCACAGTAATGTGTCTTACGGTATCTACCGTCTCATCATTGTCATTAATCAATGTTTTTGTTATAGTGGTAGTCTTTGCACCATCATAGAACTTAGTCGTCTCATGCTGTATCGAACGTACTTCTTTAACAGAAAAGACTCCTATTCCAAATGCGACAAAACATATAAAACAACTTACGAGGGAAGTTACAACCCCTAAAATGGCTAATCCTTGTGGTTTTTCAAACATACCTGCAATTGCAAAACCTAAGCCAATTACCGATACAAAAATACCACAAAATATAAATATTAGAGTTACTCTCGAAGGCTCAAGGTTGAAAATAGAGAGTACACTCAATAAAGAGATGACTCCAAACACTAAGCCAATAAGTGCAAAAATAGATCCAACACGACCGAATTGATTCGTCGTTTTACAGTCTGGTGTAACTGGGGGTTGATTGAAATCTTGATTTATCATTTATTTTATTTTTTTGAAGTTATTGTGATTGTTTAATTTACGAAACAAAATGGTGATCGCATGCAACTAAATATCAATTCACATCTAATGATTTTTACTTTTATATCTACTTGTACCCTCTTAAATAGAGACACCATCTCTAGTTACGGTCTCCTTAACGGTGGTTACTCCACTAGTATCTGTATAGGATATCTCTTCCAACACAAGAGTGCTATTTGTAAAGAAATTTGTTGTAGTCTCTGTTTTCTTTCTGACCTCCCCAGTAATATCCTCTGTAATTGAAGTTCCACTCGTTGAGACTCTGTTTGTGCCAGCAAAACCTATAAAAAGGAGAGATGCAAGTAGACCTACCGAAGATATAACTAATCCAGCAATAGCGAATTGGCGTAACGGTTTAAATGCACCTACAAGCGATAATACAAACCCAGACAGAGATAATATAAAGCCTAATATCCACATAATTAAAAATCCTGGATAAGAATATAAACCCCCAAAACAGCACAGTAGTGCGAAGAATAAGCCTAGGATGGAGAGTCTAAATCCAATATATCCAAATTTACTACTATTGTTATTTTTAGGTACGGGTGGTGGTTGAGAATAGGGTTGATTTGTCATTTGAGCTAAGATTTAAAGGTTAAAGCTACATATTACTCACTTGCAATATACTCATTATTCACAACACAACAAATTTTAAACTAAAAATAATCTCTGATTTTTCATAAGTTTATAAAATCAATATATTATAATCATTTTTTATACGTTATTTTATTAAAATCTTTAGTTAAAAATTTTGTTCTCATTCAACAGTTCGCTATTTTTGTAGATTGTTTCCACACTGCAATAGTGTGTGTTTATGAGGCAATATTTTAAAAGTTATGCTTAATAAAGTAAGATGGAAGAGAGTAATAAAGTAATAGAAGATATAGCAGGGCAAGATTACAAGTACGGCTTCGTAACCGATATTGAAACGGAGATGATCCCTAAGGGGCTAAATGAAGATGTTGTACGTCTAATTTCGTCTAAAAAGGGAGAGCCTGAATGGATGACGGAGTACAGACTAAAAGCATTCCGCCATTGGCAAACCTTAGCTATGCCAGATTGGGCACAACTTAATATCCCTGAGATTGATTATCAGGAGATTATATACTACGCAGCACCAAGAACAACCCCTAAATACCAATCAATGGATGAGGTTGACCCTGAGTTGATTGAGACATTTGAGAAGCTAGGTGTTCCTATTGAAGAGCAGATGGCTCTTGCGGGGGTAGCAATTGATGCTGTAATGGATTCGGTATCCGTAGCAACAACATTCAAAGCCTCTTTAGCTGAGAAAGGTATAATTTTCGGCTCTATAAGCGAGGCAATGAAAGATTATCCAGACCTTGTTCGCAAGTACATGGGAAGTGTTGTTCCTCATACAGACAACTTCTTTGCAGCCCTTAACGCAGCAGTCTTTTCAGATGGATCTTTTTGCTATATTCCTAAGGGGGTGAGATGTCCAATGGAGCTTAGCACATATTTTAGAATCAACGCAGCGGGCACAGGGCAATTTGAAAGAACTCTAATTGTTGCAGATGAAGGTTCGTATGTCAGCTACTTGGAGGGGTGTACTGCGCCGCAAAGAGATGAAAACCAACTTCATGCTGCCGTTGTCGAGATTGTGATTATGAAAGATGCCGAGGTAAAATACTCTACCGTTCAGAACTGGTATCCCGGAGATAAAAACGGTAAAGGTGGTATATTTAACTTTGTAACGAAGAGAGGAATATGCAAGGGGGAGAACTCTCGCCTATCTTGGACTCAGGTTGAGACGGGTTCTGCGATAACGTGGAAATATCCATCATGCATCCTAGCTGGAGATAATAGTGTAGCAGAGTTCTACTCTGTGGCATTGACAAATAACTACCAACAAGCAGATACGGGAACAAAAATGATTCACCTAGGCAAAAATAGCCGTAGTAGAATTATCTCGAAAGGAATATCTGCAGGTAAGAGCCAGAACACATACCGAGGTCTAGTAAAAGTTGGTAAGCGTGCGGATGGGTCAAGAAACCACTCGCAGTGTGACTCTCTACTTGTTGGAGATAGATGTGGAGCGCATACTTTCCCATACATGGATGTTCAAAATTCGAGTGCAGTTGTTGAGCATGAAGCTACAATATCTAAGATTAGTGAAGATCAATTGAACTACTGTAACCAAAGGGGTATTACAACCGAAGATGCTGTTGGTTTGATTGTTGGAGGATACGCAAAAGAGGTGTTAAATAAACTACCTATGGAGTTTGCAATTGAAGCACAAAAACTCTTGGCTATTAGTCTTGAGGGTAGTGTTGGATAGTCGAGCCAATTAGTCGACAAATAGAACAAATATTAGTTATAGAGATAAAATAACAACGATATATAATGTTAGAGATAAAAAATTTACACGCAAGTGTAGGCGGAAAAAAGATATTAAAAGGTATTAATCTTAGTGTTAAAGCTGGAGAAATTCACGCTATCATGGGTCCTAACGGAGCTGGAAAGAGCACATTAGCATCAGTACTAGCGGGGAATCAAAAATTTGATGTCACTGAAGGTGAGGTTATCTTTGAGGGTAATAGTCTCCTTGAGTCTAGTGTTGAAGATAGAGCTAGAGCGGGTCTATTCTTAGGATTCCAATATCCAGTAGAGATCCCAGGTGTTAGTATGGCAAATTTCATGAAACTAGCTATTGCTGAGAGACGAAGACATCAAGGGTTAGAGCCTTTGACTTCAAGTGAGTTTCTGAAATTAATGCGAGAGAAGAGTCAAGTTGTTGAACTCGGAGGTAAATTGATGGGAAGAGCTGTCAATGAGGGCTTTTCTGGTGGAGAGAAGAAGCGTAATGAGATATTCCAAATGGCGATGCTTGATCCAAAACTAGCTATTCTTGATGAGACAGATAGTGGTCTAGATATTGATGCGTTGCGAGTTGTTGCAACGGGAGTAACAAAGCTACACAGAGAAGATAATGCTACAATCGTAATTACACACTACCAACGTCTACTTGATTATATCGTTCCAGATTTTGTGCACGTACTATACGACGGACAAATCATATACACTGGAAATAAGGAGTTGGCTCTGAAGCTTGAGGCTGAGGGTTACGACTGGCTAATAAATAAATCTGAATAATTTCTGCTATGACAAAAAGTACAGAAGAGAGGTTATTGGAGCTATATTTCGCCAATTTAGATATTATTGGTGATGGATTTCCGCTGAGTCTAAACTCAAAGCGTAGAGATTATCTTGAGAGCTTTAATCTGATTGGACTTCCATCTAAAAAAGATGAAGCTTATAGACACACTCCAATCAAGGGTATATTTGAACAAGAGTGGGAGAACTATTTTATCCCGACTGAAACACCTAATAATTTGCCTTGTGAGGGAGATTGCGAGTGTTGCATTAAGGTTTCCAATGGTTTTCTTGGAGAGGATTATCGCTGGTTACAGATGGATAATGGCGTTGCAATTGGCTCTATAAAGAGTGCTTTGCAGCATATGCCCGAAGTTGTGTTATCGCACCTGAACAGCATGGCGCAAAATGATACAGAACCATTAACGGCATTGAATAGTGCATTTATGCAAGATTGTGTATTTGTATTTATTCCTAAGGGAACCAAAGTTGAGAGATCAATTTGCATTGAATACAACTACTCTACGAAGGATCAACAAGTAATGAGTTTTGCTCGTATGTTGGTCGTTGCAGAGGATGGCGTAGATGCTAAAATATCTGTACTACATAAGAATAGAGAGGGTTCGTTTATGGTAAACTTTGTCAAAGAGGTATACGTGGGAGATAGTGCTACGGTTGAATTGACAGAGTTTAGCGATATGAATTGCAATAGTGTGCTATTTAACAACAGCTACTCAAGCCAAAAGAAACAGAGTAAATTGAGTGGGGTTAACATCTGGCTCGGGGGTTCAGTGACACGCTACAATGGCGTCGGAGAGTTTGACTCGACAGAGAGCGAGAATAAATTCTATGGTCTATATGTCTCCGAAGGGGAGCAAGTTTTTGATATAAACACATATGTGAATCACAAAGTGAGTGATTGTAGCAGTTATCAACAAGTAAAGGGAATTGCAGGGGGAAGCTCTGTTGGTTCATTTACAGGTAGGGTATATGTTGCTACTGATGCACAGCGAAGTGATGCCGTTCAGCAGAGCAAGAACCTATTAATGGGAAGCGATGCTAGGGTATATGCAGAACCGCAACTGGAGATATATGCTGATGATGTAAAGTGTAGCCACGGAGCAACTGTTGGTCAGATAAATGATGACTCCATATATTATATGCGTCAAAGAGGACTTAGCGAGGCTAATGCCCGAAAATTATTGATGCACGGCTATATCAATGACATCATCATGCACTGCTCAATAGAGCACGTATGCGATGAGATTGTCTCATCTGTGGATCGTATTGTGGACAGATTCTAATTAACTTCCCTAGATGGGTAGAGACTGCGTTACAGCAGGGAACATTATATATACAAAAATTATGGAGCATTTCGATATAAATAAAGTACGTGCAGAGTTCCCTATTTTAGATCAATTGGTGCACAAAAAACCATTGATATATTTAGATAGTGGAGCTACGGCACAAAAGCCTTTACAGGTTATTGAGTGCGTCAATAGATTGCATAGAGAGTTAAACTCTAACATACATAGAGGCGTTCACTACTTGAGCGAACGTGTTACGGAGGAGTATGAGGCTTCTAGAGAGTGTGTGCGAGAGTTCATTGGTGCGAAAGAGTGTGCTGAGGTCATATTCACTTCAGGGGCTACGGCTGGGGTAAATTGTGTCGCTTATAGTTTCGGTGAGGCATTTATTAAAGAGGGAGACAATGTCGTTGTAAGCGAGATGGAACACCACTCTAACATTGTTCCATGGCAGTTGATCTGCGAGCGTAAAGGTGCTACAATTAGAGTTCTCCCGTTCGATGACAAAGGCTGCTTATGTATAGACCAACTAGATGAGTTGATTGACGAGCGAACACGTATTGTTGCTGTAACTCAAGCCTCTAATGTACTAGGAACTAGACCCAATATAAAGAGAGTCGTTGAGATAGCTCACGCTAAAAATGTACCTGTATTGATCGATGGATGTCAAGGCATTGTACACGGGGGCGTTAATGTTTCCGATTTAGATTGTGACTTTTATCTATTCTCAGGACACAAACTATACGCACCAACGGGAATCGGAGTCCTTTATGGAAAGCGAGAGCTACTAGAGAAGATGCCTCCATTTATGGGAGGCGGTGATATGGTAGCTACTGTATCGTTTGAGAAGACAACATATGCAGAGTTACCTCTTCGTTTTGAGGCTGGAACTTCAAATTATATAGGAGCAATTGCTCTAGCCGAAGCGATTAGATTTATTCAACGTTTCGACATGAGTGCGATTGCAAAGCACGAACACTCTCTTCTAAAACATGCTGAGGCTTCTCTATCAGATATTGATGGAGTTAAGATCTATGGCGAGTGTGCGGATAAGTGTGCAATAGTATCCTTTAATATTGATGGTATACACCCTTATGATTTAGGAATGATTGTTGATAAACTAGGAGTTGCTATTCGTACGGGAACACACTGCGCTGAGCCAATAATGACTCACTTTGGCGTTACGGGAATGTGTAGAGCATCTTTCGGAATATACAACACATTAGAAGATATTGACATTTTCAAGAGTGCACTTAATCGTGCAGTCGGTATGTTGAGAAACTAGAGACTACCGACACAAATTAACACACCGCATTGTTGCAGATAACAGACTATATATAACTATAAAATATGCCATTTATTGTACTTGAAGGGTTAGACGGAGCAGGCAAATCGACCCAATTAGCCTTAATTAAGGAGCTGCTAAATAAAAGAGGTGAAGAGTGTGAGTACCTGCACTTCCCACGCTTTGACTCCCCTATTTATGGAGATTTGATCGCAAAGTTCCTAAGGGGTGACCTCGGTAGCCTAGATCAAGTGAACCCATATCTAGTGGCACTACTATTTGCAGGAGATCGTGCAGATGCAGCAAAACAGATACGTAAGTGGTTAGATAGTGGTAAGAGTATACTTTTAGATAGATACGTATACTCGAACATAGGATACCAATGCGCTAAACTTGAAGGTATCGCCGAACAAGACACTCTACGTGATTGGATTTTAGATACTGAATATACACAGTTTGCAATTCCAAAACCTGATATTTCAATATTTTTAGATGTCCCATTTGAATTTACAGCTGCAAAACTAGCTGAAGAGAGATCTGGAGATGATAGAGCATATTTAAACGGAAAGAGAGATATACACGAAGATTCGCTAGAGTTGCAGAGGAGCGTTCGTGAAATATACCTAAGAAGTTCAGAGATTGATGATAAACTAAAGGTCGTTAACTGTGGAACGGATGACAACCAAATGGCATCACCTCAAGTAATATTTAGCCGAATTGAGAGCGTGCTAAACAGTATGAATATAATATTTTAGCGTTATGAATGGTCGTGCGTATCGTATTATCTTGACTCTTTTTAGATTAATCCTATCTGCCGTATTTATATTCTCTGGATTTATTAAGTCGATTGACCCTTGGGGTACGGCGATAAAAGTTGGGGAGTATATATCAGCTGTTAATCTCGAATTCTCCGATAATATATACTTAGGCCTATCATTTCTACTCTGCGGCGGAGAGTTACTCCTCGGATTACTGCTCCTTTTTGGCGTATGGAAAAGAGTGTTTTCAACAGTAGCAATGTTATTTATGTCAGTGATGACTCTGCTAACGTTGTGGATTGCCATTTGGAATCCAGTCGCAGATTGCGGATGCTTTGGAGACGCTGTCAAGCTAACTAATTGGGAAACATTCTTCAAAAATTTAGTACTCTTACCTATAAGTATCATGTTGTGGAGAGCATGGTCTCGACCTGGAGCAACCGAAACAAATACGATGCTATCAAAGAGCATGAGGGTTATATTGCCCATTTGTCTATTAAGCTTTATATCTTTTGGAGTCTGCTTTTACTCACTTAAACACCTCCCGATTATAGATTTTTTACCTTATAAAGTTGGTGTAGACTTACTTTCAGATTTTAAAGATCAAAGTGAAGTAACGAGTGGTGATGAGACAAAACTAATATACAAAAATATTGATAGTGGTAAACTCTCAGAGTTCACTCTCAACGATACAGAGTGGTACGACACATTGAAATGGGAATATGTAGAGACAATTACCCCAACAGAGAGCTCGAATAGCGCAATTAATGAATTCATGCTATTCGATGGGACAGACTTTATTACAGAAAATGTATTGGCCGAGGAGAGAGTTCTACTAATAGCCATCTGGGATATGTCGACACCAATCGCAACCAACTGTATGACAAATCTAGTGAAATTAGTAGATGATTTAAGTGCAAAAAAATATAAAATATACTGTATAACACCATCTTCACTCGATAAATATCCACGCTTAAATATTGGAGGAGCAACCATTCAGACACTGAATATAGATGGTAAAACGCTTAAAAGTGCAATGAGAAGTGAAGTTGGTATTTTTGAGATTGATAATGGTATTATCACCTCAAAAAGAAGCTGCTATAACGCACACAATTAGGCTGAAACACAACTTATATACGTAAAGTACTACTACCGCCTACACTACATGATCAAAGTGCAGTACAGCAAGCATAGGAGAGTTATATCTGTATCAACTCGCAAACGCATATATAACAAAACAAAAAAGCCCTCAATAATATTGGGGGCTTTTTTGTTATATTTTGTTTTATTATCTTATTAACCAGATAGCGTTATAATGTATTACTCCTCTTTATCTTCGTCCACCTCTTTAGGCAAGATCTCTATAGAAAATATCAGTGGAGTATATGGTTGAATTACAGTCGCACCATCAGTATCCCCCCTATATCCATAGCCATACTTCGATGTGAATACCATATTAAACTTACAACCAAATCTAAGTGTATCAGTTGCTACAATTGTTTTGAATGCTTGAATTTCTCCCGACGTTTCAGAATAACTACCAAGTGTACCAGCAATCGCTTGATTCCACTCTATTAGAGCAGTATCAGGATAGTTAGTATCAATAATAAATCCATCTAACGTTCTCGCAACATACTTATATTTAAATGAAGATCCAGTCTTAATAGTATCACTCATAGTAGCTCCCGAGTAATCAATCTCAGCATAAAAGTTTGGTGCAATCGTATCTCTTTCACTCTCCACTCCTGCATAATTAGCCTTTGCATAGTCATATACATTCTTATTTTCATAGGCCGTAATACTCCTAACACTCATCATAGCAACCATTCTTATTATTGCCGGTTTATTAGGATTGATTACAACCGTTCCGTTGTATCCCCAAGTGAATCCAAACATAGCATTTCCACTACCAAAGTCACCGTATGCAACACTAGATGGCATAATAAGTTCAACCTCTTGCCCAACTTTCATCGTCTTCAACGCCTCATATTGACCCGGAGTTACACCACTACTATCTTTAACTACACGTACTAATTGTGGAGTGTAGTGTGTTCTAGGACTAAATACACCCTGGTCAAATATACGTCTAGCGACATCTTCATACCTATTAGCATAAATATCCCCCTGTAAGTTAGACCCAACATAGTTCAGCAATATCCATGAACCATCATTAATCCCCTCTGCTCCAGCTTCTGCCTCTTTCAACGTTGAGATATACATACCGTCTTTAAACTTTTTAGCGTTAGGTCTATTCAACTTAACCCACTCATCAACAGAAGCTTGCTCTACAATATTAGGCTTTTCTGATGTTGTCTCTGCACATGAAAACATGGCAACTACGAATAAAGATAAAAACAGCGTTTTAATAGTATGTTTCATATATTATTATTTTAAATCTATGATATTAAGTATGTAAAGTATTGCGCTATTACTGCCAATCCCATCAATAGGCTTATCACCATATGCTAGGTCAGACGTTATGTACAAGTGGATAGAGTCTCCAACTCGACAGTCAGGTAATCCATATTCAAGCCCTTCAATCAGACCTGAGTTCCCAACCGACACTCTAAGAGGTTTAAGATTCCAAAACTTCGAATTTAGCCCCTCCTCGGCATCTACTAGCCACTTTTTATTTGTATAAAACCACTCTTCATTCGGAGCAGAGCTAAAGGTATACGCTTCAAAGTTAAATACTAAAGAGTCTCCAGCCTTTGAGTCAACGAGCTCATCCCTACCGTATCTATCGATATTTAGAATAGACTTATAAACACCATTGACATTAGTATATTCAACATCTTTACTATCCAGATATTTAACAATAGACTCTCTCTGGTTAGGTAAAATGTCTGCGTCTGACCCACAAGAGTAAGTCAGACACAGAGTAGCACTTATAATAAATATAGTAAAGACAAACGTCCTCATTTAATTCTCTTTCATCGTCAATAATTATAGCATAACTCCATACTGACTCAATTAAAAAACACTTTATACAACTCTACAAACCTACATCTTTTTTTTGCCAAAAGCAAGTAATACAAGTTCTGCTCCCATAGAGAACAACAAAGAGTCCTATTTTATTGTCTATTCACCTCTTTTTTCAAGAAAATACTTTTGACTCTTCAATAGATTTCTAGATTGCAATACCATAGTTTTAGTCTCGTTCAAGATATTTAGGTATAGAATACTAGATTTAGTACTTGTTGTCTTAGTCTTAATACGTCTTAATTGAACCTTAATTGCATCAGCTATTAGTTCAAATAAACCATCTTTAAGTTGTAGTACAGCCTCAATATTATCAAAATTCTGACTCTGTAACATCACATTAATCTTGTCATATATAATAGACACCTGATCGTTGATTCTAATCAAATCATCAACTTGATCCTTATTAAGTCCTTCGTGGTTATTATCAATATGGTCGAAAGCAGGGCGAGTAATGTGTACTAATGCTTTTGTCACTTCACTCATATAATCTACAACTTGTACATAGAAGTGACCTGTATCAACATAGCTCTCTTCTAATTGTTTAATTGTAGACAACACCTCATACTTACGCTCTCTAGCTGCATAGTATAGCTCATTTGCCTCTTTAACAAGAGCTTTCAATGCTTTTCTATCCTCTGTGAAAACACCATCCAAAGTCTCTTTGTATATACGTATCGCAGCAACCATTGTCTCTGTTACCTCAGCATTACAAATCGCAACGATATCTCCACCCTCTTGGTTTGCATTCATGCGCTTATTATGAGAAGTAGATTTTGCCTCTCTTTTTTTGTGAATGATACTACTTTGAATAAATAAATAGACACACAATATTGCAATAGCTATAATAGCGATAGTTCCACCATACATCAATGCCAAACCGATAACATAAGCGATAATAAATGCTATAACAGCAGTCAAGAACCATCCAGATATAACGGTCAACACACCAGTTACTCTATAAACAGCACTCTCTCTTCCCCAAGCCCTATCGGATAGAGAAGATCCCATCGCAACCATAAACGTAACATATGTTGTTGATAACGGCAATTTTAATGATGTTGCAATAGCTATAAGAATAGATGCCAACGTTAAGTTAACCGTCGCACGAATCAAATCAAAGTGAACGTGATCTGCTCCATCAACATCTGACATCGGTTCAAATCTTCTTTCAATAGAGTCTTGGATCTTCTTAGGAACTACTTTTTCGTATTTCTTATTTATACTAAGAGCTAAACGAACAACAGATCTAGAGAAAAGTGTTGATCCAAATCTCTCTGTACCTTCATCTTTTTTCGCAAGATTAATCTCCGTTTCTGTAACACTTTCTGCTTTTTTAGAGAACCACAATGTCAATACCATAACGATACCTGCAATTGCTAAGAACCAAGAGTTTGCCTTTATAGGGTTATTTAACGCCCCCATCAACATATTTGGATCGCCAACCTCAGATGCAATTCTAAAAGAGTCATACCCTGCAATAGGAACTCCAATAAAGTTTACTAAATCATTACCAGCAAATGCTAGAGAGAGTGAGAATGTTCCAGCAAGAATAGTTATTTTAAGTATATTTATCTTGAATAAGTGTTGTAATATCGCCATTAGGGCACTACAAGTAGCCCATATTAATAGTAGTGATTGCCCTAAATTATTCGATATATAAGACATGAGCTCAGGACTAATTATACCCGATGATTTCATCCCTTTGAATATTGCGAAATATGCTATTGCAGTAAATGCAATACCGCACCAAAAAGCACCTAATTTAGAGAATATTTTGTGGTATCTAAACGTGAATATCATCCTAGTGGTGTACATTACAATTGCACCAGTAATGAACGCAACGACAACAGAGACCAATATTGCGGAGATAATAACCATCGCCTTACCAGAGTTTATAAACTTAGATAAGTCATTTAAAGTTAGTGAATCGTCTCCTGAGATCTTTATTGTAGCGACAGCGATAGCTGCACCCAATAGTCCAAATACTAATGAAACCGTTGTAGAAGTTGGTAATCCGAATGTATTGAATAGGTCTAATAGAATTACATTTGCAAACATTACTGCTAAAAATAGCATCATAATCTCTTGGAAGGAGAATGCGGCGGGGTAAAAAACGCCACTACGTGCAACCTCCATCATTCCACTCGAAGTAAGTGCCCCAATCATAATACCTAATGATGCAATAATTAATATTACATACTTAGGCGCTGCCTTAGAGCCGATTGCAGAGTTCATAAAGTTTACTGCATCATTTGCGACACCGACAACTAGACCTGAAACTGCAAGGGCCATCAGAATGCCCACAATTAAAAAATAGATACTATCCATAAATAGGGTTTAAGTTAAATTAATATAAATTTACACTTCTTACAAATTATTATAATTTTGCATGACTTTCATACAAAGCAGTTATTTCGAGAGCAAAACTAATAACATTTTTCATTTAATAGTACTCTTTTATCTTTTATTAACAATTCCTTAATACTTATGCAATAAAAAAACATCATAAATGTAGCAAAGAAATATCATAAAACTAACTTTTACGGCGACTTTTATAAAACATTCGTAAAAGCGATCTTATCAACTACTATCAAAATATCTCCTAGTGAGTTAATACATAGCTAGTTCTACATCTGATGAGAAAACACTACTACAATTTCTTTAGCGACATTCTGATTATCTGCTCAACTGTTGAGTCTGGATTATCCTTTATCATAGATTTTATAACCTTATCTGAACTATTTCTAGCAAATCCAAGCATCGTAAGCGCTGCAATTGCCTCATCGTATATCTGAGAATTAGCACCTACCTTATCTTTGCCTAACATTGAAAGGGTATCACGACCATCTCCAACAATCTTATCTTTTAACTCAACAATTATCTTTTGAGCTGTTTTCATCCCTAGACCTTTAACATTTTTGAGCAAGGTCGCATTCTCGTCACAAATAATATTAGCTAATTCAGCAGACTTATATGTAGAGAGGATCATTCTTGCAGTTCCTCCTCCAACTCCAGAGACACTTATTAGTAAGCGAAAGTGTTCTCGCTCCAACTTTGTCGCAAATCCATATAATACCTGTGCATCCTCGCGAACAATATAGTGAGAATAGAGTCTAACGCTAGTTTTGTGCTCTATTTCAGAGAACGTTTGCAATGAAATATTTAAGAAATACCCTACTCCACCACAATTTATTACAGCACATGCTGGGGTCAATTCAGCTACTGAACCCTCAAAAAATTCATACATACTCAAAAAATAATTTTATATCAAATATTATATATCGGAACAAATCTACCAAAATAATTCCACAAGACATATTTTTTATAAATCTTTTACACTTTGCAATAGCACTATTCCACCATAATATATGATAATACACAATAAATTAATATCTTTGTATTTCGAATAATTACACCGTTTAAAGTAAAATATATTAAAACCTAAAAATAAAAAAAGTTATGAAAAAGTCATTTATTGTAGTATTTTCAACTATTGCAACACTATTTGCAGGAGGATTAGTATCTTGTAACTCAGCTGCGACAACAAACACAACAACAACTCCACAGACAACAACTGTTGCTGTTCCTACTTCAACTTCTGCGACAACTATCCCTGTTGCATATCTTAACATTGACTCTCTAGTTAGCGCATACGACCTATACAGAGATCTACGCGGCACATACGAAACAAAAGCAGCGAAGGTTGAAAAAGAACTAACTTCTAAAAGTCGTAGTTTTGAAAATGATGTACTTAAATTCCAAGAGAAGGTTGAAAAAGGTCTTGTTACTAGATCTCAAGCTGCTACAATGGAACAAGGGCTACAAAAAAAACAACAAGAATTTGTTAAAAACAGAGATCTTCTACTACAAGGAATGGCTGAAGAGGAGAGAGTTATGTTGAATAACATCCAATACAACATTGTGGAGTACCTAAAGGAGTTCAATGCAGACAAGCGTTACGGTGTAATCCTTAGCACTACTGCTGCTGGTCCAGTTTTGAATGCTGACCCATCTCTAAATATCACAACTATAGTTCTTGACGGACTTAACAAAAAATATGCTGCTGAGAATAAAAAATAATCTCGATAATAACACTAGGTCTAAAGAAATTGAGCTAGTAGCAGACAATGCATAGTAACAGATAACAAGTAGGCTGTTTGATACTCACTTTAAGTGGATATTAAACAGCCTACTTTTTTTTTAAATTACTGATTTTTGAACTACTCTGATAATTAAGGATATGAAATAAATCACAACTCCATAAATAACAGAAACTAGCGAGACTCTAAACGCTCCAACAATAAGTGCAAGCGAGATGTCTGGCATCTCAATAATCGCACTGCAAGCTATAAAAACACCATATAGTTGCATTGTAACTCCGAACACCATAGCAAGGAGTCCAATCTCTTTAACCAAAGCGGGAACTCTCCATGCGACAAGAAATAGAGATATTAGAAAAAGCGTTAAAACACCCATGACGAATGGGTTGCCAGCATTAAATAATTGTATCATAATTTTTATAGATTAGTGTATAGCAAATGTAAGTGGAAGTGATATAACAACCTAATTCAAATCCATCTATTGAGATGTCGAATCCATTCAATGCTACACTTAAACACGGTTTATAAGATAAAAAAATTATTTTTGCCCCATAAATTTACATAAAATGAAAAAGATTATATATTTTGAACTCTCATACTGGTTTGTAGTATTACTAATTTTAACCTTTATAACCAAGAGCCTTGCCTACTCATTTGGAGCATCATTCTTTATAGCGTCAGCAATACTCTTGGGGGTGGTTATAGGTAGAGTTATGTACAAAAAAATTGAATCTAAAAGTAGACGACTGTGGATATTAAACTCTATATATCTAGCTTTAGCTATTTTATTTATTGAATACCTTGCAATAACTCTTGTACACCTATACCTACCTCTATTGCAGACGGAACAGTGTCCAGAGATATTAATTAATCCTTTTTTCCTATGGATAATATCAATTGCTTTTATTATTATTGCTGAGATACTATCAAAGAGACTATTATCTAATGCTGAGCCAGCAAAGTATATTGAATTTACGTCGGATAGAAAGAAGGTTAAATTATTAGTTGATTCCATTATACTAATTGAATCTAACGGAGATGAGGTAGTAGTTAGAACAATATTGCAAACTTCATTTCGGACGAAGTTGAAAATTTCACATTGGGAGACTAAACTAGATAGTAGATTTATCAGAGTGCATCGCTCGTACATTGTGAATAAAAATCATGTGGTCGATGCTAATTCCACAGAAGTAAGAGTAGGTGATTATGTAATTCCAATCTCAAGGAAATACAGAGAGTGTAATCCTATGTGTGAATAATAAAAATAGGGTTATATTACTACAACTCAGCCCTACTCTATCAAAAAAACTTATTTATTTAATAGTGATACATCACATATTTTTTATATATTTGTATATATAGCGTAGTAGTACCAAATAATTTAATAACTATTATTATGAATAACTATTTTTATATAGATCAAGATGGGGCTCAACATGGACCATTACCTTTAAGTCAATTGATTGAGAAAAAATGTATACGCCCTGAAACAATGGTATGGAACAGCTCTCTTGTAGATTGGCAAAGAGCTGATAGCGTAGATGAATTGAGTGAGTGCTTACGAGAGAGTACGCCGCCGCCTATTTCAGATAACAACTCGTACGACAGTAAAACTCAACAAAGACCGTATCAATATCAAAACTATCAGAATCAAATACCTCTAAGACCTGAAAATTGGCTTGTATGGAATATACTCGCAACTATTCTATGCTGCGGTTTAATCCCGGGTATTGTTGGTATTATATACTCTAGTAAAGTTGATAATTACTGGGCGATGGGACTACACAATGAAGCGATGAGAGCAGCGAATACAGCTAAAATCATGTTCTTCATATCACTGGGATTATATGGCTTAACAGCACTTTGGAATATTGGCTCACTATTTGCACTATTTGGCCTCAGCAATGGCGTGTTTAATATGATGCATATTAATGAGTTTCCATTCAACTAGTTATGACCCTAACAGATAAAGGGTATTAACAATGAGTCCTAAAAGCAAGATATTAATCACCACTCTACTTATTACAAGTGGGGCGGTACTTTACATACTATATAAGAAATTTGATCCTAGTGATAGTGTATATGCACCAAAATGCATATCATACACCACATTTAATATTATATGTCCTGGATGTGGCGTACAAAGAGCCGCACACTCAATTCTAAACGGGGAGATAATGAAAGGTATATACTTCAATCCGTTGATTGTGCTATCTATACCCTATGTTCTTTTACTGATGTTAATGGAGCTATTCAAATTTAAATATAAGCTACCAAAGTTATATATAACTCTTTACGGAGAGAAGTCTATATGGATAGTGTTAGTTATATTAGTTCTGTACACACTTTTACGCAATATATTTCAGTTTTAGCAAAAAAAGCAGTTTTCAGAAAAGATTATAACTCTTTTCTGAAAACTGCTTTTATTATATTACAATAAAATTACTGCTTTATCATATTTAGGAATATTTGAGGCGTTCTTGTCTCAAAATCCATCTCTTCTCCTGTTACAGGGTGAGTAATATTCAATACGTAAGCGTGCAAACAAACTCGGTTTATCTTGCTACTCGCAGCACCATACTTCTTATCCCCAACAATCGGAGCTTTCATATACTCCATATGAACACGGATCTGATTCTTCTTTCCAGTCTCCAACTCTAGTTCTACAAGAGTATTCTCTTTACCTGTCTTCAAGACCTTATATCTCGTGATTGCCAACTCTCCCTCTGAAGAGTCATTCGGCACGTACATCTTTAGAGCTTTATTCTCGACCAATTGAGTTCTTATCTCTCCGCTTTTCTCAGCAAAGTGACCCTCCACAACAGCAACATATCTTCTCTCTCTTACCAATGTATGCCATCCCTTCTGCATTGTAGATTGAACCTCTTCACTCTTTGCAAACATCATCAAACCTGAAGTCTCACGATCTAGTCTATGAAGAATAAACAATCTATTATTGGGATCTGCCAACTTAATATAATCACTTAGAATATAGTAAGCCGTCTTCTCTCTCTGCTTATCCGTTGCCATTGACAATAGACCGTTTCTCTTATCAATAACAATAATATGTTTATCTTCAAAAACAATCCTAAGCATTGGGTGCTTCAATTCAAGAGGAGCTCGTCCCGTGCGCACACGCACAACATCACCCTCTTTAAGTCCAAGGTCAAATTGTGTTGTTATTATATTATTTACAGATACTTGTCTGTGTGTAAGGTACGATTTAATAGTCGTACGACTCTGATTCTTTATATTCTCAATAAGGCAGGGCATAAGTGTCGTTGCCTCTGGGATATTGAATTCATGAACTTTATCAGCCATGTGTAGTGGTATTAGTAAGCTACAAAAGTAGTGTATAAAACGAAGTTTCCAAAGAAGTTAGATTAAACTTCTTTGGAAACTTCATTTTTCAGCTATAAGAACCTAATTTAATAGAGCTATCCAACGTGGAGAACTCTACTTAATCGCATTCAAATAGACATATCTTGTTGAGTTATTTAACCGCAGTTCCTGCTTCAAATATTGCAACTTGCTCGCCATCTGAGAACAGAGACATTAGTTTGCCATCAATCTTAAATGCATCAACCTTAGTAAGCATCATAATAAATTCACTCTCCATTGATTGGTCTGGACACATCATTCTTGTTCCTGCAACTTTAGAGATTGTAAGTTTACCATCTTTCTCAGCAAAGCTACCCATCAATCTATTGCAATCTCCTCTACCAGAAATGTTTCCTTTTTCATGAAACTTCAAGCTATATCCATCTTTTGCATCAAAGCTAGCACCTTCATACTGTACCATACTCCAATCTGTTCCAAGGAGTGGTTTTGCATCCTTACTCTTGCTCTTCTTACATGGACAACACGAAATAATCAATAGACTAATTCCAAGTGTTAATAATCCTTTAAATAGATTTTTCATAAGTTCTAAGTTTAATTATTTTTTTGTTGGGACGAAAATAAAGGTAACATCACCATTAGAGTTACTCATAACTAATTTATCCTCTTCTGCGATAAATTTTGTCACTTTTTCAAGGGCTACGATATAACTATCTTCAAATGCTAGTGTTGGACACATAGCCATAGTACGTCCCTTTGTCTCAATTGAGATTACATCCTCATCTTCTGATGTAGCCTCTGTTCCAAATGTACCAAAATACTGGTTGCAACCACCATTACCAGCAAATGTTGTTGAGTCACTGAATGCAATAGTAACCACACTCTCATTGCTTAGTGGAAGTCCAACAACTTCAGTAACAACACTGTCTAAAGTCCACTCTGTTGCTACAAGATTCTCTAAATTTGTTCTCTTACTATCAGTACAACTAATAATAGTTGCTCCAATTGCCAATACCATAATAAATTTTGTAATGCTCTTCATAATTAATTTTTAATGTTATTTTAAATAGTTATTAACAAATTATGTGCCTAACGAAGATTAAACTCACAAATTGTGTTATTTTGTATATAAATTAATAAAACGTAAATTTTCGAAGTAAACTTATTTATAGAATATCTCAATATATTATAATATCATCTGACAATTATGATCTCTCAAAATTACATACGACACTAAATATTATGAACACTCCCTCAAGTTTATTTCGAAAATTTACGCTTATTTATTACATCCTCTCGGATTACTCCTATTTCTTAGCGATACCGTCTCTCATTGAAGTATCAGCCTGAATATTTTGAATCTTATAGTAATCCATAATACCTAGGTTTCCACTATTAAATGCCGCAGCAATAGCTGTTGGAATCTCTGCTTCTGCAAGAATTACCATTGCCTTAGCCTCTTGAGCCTTAGCCTTCATCTCCTGCTCCAACGCAACTGCCATAGCTCTTCTCTCTTCAGCTTTAGCTTGTGCAATATTCTTATCTGCATTAGCTTGGTCGATCTGAAGCTCAGCACCAATGTTCTTACCAACATTGATATCTGCAATGTCAATAGACAAAATTTCAAATGCAGTTCCTGCATCTAAACCCTTCTCAAGAACAACTTTTGAGATAGACTCTGGACTTCCTAGTACATCTCTATGAGATGCCGCAGAACCAATTGAAGATACGATACCCTCTCCAACACGAGCAAGAACTGTCTCTTCACCAGCTCCTCCAACAAGTTGCTTTATGTTTGCACGCACTGTAACCCTAGCCTTTGCGATCAACTGAATACCATCTTTTGCAACTGCTGCAACGGGTGGTGTGTTGATAACTTTAGGATTAACTGACATCTGAACTGCTTCCAATACATCTCTACCAGCCAAGTCAATTGCTGTTGCCATTTTAAAGTCTAGCGTTATATTTGCTTTTTGCGCCGACACAAGAGCATTTACAACACTTGTAACTCTACCCCCAGCTAAATAATGCGCCTCTAACTCATTTGCATTAATTTTGATTCCAGCTTTTGTGCCGACAATCATTGCTGTAACGATAGTTGATGGTGGAACTTTTCTCCATCTCATCAATACTAATTGAATTAAACTGATGCGAACTCCTGAAACTAATGCAGAGAACCATAAGCCAATAGGGATAAAATATAAAACAATCCAAATTGCTACAATTGCAACTACAATAAATAGAGCTAATACTCCTGCTTCCATAATATTTGATTTTTAGTTAATTTTAGTTAATACATTTTTTATATATGTCTCCTGTTTTCAAGTTGTGGGTATTTTACAACATTACTCTCCAGACAAAGTTCCATATGCAGAGAGCACTGTATGGTATACCCCAAATTAAAGGACAATTTTTTTTACTATAATTTGTGCATTTTCAAATCCTATAACCTCTACTGCAACCCCCGGATCAATTAGAGCATTCAAAGATTTACCTTCATAGCTCTTATTATTTATCGTAATAGTTCCAATAGGGTTCAATCTTGTTAATGCAACTGCCTTGTCTCCAATCTTCACATCTGCTTCAATAGGGAGTTTATCAATAGACCCATCAATATTTTGATTAAGTGCTAATCTATCCCACATCTTAGAGCGCAGTGTTAAAATAATTGCAAGTACAGATATAACAAATATCACACCAACAACAATAAACCCAATTGTATTTCCATACTGAGTAAAAGATAGGTATATAGAGCCACCATAAGCGGCAAAGGCTGCTATTCCAGCGACAGTTACTCCAGGAAGTAATACAATTTCAACCAATAGGAGTATTAGTCCAATGACAATTAACGCAATAATTAACAACATAATGAATAAGTTTTAGTTATTTTAATATCGCAATGTACCTCTTTTTTGTCGGATTACAAATTTATTTCTGATATTGTAACATTCACATCGGGCATTAAAGCCTTTATCTTTTCAGAGAGCCTTGTAGCTGATGTTTCGGAATTAAACAAACCAATCGTATAAGATTCATTTACTCTTGATATATCTTTATTGACCGTGCTCTCGTTAATGAGCTCTACAACCTCTCGAGGTAGAGTCCCATTATAAGCAACTTGTACTCTATACGCAAATCCATCTCTCCCCATCTCTGCATCCATATCTACATCACATACAACTCCATCGATCCATCCTACAATTATAGGATTTCTGAAGCCTTTAGATTTAAGCAATTTGAAAGCACCAACGGCTTCTTCTATTGTTCTAAATCCACCAATGTAATAGCTATATCTCCTATTCTCCCCTTTAACGTATGAAATAGGATATGCTCCTCTAAATATTGATGGTGATTGTTTCACGGTATAACTACCTACGAGTAACTTATAAACAGTACCTCTCAATGGAATTTCAAACTCTGGAATAGGATTTGAATAGTTATATTTTGATGGTTTGAAAAACTCAACAGAGTCATAATCAATGAATAATCTCTCTTTAATATCGATCTTCTCAAGTTTATAATTGAGCCTATTAAAAGATTTTAGAGCTTTAGATAGTGAATCACGTGCCGCATCCAAATTAAACACCTTAGCTATATCAATCTCACTCTCAAGTAGCATCTGTTTCTCCAAGTAGTAAGAACAGATAATGTCTGAGTTATATTTGCCAATTAAACCAACCTCTTTTTGATCTATTGAAGCTAGCTTTTTCCCAAATTTCTCAATCTCTTCTGTTTTATTCAACTTGTCTAAAACCAAGTTATAATAGTATACTTTATTATCATATATCTTACTCCATATATTAGATATTGTATCGTTTATAACGCTATTTAAACTATTTAACGACTTATATTTCTCATAGAGACTATCTGCGATTATTATATCCTCTTCAACCGCATATACGTCACGAATAGCAGCAATTGAGTTATAGTTTGTTGTGTAAATATCTACGTATTTAACCAAAGAACTCTCCGTAGACTGCACCTTTTTGAGCACAGCATAATCTCTGGCAGATAAATTATCATAAAAAATAGAGTTCATAATAAACTCCTTTACATCACTAGAGAGACTATCTCTTTTGGGAGCTAGTGCAGTTGGATCTATCGGTTTTCCGCTATTTAGGCTCTCGATTATAAACTCTTGTTCAATAGAGTTTATCTCTCCAGAGATTAGTCCCAATTTACTTCTAATATCAAACAATTCACCCTCAATATTTAATATCTGGGATGAATATTTAGCCTTATTCTCTACATCTGTTTTAAACTTACCTCTAATAACAGCAACTCGCTTCGAGAGTGAATCCTCTTGAAACTTCAGTTCACGCTCATTTTTAAGCAGTTCAACATACTCCTTATTATCCTCAAGACCTGCAACATGCGAAGTTTGAGCAACCGACACGAAAGGAGCTAAAGCGATTATAACTAGTATGATATATATATATAATGTTCTCATTTTATAAAAGATTACTTCCACCATTTAATAATAAACAACTGTATTAACCCAAATATCTCTAAACGACCAAGTAACATAAATAATGTACTGAATATCTTAACAAAACTAGATAACCCAGCATAATTGGACATTGAGCCAACCTCTCCGAATCCTGGTCCAACATTACCCATACACGCTACAATCAATGAAGAGCTAGTAATTAGGTCTACTCCTGTAGCACAAACAACTATCGTACCTATCATTAATATTGCGAGGTAAGTAACAATAAATAACATTGCATAGTTCACAACCGACGGGTCTAATGTGACGTTATTCATCTTAATTCTAATTATAGCATTGGGATGTTGTTGTTGTAGTATCTGTGCCTTAACACCTTTTATAGCCAACCACACCCTATCAGTTTTCATTGCACCAGATGTAGATCCAGCACACGCACCCTGAATAGATAGCATGATTATTACGATCATTGCAAAAGGTGTCCACTGTGTTGTATCAGCCGTTGCGAATCCTGTGGTGGTAAAAACCGTTGCCACTTGAAATGACGCATACCTAAAAGCTGTAAACAGATCGGGGTACACACCTGCGTCCCAAATACTTATAGATACTGTAACTGTTGCAATAACGAGTACAGCAATATAGAACCTACATATCTCAGAACGGAAAAAATTTTCCGTTTTTCCTATAATCGTAGCGAAAATCAACCCAAAGTGGAGTCCCGACAACACCATAAACACAGTAGTAATACCCTCAATCCAGATATTATCATAATAGGCAATACTCAAATTTTTCGTACTAAATCCACCCGTTGCAATAGTTGCGAAAGAGTGGTTTATTGCATCAAACCAAGACATCCCAGCCCCCCATAGGAGTACAGTTTGGAGCGCCGTCATCCCAAGGTATACTACAATAAGAATACGTATAATTTTGGGCGTTCTATATCTGTAATTATCTTTTGCGAGACTCGACATCTCCAAGTTAGAGAGTTTAGTTTTGGTTGTTCCACCAGAAGAGAGTGCAATCAATGCAAATACAACAACACCAACTCCTCCAATCCAATGAGTTGAAGATCTCCAAAACAGAAGCCCATTAGGTAGTGCCTCTATATCCATTAAGGCTGTTGAGCCCGTAGTTGTATATCCTGACACAATCTCAAACCATGCAGTTGCAAAATCGAATTCACCTCCCCATAATAGATACGGAAACATCCCAACAGCACAACACACCAACCATGATAGAATTACAATTGCGTACCCCTCTTTGTTACTAATTTTCTCTCTTTTACTTACGAAAATCATAGGAAATGCACCCATAACAGCAGATAGTAATGCCGATAACATCAGGGGATAAAAACCCGAGTCCATCCCATTAAACAGAGATACCATTGCCGATATAAACATGAATAGTGTATTCAATAACACTACAATACCAACATATCTTAAAACAACACCAAAATGCATCTCTTTCTACTCGTTTTTTTTGTTCTTATACAACATTATGAGCCTTTCAACGCCATCTCTTAGCGATTGAATTTCGTCATTACTCTCGACCTTCACATTAAATGGAATCTTGTTAGTCAAGTATGCATTCAAACTTTTGTTTATATTTAAAATAGGCTTAATGAAGTATATATCCACAAAGAATAGAAACATTCCAATTATCACCCCTAGTACTGCAATTGTAAGAACATTCGGAGTTGACGCTCTGTAAGCGCTCTTTTCTAGTTGAATAGTCTGTTCAGCTAAAGAGTTCTGAGACTCACTCATGTGTATCTTTATTGACTCCGTAAATATCGAGTATGAATCCTTATAGGTCTTCACAAACCAAGCGACATTCTCCTCTTTACTCCTCTCTCTATACCCCTCCACAACCTTCTCATAAGCAATAGAGGCTGTAAGTACTGGAGCTAACTCTTTTGGATTTTTAACAATTTTAGTTGCGTTCGCAAGAGATGATGCAAAATCACCTTTACTTACACTGAACAATGAGTCTTGGTTAAGACTATCACTCAACATTACAATCTTCAATAGCGCAACATTCTGGTCATGCACAGCATCGAGTATTATCTGCGTTGCTTGCATATTTCGACTACTTGAATCGATTAGCTTTTGTGTTGATTTGCTTAAATTCTCAAGCTCAAATAGGGAAACAGTACCTGTAAATAGGAGGGTAATCGCAATACCGATAAACCCCGCTAAAATTTTTTTCCTAAGCCCCATTTTTCTAAGTCCCATGGCAAAATCTTTTATTTAATTATAAATATGTCCATATAAAGTGCTAACTCTTTTCTCCTAGAAAAAAACATAGCGCAATAAGTCAGCAAAGTTATAATTTATTAATGAGCTATACAAATAAATGATGCAAGCATCTCACCATTATCAAGAGCTTCTACTAATTTAACTCTGACCAATCTATTAATAAGATCTTTATTGAATGGAATTCTCACCTTGATATAATTCTCTGTATACCCAAACATCATCCCCTCCTTACGTCCACTCTCCATCAATGCAACCATCTCTGTATCTACGTATTTACTAATGAACTCAGCGTGCAGTTCAGAGCAAAGCTCGGTTAATTCGTGTACCCTCCTAGCTGACTCTTTGGATGAGACTTTACCTTCAAAATCTATTGCGGGAGTTCCTGGTCTTTCAGAGTATGGAAATACGTGTAAGTAGGCTGGTTTTATTTTTTTCAGGAAATTGTACGTCTCTTCGAACTCAACTTCCGTCTCTCCAGGGAAGCCAACAATTACATCAATACCTAGAAATACATTAGAAATACTACCTCTAACAGCATTTATACGCTCCTCAAAGCTCCCCGTCGTATATCGACGTCTCATAAGACCTAGAATCTTATCGGAACCACTTTGGATCGGAATATGGAAATGAGGTTGAAATTTATTCGATTTTGAAGTGAACTCAATCACCTCATCGGTTAATAAGTTAGGCTCAATGGATGATATTCTGAACCGTTCAACACCCTCTACACTCTCAAGTCCTTTGAGTAGATCTATGAAAGTCTCATTCGTTGTACGCCCAAAATCTCCAGTATTAATCCCCGTTATGACAATCTCCTTCTGTCCAGCCGCTGCAATTTGGGTCGCTTCATTAACAATCTCATCTATAGATATATTACGACTCGCCCCTCGTGCATATGGTATCGTACAGTAACTACACTTATAATTACAGCCATCTTGAACTTTCAGGAATGCTCTTGTTCTGTCTCCAGTTGAGAATGACGCAAAAAAACTAGTCAATTGGTCGCTATCACAACTATATATGGCTGTTTCGCCCTTATGAGATAAGTTTGTTATCTTTTCAAATAATTCTCCTTTATTATTGTTGCCTATCACAAGATCAACACCCTCTATGTTTGCAATCTCCTGAGGCTTCAGCTGCGCATAACACCCCGTCACAGCAATTAGAGCATTAGGGCTCTGTTTTATTAGTTTACGTATTAAGTGACGGCATTTTTTATCCGCATTATCTGTTACAGAACAGCTATTTATTACACATATATCCGATACATCACCTTTTGATGCTCTAATAAAACCATTATTTTCAAACTGTCTAGCTATTGTAGATGTTTCGGAGAAGTTTAATTTACATCCAAGTGTATGAAAACTTACTATTTTAGAGTCTGACATTATTCCTATTATTATTTGATGCAAAAATACGATAAATTAGGTTAGCAAAAAAATATTTTTCTCTCCACACGATCACTCAATGCTACGTAATCGCACGGAAGAGATATTATCGTTGTAAAACTCTTCTTTTTTGATTAAAAAAGATTAAATTTGCAGAATGGATTTTATAGGAGAAGTTTTTACTTATAAGTTCCTAACCAACGCATTTATAGCCTCAATATTATCAGGGTTGATGTGCGGAGTTGTAGGAACGTATATTGTGTGTCGCAGATTGGTATTCCTTAGTGGAGGTATTACCCATGCCTCATTTGGGGGTATTGGTATCGCATACTACTTAGGATTAAATCCTATTATTGGAGCTATGGTATTTGCACTCATATCATCTTTTGGAATAGAACTTGTCGCAGATAAAGGACGAATAAGAGAAGACTCAGCAATTGGCATTATATGGTCGGTCGGAATGTCTATCGGAATTATATTTGTATACATGACACCTGGTTATGCTCCAAACTTAATGAGCTTTCTGTTTGGCAACATACTACTAGTCACGCAACAAGACATCACAATGCTCGCTATATTTGCGCTCTTTGTAATAGCAATATTTGCGCTGATGTATAGACCCATCGTTTACAGCGCTTTTGATCGTGAATTCGCAAAAAGCCAAGGTGCAAGCGTTAGGTTTGTTTCATACCTCATGGCTGCAATAATGGCTCTTACAATAGTGTTAACCATAAGAATGGTGGGTATCGTACTACTTATTTCACTCCTCACACTACCAGTAGTTATTGCCAATAGTATATCGAAATCATACCTTAAAATCACATGCTTAGCTGTAGTAATTGCAATCATAGGGAACATCCTCGGACTCTATTGTAGCTATACAGCAGATATTCCTGCCGCAGCAGCAACAATATTTATACTAACTCTTATGCTTATTTGTGTAAAACTATTACCTTTGTACAACAAAAAGCAGAACATATAATATGAAAGCAATACATAAACTTATTATTAAGTCCTATTTAGGTCCAATGATACTGTCATCATTTATTGTGCTGTTTATCCTAATCATGAACTTCTTGTGGAGGTATATTGACGACTTAGTCGGGAAAGGGCTAGAGCTAAACGTTATTATGGAGCTACTGTTCTATGTATCAATAAATGCACTTCCGATGGCACTTCCGCTCTCAATACTCCTCTCCGCAATTATTCTAATGGGAGATCTTGGCGAGAACTATGAGCTACTAGCGATGAAATCGGCAGGAATGTCCCTACTATCTATATTAAAACCACTTATTGCCATTGTTGGATTAATAGCAATTGGCAGTTTCTTTATATCTAACGACCTTGTGCCGTACACCACAAAGAAGATGTACTCTTTGATATACGATATTCAGAATCAGAAACAATCCATAGAGTTTAAAGATGGTGTTTTTTTCAATGACCTTGAAGACATGAGCATTAGGATCGGAACTCAAGACCCTAAGACAAAATTATTGAATGAGATACTAATATACGACACGAGAGATCGTTATGGAAACATGACAACTACTGTTGCAGACTCGGGATACATTAAGATTTCAGATGATAGGAAGAGTCTTCAAGTAACTCTATACAATGGAGAGATGTATGAACAAACAAGAGATCGGAGTTGGTTAAACAAAAATAAATTAACTCATCGTATTTTCACAAAACAAAAAGGAGCTATCTCTCTTGAAGGCTTTGCTCTAGGGAATACTGATGAAGCACTATTTAACGGCAGTTACTCCAAAGATATAAAGGAGCTAAACTATTGGATCGATTCACTACAATTATACTCTGACGGAAAGAATGCAAACTCTTACGAGCCGCTTTTGGAGAAATTTATTTTCCCATTTCACAAGTCGCTTATTTATGACAGTCTCAAGGCACAGGACACTATAATACGTAGACAGATTACGATTACTGACCCTATTACAAACATGGATGTTTATGAGCAAAGAGCACTATGGCAGCTTGCAAAGAGTAATTCATATAGCTCGAAAGGCTCATTCCGCTTTGATGAAGAGTCGGCAAAAAGTGCCATTAGCCAACTATACAAATATCAGGTTGAGTGGCATAAAAAAATACTACTTCCCGTCTCAATCATTGTATTTTTGTTGATTGGAGCACCTCTAGGAGCAATTATTAGAAAAGGAGGGCTTGGAATGCCAATTTTGGTCTCTATATTCTTCTTTATTACTTACTATATGATTAGTCTAACGGGAGAAAAAATGGGCATAGAGGGTACATGGAAAGTATATTTTGGGATGTGGCTCCCAATAATTATTTTAACACCAATAGCAGCATTCTTAACATACAAAGCGACTAATGACTCTAATTTATTTAATATAGATCGCTATATTGTACTATATATTAGAGTGAAAAATTCGTTAATAGAAATGACAAATAATAAAATAAAGATATGGAACAGAAGAAAAAAACACTAAATACAATCAAAGAGGCGATTGAAGATATTCGCAATGGTAAGATAATTATCGTTGTCGATGATGAGGATCGTGAGAATGAGGGTGATTTCATTGTTGCCGCTGAGAAGGTAACTCCAGAAATCGTGAACTTTATGCTACACAAAGGACGTGGAGTTCTGTGTGTAGCTCTACCAGAGGAGAGGTGTAATGACCTACAACTAAATATGATGGTTGGATACAACACATCTGTATTAGATACTCCATTTACAATATCGGTAGACCTTATTGGTCACGGATGTACTACGGGAGTTGCGTCAACAGATAGAACTTTAACTATCAACGCACTTGTTGACCCTGAGACTAAGCCTACTGACTTGGGAAGACCAGGACATATATTCCCTCTAAGAGCGAAGCAAAAAGGGGTATTAAGACGCCCTGGACACACTGAAGCTGTTGTGGATTTAACGAGATTGGCTGGATTAAATCCTGGAGGAGCATTGATCGAGATAATGAATGAAGATGGTACAATGGCTAGACTTCCTGAATTATTAAAGATTGCTGAGGAGTTTGATCTTAAAGTAGTATCTATTGCGGATTTAATATCTTACAGACTACAAACAGAGTCTATTGTTACTAAAGGCGAGGCTGTTGAGATGCCTACTGAGTGGGGTAATTTTAAGATGATACCATTTATTCAGAAGAGTAATGGATTCGAACATATTGCACTGATTAAAGGTGACTTCAAAGAGGATGAAGATATTTTAGTGAGAGTACACTCTTCATGTGCTACTGGAGATATTTTTGGTTCATATCGTTGCGACTGTGGCACGCAGCTACACGAAGCTATGAAAATGGTCGAAAAAGAGGGTAAAGGAGCTGTTATTTATCTGAACCAAGAGGGACGTGGTATTGGTCTATTTAATAAACTAAAAGCATACAAACTTCAGGAGCAGGGGTATGACACTGCGGAAGCAAATATAAAATTAGGTTTTGCGGTTGATGAGCGTGACTATGGAGTTGGTGCTAGTATCATTCGTGAACTTGGAATAACAAATATGAGATTGATGACTAATAATCCTTTGAAGCGTGTGGGTCTTGAGGGGTATGGATTGTCTATAAAAGACGTCGTTCCAATTGTAGTTGCTCCAAATTGTCATAACGAGAAGTACCTTAAGACTAAGGAGCTTGACATGGGTCATACGCTTGGCATCTTTAAACACTAATATATACATACTGAAAACGAAGTTTTTATCTATGAGTTTTTTTGTAAAATAATAATTTTAAATATTTATGTTGATTAATAGTAAAGAGCTTCGAATTGTGTATATGGGAACTCCTGAGTTTGCGGTTGAACCTTTAAAGCGTCTAGTGGAAGAGGGTTATAATATCGTTGGTGTGGTAACTACACCTGATAAACCAGCTGGTCGAGGATTAAAAGTACATGAGTCAGCAGTTAAACAGTATGCAGTATCACAAGGCTTGCTTGTACTACAACCTATAAAGCTAAAAGACGAGGAGTTTGTAGCACAATTCAAGGCATTGAATGCTGATTTAGGGGTTGTTATTGCCTTCCGCATGCTTCCGCAGATAATATGGGATGCACCAAAATTGGGAACGTTTAACCTTCACGCATCACTGTTACCTGATTACAGAGGAGCGGCACCAATAAATTGGGCTATTATTAACGGAGGGACTAAGAGTGGTGTGACAACATTCTTTTTGAATGACGAGATTGACAAAGGGGACATTATTGCTCAAACAGAGGTTGATATAACTCCTTCGGACAATGCAGGAACTCTACATGATAAATTAATGTGGAGTGGTGTCGAGTTGGTGACTGAGACTATTAACATTATCTCATCAGGGAAAGTAAAACTTACGAATCAAGATAAATGCTCTACTGAAATTAAACTTGCGCCAAAGATATTTAAAGAGGATTGTTTGATAGATTGGGCTAAAGATGTAGAGCTTATACACAACCACATAAGAGGACTTAGTCCCTATCCTGCAGCGTGGGGGCAGATGTGGGAGATGGGTTCAAACACTCTAATTCAAGTGAAAATATACGAGTCAACGTATGAGGTAGATTACGAGCTTAAACACTCTAGTGGGGAAATTATTACTGATGGACGCACTTTCTTTAAGGTTGCTTGTGGAAACGGATATCTAACCATTGAAGAGTTGCAGATGGCAGGAAAAAAAAGAATGAGTATTGGTGATTTCTTACGAGGATTTAAAGGTCTAGAATCATACAGTTTCTAATAATACAATTACGAAAACGTAGTTTTCAAAGAAGTTTGATTAAACTTTTCAAAGTTTATTGCCAAAGGCAGTTTGTAGTCTAGTTTGACGGAACTGCCTACGGCGTGAAACTTTAAAAAGTTTCATCAAATTTTTGGAGATGGGAGTTTGACGGAACTGCCTACGGCGTGAAACTTTAGAAAGTTTCATCAAATTTTTGGAGAGTGAGTTTGACAGAACTGCCTACGGCGTGAAACTTTAGAAAGTTTCATCAAATTTTTGGAGATGGGAGTTTGATAGAACTTTTTTATAGTTTATTCTCAAAGGCAGACAAAGCAGCTTCATACTCAAGATCTGGTTCAATTATCCAACCTCCTTGCTGATTAATATATCCATACTTACCTCCACTTTTCACTAAAGCAGCACCAGTTTTTTTACGCATATTACCAGCCATCTCATATTGAGGCTCAATAACCATATCACCTTTTTTATTGATATAGCCCCACCTTCCACCAACTTCAACGGCAGCAAGGTTATTACTGAAATGTTTAATTTTTGTGGCCCAATTACAATTTATAATCTGTCGTCCATTGACATCTATATATTGCCATGCACCACCGAGATTTACTGCGGCTAGACCATCTCTAAACTCATGCGCAGTATCAAATATTGGTTCAATGAGTACCTCCCCACTCTCACTCATGTATCCCCATTTACTACACTTATTAAATACAACAAACTCTTGATCTATCTCAGTAATTGGCTTCTGCTGCAAATTACAGACTAAATTATATATATTATCTATATCAGGAGTTGAAGACAATAACGCCTCGGCAATCTGAAACAACCCGAATTCACCATTATCAATAAAGGTATGTTTTATATCATTATATTTTTGCGAGCGGTTAGCAAAAATATCTGCTGGAAGAAAAAGACAACAATCACCACCCTTATCTTTGTCATATATAGTTGTATCAAGGACTAAAACCCCAAGTATTGTTGCAATCATTGCAATAGAATAATCATCAATACTTTTATTGAAATAGTCCCGATCTCTCAAAGGGTGTTGATAGCCTGGTGTTCCAATTTCATCTGTGTTATCTCCTGCAAATGCTGGGATATACACCGCATCAAGATCTATTAATGTAAGGCCATCTTGTGTGACAATAATATTTTCAGGTTTAATATCTCCATGTGCCCACTCTTGTTTGAGTAACCACAAACTTAGCTCAATAAACTTACCGTACAACCACTCTAAACGTGGTTTATCCTCCATGAGTGCTGATCTTTTTATGGCAGTATTAAGAGTCATCCCCTCTTGCCACTCAGCAATACTAACATCTCTGTATGAGCTATTTCCTGTGATATCATAAACATATATCTCATCCTTTAGCCACGCCTCTTTTGCAAGATAAGGAGTATTAACATTAGATAGATATTGAGAAGTAAGTTCATTTCTCAACGCATTTTTCAGATAACATTTGAGTCGTTTTTTAGTTCCGTTTTCAATGATCGGAAACACCACTGATTTATTTCCACAATACAACTCAATATCACCTCTCATATCAGTGCAACACCCCATAACATTAAGAGTGCGAAATAACCCGTATGGGTTATTCACACTCTCTATATAGTTTGTAACTGGTATTTGAATATTTGTACTACTCCTCACCATTTATCACACTGTATTTGATCTAGCTACGTTTATTTATTCATTATCTCATTCTGACGACTAATACTCTCAAGGTGAATTGCCTCAAGAATAGTGCGAATAAATGGCTCGCTTAGATTCAGTTTCTTAGAGCCAACTACTTTATCAACAATATTATTCCAACGTCCACCCTGAAGAATAGCTACGTTATTATCTCTTTTCAGCGCACCAATTTTATCTGCAACTTGCATACGTTGGTTCAACAAATAGAAGAGCTCAGAGTCAATTTGGTCAATCTGTTGTCTGTTATTATCAAGCTCTTTCAGGTAATCTGCCGAGTCAACAGAGTCTGCTCTCCAATTAATTGAGCTAATCAACTCTCCCATCTCTTCAGGAACAATCTGCTGTGCAGCATCACTTAGTGCCTCTGAAGGACAGATATGACTCTCAAGAATCAAACCATCAAATCTTAAATCGGCAGCTTGTTGTGAAACTTCATGAAGAAGTTCGCTACATCCACAAATATGCGACGGATCACAAATCATAGGCATATCAGGGAATCTATTTCTCATCTCAACAACTAAATGCCACATTGGCGAGTTTCTGAATTTACTGTTTCCGAAATGAGAGAATCCTCTATGTATAAGTCCAATGTTATTTATGTCAATACCTACATTTGTAAGTCTCGCCACAGCACCTGCCCATAAATCTATATCTGGATGCATTGGGTTTTTGATAAGTATAGTTTTATCTGTACCTCTTAATGCGTCAGCAATATCTTGAACACTAAATGGATTAACCGTTGTACGTGCTCCGATCCAAAGAATATCAACATCAAACTCTAGTGCATTCTCAACATGCTTTGACGTAGCAACCTCTACTGCAATTGGAAGACCTGTTATCTCTCTAGCTTTAGCCAACCAAGCCAAACCCTTTATACCTACACCCTCAAATGATCCTGGTTTTGTACGAGGTTTCCATATTCCCGCACGAAGGACATCAATTTTTCCCGTTGCTGCAAGTCTTTTGCACGTCTCTAATGTCTGCTCTTCTGTCTCCGCACTACAAGGACCTGATATTATTAAAGGTCTTTTTGCCTTTAGGTTAAATTTTTCCATTACTTCTATTTTAATTATTTTAATATTCTAGTTATTGTATTAGCCTTAGTCATTATATCCGTAAGACCCTTTATATCATCTTTTTCTAGCAATTTTCTGAAAATTTGTAGCTGGTGAATATGCTCCCTTAACACCTCTAATATATTGTATTTGTTCTGCGATAAGATTGGAACCCATGTCTTAGGAGAACTCTTCGCCAAACGCACCGTACTCTCAAAACCTCCACCTGCGAGGTCAAAGATATGCTCCTCTTCACGCTCTTTCTCAAGAACAGTTAGTGCCAAAGCAAAAGATGTGATGTGAGATATATGAGAAATGTATGCAGAGTGCATATCCTGCTCCTCAGAGCTCATATATTTTGGTCGCATACCTATTTTCACATACATATCTACCACTGTTGCTAAGGCATCTTCAGCACTTAACTCCTTGTCGCAAATAACAACCGTTCTTCCAGTAAATGCACCCTTCACAGCGGACTCTGGACCACTATGCTCTGTACCCCACATAGGGTGAGTTGCGACATACCTATCTCTATTGGGATGAAGTGCGATAATCTCACTTAATTCACTCTTTATAGAGCCCATATCCATTACGATCTGCTGCTTACTTATCTTATTAAGTAGCTTAACTGAAAGAATTGGAATCGAGTCTACGGGGGTTGCTATAACGATTAAGTCGGCACATTCAATAGCCTCCTCAATAGTCACCATCCTATCTACTAACCCTAATTCCAGAGCTTTCTTTCTATTTATATCTGAGTTATCAACTCCTAGTATAGTATTACTTATGTTGTTGTCTCTGAGACTCAATGCGAATGAACCTCCAATAAGACCTATACCAATAATCGCTGTTATCATTATCGTTTAAAATTTTCCTTTATTTTTCTTATTGCACTCTCTATAACCTGCTCCGTTGCACATAGAGATATTCTTATGTAACGCTCTCCCTCACTTCCAAATATTCCTCCAGGGGTGACAAACACTCCACAATTATAGAGAATATTATCAGAAAAATCGTAGCAATCACCCTCAAAATCTTCAGGTAGCTCTGCCCACACGAATAGCCCAGCCTGCCCTGCTCTATACTTACACCCCAGTACATCAAGTAGTTCGTAACCTTTAGACTCTCTAGCATAGTAAGTAGAATTTAACTCCTCATACCAATCATCGCCAAGGTTAAGGGCAACAGCCGCAGCCTCTTGCATCGGAAGAAACATTCCTGAATCCATATTACTCTTAAAACGAATAATATCTTCAATTCGCTCCTTTGCTCCGATAATAGCTCCAACTCTCCATCCAGCCATATTATGACTCTTACTCAGTGAGTTCAACTCAATAGCGACATCTTTAGCCCCCTCAATAGAGAGTAGACTCATAGGTTTATCGTTTCTCACAAAGCTATATGGATTATCGTGCACCAATAGGATGTTATGCCTCTTTGCAAACTCAACAAGTTTTTCAAACAACTCCTCCGTTGGCTTCGCACCAGTAGGCATTTGCGGATAGTTGACAATCATCATCTTCACGCCGTCAAGACCATCACGCTCCATCTTTTCGAAATTAGGAAACCAATCATTTTTCGCAGATAGCTTATAATCGACACAAATACCCGAAGATATTGTAACTGCAGAGCGATATGTTGGGTACCCAGGATTTGGGATTAACACTTTGTCTCCCTTATCAAGGTAGGTCATACATATGTGCATAAGCCCCTCTTTCGAACCGATAAGTGGAAGTATCTCACTGCTAGGATTCAACTCTACGTTATATCTATTACGATACCAACTAGCAAAACCTTCACGCAGTACCGCTGCACCTTTATAAGGCTGATAAGCGTGTGTTGTACTCAATAGAGATGACTCTGTCAATTTAGATATAACAGTGTGGTGAGGAGGACGATCTGGAGAGCCGATCCCCAAACTTACAATCTCTCTACCCTCTGCTTTCAACTCCTCTATCTCTCTAAGTTTTCTTGAAAAATAGTACTCCCCTACTCCTGAGATGCGCTCTGATACATCTATTAATAAACCCTTATTCATAATATTATTCTCTATTACCTTTTTTATAAACACCGTAAACGTGCACCTCTTTTGCTGTTAATTGCAACTTATTCAAAATTCTAATGTAATCATCCAAACACTCAAACTCCATATCAACATGAAACAGATAGCTCCAAGGCTCACTAGGAATTGGATATGATTGCAACTTTGAGAGGTTTATACTTGGATCATCCATCTGATTCAACACCTTTAGTAGTGATCCCTGCTTATGGTCTGTTTTAAAATATAGTGATGCTTTATTTGCATCTGAAGAGATATGGTGATCGTGTCTTTTAAGTATTACAAATCTAGTATAGTTATTTTTTATCGTATTAATCGCTGGCGCAATTATTTTCAACCCAAATAACTTCGCTGCCAGTGAACTAGCAATACCTGCTCTATTTCTGATCTTCTGTTCAGAGATAATTTGCGCACTTAAAGCAGTATCTTCACTCTCTACTAACTTCCATTTGTGTGCATCTAAATAGTCAACACACTGCAAAAGTGCCATAGGATGTGAGTGAACCTCCTCTATATCTTCAAGCTCTACATCTGGCAGAACGACTAGATTTTGCTCTATTGGCAAGTATGCCTCTCCGTCCACCTGCAATTGATTACTCTGAAGAATGCTGTAATTTGGGATAATACTCCCCGCAATTGAGTTCTCAATTGCCATCACACCATAGTCCGCCTCACCCGTCTTTACTCTCCTTGCCAACTCACGGAAAGTTGCACAATATAGTGTGTTAATCTCATCTCCGAAGTACTCTCTTGCTACAATCTGGTGAAAACACCCTTCATAACCTTGTATTGCTATTTTCATATTTCTTATATTTTCACCTCTAAGTTCATCACTCTCTTCAGAAGATATAACCCTAGAGGTATATGTAAAAAAAATCCCGATCATCATACTGAGACCGGGATTCTATACTATATTAGTTAAGATTTTATATGCTTGCTTATAAACACGCACCGCCCAGTTCAACTCTCATTTGAAAGTAGAAATAATAATAAAACTGAGTATAAAATGGCGAAAACATCATCTCCTTATCTATTGGTGTTGTTGTTGTGTTTAAAATATTCGGTACAAATATAGGTATATTTTTTATTCTTATGCAAATTTACACTGCATTTTATTATATTTTTTTACCTCATATCAGCCTACATAACAGCTAGAGGCGTAAAGTACATTCATCAATTAATACAAATTATACTCCATACGACTAATGATACCATCTCTAGTCTCTATAAACTCAGGGTTATTTGGACTAAGTAAAATAGCTTTATCAACACTAGCAAGAGCCTCTTCAAATCTACTCTCTTGGATATATATATTTGCTATATTCTTGTACGTATCTGCTAAATTAGGATTCAATTCCTTTGCTCGAACCAACTCCCTCATCGCATCAGTCAACTCTCCTTGCTTTATGTAGATATCTCCCCGATTACAGTATGACTCTGCCAAATTTGGTTTCAATTCAATAGATTTACTTAAATCAACTAGAGCCTCATCGTATCTACTCTGACTGGCGTACACTCCAGCTCGATTACAATACGCCTCAGCAATTTTAGGATTCAATTCAATAGCTCTATTCAAATCCGTTAGTGCTTCATCATATCTCTTTTGCACTAAGTATACTGCAGCTCTATTAGAGTAACCCACTGCAAACTTAGGCATCAACTCTACGACTCTATTGAAATCAGTTAGTGCTTCGTCATATTTATTCTGCTTTAGATAGAAACCCCCACGATCTAGAGATACAAATACCGATCTAGGCTTAATTTTTGCCAATTTAGTACACAATCGTATCCGTTTATTAGGATCACTCTCTTTCATTGCCAGCCTAATAACTAGAATTTGTTTTAGTTTCAGAAGCTCCATAACAATCAAGAAGCATATGATTCCAAATAATCCTAAACGTAATATAGAACTCCACAATGGTCCGCAACACTCCAAAGCATCTATTATAAATAGGACTGCAAGTAATACATATATATAAACCCATCTTCGCATCATAATTAATACTCTTTTATATGTTAAGTAATAACCACAAGATACGAAAATAATTACATGATAGCTCTACACAGAACAAGTTTAATTGTTTTTTACAATAGATTATCCACCAACAGAATTGCTACGTGGCTACAAGGAACACACTCTATTTATACAGTGCACCTTGGTATGTATCTCTCTCTTCAAGCCTTTTCTCTAACATTGACAAGAGCTGTTCGTTGCGGATAAGTCCCCAATTACGACCAAAATGGTAGCGTGGAGGAGCTTCACTTGCAAATCGCTCAACAACTAAATCTGGTCTAAGTCTCTCCAAAATATCTATAAATAGATCTATATATTGCGAAACCTCCCAATACCGAAATTTCTCAGGATCAACAACATATTCATCTGCCATTGTTGTCCCCTTGAATATCTGTAATTGATGGAATTTAATGGTATCTAACGGTAATGAATTTATTAATTCGACTTGGTCTATTAACATTTGATCCGTCTCTCCAGGAAGTCCTAATATGAAGTGTGCACCAGAGTGCAAGCCTCTCTCAGCGGTCATCTCGATAGCTCGTTTTGCACACTCAAAGTCATGTCCTCTATTAATATCCTTCAACGTAGCATCATAACACGACTCTACACCATATTCGATAGTGACGTAGTACTTTTTTGCCAACTCAGCAAAGTAGTCTAATTTCTCTTCATCCACACAATCGGGTCTAGTTCCTATAACTAACCCCGTAATCATTGGGTGGGTAAGTGCCTCATCATATATCTTTTTCAACTGCTCAAGTGGCGCATGTGTATTTGAAAAAGATTGAAAGTATGCTAGAAACTTCTCGGCTTTTCTATATCGATTGAGGTGAAACTCAATACCCTCTTCAATCTGTTTTGTTACCCTCTTATCGGTTGTACAATAGGATGGAGTAAACGCCTCATTATTACAAAACGTACACCCTCCATGCGCTAACGTTCCATCTCTATTAGGGCAGGTAAACCCTGCATTTACAGATAATTTCTGAACACGACAACCGAACACTCTCTTGAAATATCCCGAATAACTATTAAATCGTCTAACACCGCCCCAAGCATACTCCATATATAATACTAATGTTTTTTCAACTCCTCAATGAAGTCAGGATGCAGAATCCACAAATGTTCCGTTTGTAACCATAGCTCTCTAGCTAAAGACTCTCTCGATGGACGCTCCGTCTCAATATCATTAAGATACTCATTTGACACTGGGTGCTCATCAAGCTTAAACTCTTCGTAGTAGACATGAAAACTCTTCTTAAAGCGAATCATCTCACCTTCAGCTATTTTTCCTGTACGTCGATACTCACTCCAGATATTAAGGAGCTCTTTTTCCACATACTTGTCACTAATATCATTAATTATCTCATCATACAACTCATACTCCTCTAGTGCGATGTACGAGTATGCTAGTCTCTTTGTAGCCTCAAGATGATCCTCTGGATCTAGCTCCAATATGAACTCTAACATAGCTGCACTCATCTCGAAATCACCTACTAAGAAGTGATCTATTGCAGAGTAATTTATTAATAAAAGTGCATTTTGATTCTCAATAGAGTCCCAATCAAGAGTGATCTCCTCATCATCTGGAATAGATTCCATAAGCTGCTGAAAAGCCTCGAAACGCATATTACATGCAAGTTCAATATCTCCATCAAGTTCAAACTCCTTTGAACTCTCCAATATTTTGCCTAGATTAAACTGAGACGATGTATATTGTATTCTAAATGTATTCTCCGATGTCGGAGTCAGGCGTATTCCTGTCATATTTTCCTAATATATTTTGCGAGTGCAAATATAGATATTATTGTTGAATTTACAGCCTATCGGCTATATAAGTTACAATATAACCCTAAGATTATATCTATTAATTTATAAAACTAAGCGAGGACCTCACAAGGTCTCTCGCTAAAATTCAGTAAATCATGTAGAAGAAACCCTCTACAATAGTTAGATTAAAATGCAATCTTTACTCCTGCGGTACAGTTTACTCCAATTGATTGGTAGTGATTATATTTATACAACTTACTTCCTAAGACGTTATTAGCTTCAAGAAATATTGTTGTTCTTCGACTAACATCGACATCTAACCCTACATTTAAATTGACTACGGGATCAACCTTCTCGACTAAAGTTGTTGGAGACGACGATCCAATAGCGCCCCCATCTATGGTAGCGTTATTTAATACATAGAAATATCTGTCTCCAATAAGTTGTGCACCGACCTTAGCTCTAAAGCTACTGCTGAATGCATAGTTCATATTCAACTCTGCATCATAATTCGCTCTACCCGATGCATGCTCAACATTATCCATTGAATACTTATAATAATTTGCCGAGACATCATAAAAAAATCGACTATTAATTCGTCCAACAACCTCGCCTCCAACAGTAAAGCATCCTCCATTATCCGTCAACGTAGGAACATGAACAAATCTAGCTGTAGAACCTACTGTGTATAGATTTGCGACAACATGATAGTCTCTCAACAATGAGTAACCGACATTAAATTTATACTCTGTTGCTGGAGTAAAATTACCCTTAACTCCCGCCATAAAGTCATAAAACTCACTGTTCTCAACAAATGGAAGAGGTAGAATATATGGATTTTCAGTAATATTATTTCTAAAGTTATTACTATGTAAACGACTATCAATAGATACAAAAGGGATGATATAACTATTAGTTAACTTTAATTCAAAATCAAATTTAGGGAGAACTCTTACTTTAGTATCATGCCCTTCAACATTATCAACCGCAATCTCAGCACCTAAACTCATTAAGATCTTTTCAGTCTCAAGTTTGTATTGGGGGGTAATACTAAAAATACTATTTCTATAATCGTTCAATTCATCCTTACCACTATATAGGTCATAATCAATAGCCAAAAGTAAAGTATGTTTTTCTGCAAATTCCTTACCCAACTTTAGTCCCAGATTAAACCCTAACTCCGCAGCATCAGCATTATCCTTTAAGTAGTAAAGATCTGCATCAACTCTAAAATTAAATTCGTCCATATCCGTAAAGTCATTTCCGAACCATATAGAGGCTTCAGGCGTTTGATAGCCAATTGTAGAGGCATTCAAGGGACCATAATCGTTATTCATCAACAGTATTCCAGGAATATAAAATTGCCCATAATCAGTGAATAGGTCATAATTGTAATCTATATTTCCACCTAATTCGATTCTGTCCCAACTCTTAGCACCAAATAGACTAAACTCATTATTCATAGTAGTTGAGCGAATTGAATTACCTAGATCATTTCTAATCTTTCCGTAATCTCCATTGTGGTTAATCGATGCTCCATACATAGACGTTTCACCATCACCACCAACATAATAACTATCCAATACCGTTCCGCTTGGGTAGCCCAATCCAGCCTTGACGTATAGAAAAGGGTACTCTTTAAAAGAAGCACTCCTAAGTTTTACTGGATTAATCGCAGTAATGCCAAAGTTCCCAAGCCATGCCGTCGAAGTTATTGAGTAGTCGATCTCAGGTCTCAAAGAGACAGTATCAACCATTCTCGGTGCGACAGATAACTTTACAGCTCTATTTACATCGGGGATATAATCTTTTGTTACCTCTACTTGTTTCTCAAGCTCCTCACTTCTATCTTGAGCCGAAGCAGTGAAAAAAGACAAAACTAGAATCAATATAATTGATAATTTTTTCATATGATTAGGGAATATTAATTTCGTTTTCTATAAAATCTCAATTTATAACACTATAAAACTCTATTGTACTGTTGCAGTCTCACTTGGAGCGACCTCAATTGAGGTCGTATCCGCTGACACAGGCTCTTTTGGAGTCTCTTCTTTAATCGTTTCAAGGTTTTTGATACGCTCTAAAGCTGCATCCACAACCCCATCATCCGAAGGAGAGTATCCGTCCACAATACTTTGCAGAGTTGCTCGTGCTTGGAAAATATCCTTTTTAGCAATATAAGTATCACCTAGAATAACAAAGGCTCTACCCAACCAATATGAGTGAGTTGTGTTTGATCCAGATAGAGCTAATACTAATTTCTCAGCCTCATCATAGCGTTTTTTATTGAAACGATCCTCAATAACCATATACGCAGACTCTGCACCATAAGAGCTCTTAGGTTTAGCACTTAGCTCCTCATATATTGCAAGAGCAGATTTTGTATCATCTCTTTTCGTAAATATTTTAGCCTTATCAAATTTTGCTAAGTTACGAACTTCAACAGTTGAAGTTGGGGCTGAAATAACATACTCACACGCTGCCATAAGGTCATCATCATTACCTAACATCTCAACACTCTTTAAGTAGCCTTCAAGTGCTTTTGAAGATGTAGTTGGATTAACTGCTACTTCCGATAATTTTCGGTAAGCGTCTCGACTTATATCATATTTTTTATTCTCAAACGATAGAACTGACAACTTCTCTAATCCTCTTACAGTATACTCATTATGGTGTAATGAATCTAACCTTTGAAGTGTAGATATTGCCCCATCAATCTCTTTGTCTCTCAACTGGCAAACATAGTAGTAATAGAGTGCATTAGGAACAAATATACCCTTTTCAAAATCTGCAATATACTCTCCAATCGCCTGTTTTGCCTTTGGGTTACCCGATGCATACAACCTCTCAACCGCACTAAATGATAGTGAATCACGCTCAATTGCCCCTATTTCGGTAATGACACCGCTCTCTTCAACAAAATCAACATATCCATCAACATCATTCGAGTTTACGTACATCCCTTTAAGTCCAATCATTGCGTCTTTAGCCTTTGTAGAGTTAGGAGCTGAACCAACGACCATTTTGTAATACTTCATAGCCATTGCATCGTCACCTAAATTCTCATAGACAAGACCCAATTCAGAGATAGCATTAATATACTCTGGTGACGTTGGATAGCGCTGAACAAATCTCTCCAAAGTATTAGCACCCTCTTTGTATCTCTCTTGCCCTATATATGTACGCCCTAGCTCATACATAGCGTCATCAACATAATCTCCATTACCAGCAGAGATGATACTCTTTAATGACTCTATTTTTGCTGCAGTTTGTTTTATAAGACCTTGCATGATTGCTCTTTGGTACTGAGCATAGAATCTCTCAGGAGTTCCAAACTTAGATACCAAGCTGTATGTATCAAAGGCTTTAACATAAGATGTCGCACTAAAATATGCATCTCCCAATCGGTTCAAAGCGTCTGCTCTGTAACTGTCACTCTTTTTATACGCAGACAAGAACGTCTCCATAGAGCTAACAACATTAGCCCACTCTTGCATATTAAAATAGCAGTAGCCCAAGCTGTAATTCGTCATAGTATGCTCTACTTCAGAGCTTGGAGACAACCTCTGATATACTTTATACTTCGTGATAGCACCCTTATAATCACCCTTTCTGTATAGAATCTCTGCCATCCAGAAAGACGCTAGAGCAGTGTACTTAGGGTTAAACCTATTACTTGCCGACTTATCCAACAGTTCATATGCTTTCGTGTCGTCTCCTTCATTAAAGAACTCCAAAGCCCTAAAATATGTAATTTTCTGCATTGCAGCTCTCACATTATTATCTGGATTTGGGATCAACTGAATCGCATCGTATGCCGCTTCATAATTATTAGAGTTATAATATGCCGAAACTAGATACTCTCTAACTTTTTCAATCCTAATCGATTCAGGATAAGTTGTAATATACTTTTGCAGAACATTTATCGCCTCATTAAATACGCCACCACCCAATTCATACTGAAGTTTTCCATAGTTAAATAGAGCATCCTCTGCAATAACTTTATTGAATTTTGCCTCTGAAGCCATCGAGAATGATGCTATTGCATTTCGTCTATCACCCATCCTCAAGAAGCAATCTGCAAGATGATATGCAGCATTTTGTGTAAGCTCATCATTTGGGCCACAAGCCTTTTGAAGACTACCTACTGCTTTATCATAATTTTGCATCTTATAGGTACAAAAGCCAAGTAGGTACATCTCTTGACGCCCCATCTTACCATCTAACTCCTGATAGTTTACGATATAATCTAATGCTTTTGAGTAGTCTCCTAAATTGAACCACGATTGAGCAAGTACCCTTGCAATCTCTTTTGCTCTCTCACCATGCACTGCGTTTAACAGCTCAACTCCGTTTTCAACTACATATTGATGATTATTTTGTAGAAACTCTATCTGTAATATATAGAATGGAATAATGTCACTATATGCCTCTTCACTAGATAGCTCTGCAAATTGAGATTTTGCTTCATTATAGTTACCTTCAATATAATTCATGTAAGCCATGTGATACTTCACATGAGATGCATATTTACTATTTACACCTACACGACTGAACTCTTTATACGCTTTTTCATACTCTTGACTATTAAATAGAGAGTGCCCTAATCTAAAATAGAACTCATCCTTAGCATCTTTTGTTAAGTCATGATTTTCAATCGCCAAATATGTATTTGCGGCATCTACGTAGTCCCCTCTCATATAGAATATATGACCTAACATTATATTTATTTGATCTAAATATATTGAATTAGGATAGTTAGATATGAAATTTAAAATCTCTTGTTCTGCACTCTGCTGGGATAGCTGTGCGGCACACATAACTCTATAAAAGTCTACTTTTTCGCCATTCAAATGCTCTATCTCATCCGTATGAGCCTTCTCGAACTCAAACTGAGCAGCACTATACATCTGTTTTTCGTACAGCTCCACTCCTCTATAAAAAGAGCTATACTTAGTAGGTTGTCCGTATATTGATACGGAGATAGTAAGTAGTAATAAAATCAAATAATTTTGACGCATAATATAATATATTAAGATAAAGGGTGATGAAAATGTAATCTTTCTCACACCCATCACTTTCACAAAAGTATGAAAATATAATGAGGAAAACGAAGTTTTCAAAGAAGTTTTATTAAACTTTTTTGAAAACTTCGTTTTCCTTCTCGCAACCTTAGAATGTCAAATTACCAACTGCTCTTCTGTATTGTGCCTTGGATACCTTATAGTTATATCCTGCCGTTATTGCATTGGTGTAGAGTTGCAACCAAGACAGCTGAGCCGAGAGGACATCTGAGATAGGTATCTGCCCCTCATTGTAACTATACGTATTAAGCTCTAAGTTATCCCTACCTAGTTGTAGATTAACCACAGATTTATCTACCTGCTGACCGCTCCGCTCAATAGAGACCCAAGCAACATCCTCCTCTTGAATGATATCGTCTTTCATATTATCACTCTCCAATTTTGAATTAAGGTATTTATTTCGAGCAATATTCACAATATTACGACGCTCTCCCCATGCGAATATTGGAACCGAGACCCTTACAAACAGATAAGCATCAAGTCGAGTTCCTCCTCTTACATTGGGGGTATTACTTCGCCATGCTCCACTAACACCGCCAACTACTTGAGGATTATATGCAGACCTTGATGATTTAACTCCATACTTCTCATATTCAACACGCTTTATTGAGGCAGAGTAATCGGCTCTATACTCAAGAAGGCTATCCTCCTCTATTCGTTGCGGCAGAACAGAGACAATCATAACATCTGCATCTATTTTATATGGTGTGTCCAAATCAACGCCCATTAGCGTATTAAAGTTACTCAAAGATATATCGTACGTCTCTTGTGCACTAATAAGAGAGAACTCAGCCTCTCCCAATCGCACATCTGTCATTAAGAGATCACGCTTACTTATATACCCATCCTCAAAGCGAAGTTCAATAATCCCCCTAAGCTCTTTGATTATCTCCACATACTGCTTCGATGCATCCAAATAGGCTCTATTTGAAGCCAAATTCCAATAAGCATACTCTGCGGCATATATAATTTCAGACACAGTATATAGAGTAGCCATTTTTGCCATATCTAGCTCAATCTGAACACGCTTATAATTATTCTGAACGCTATGCCCTCCATATATTGTCTGTATTATTTGTGGTTGCAATGTGAATGAATATGGTTTCAATTTGGCATTAATATCTCCAATTTGCATCGTCTTCTCTATTACATTCAACGAAAAATCCCCCGTAGCATTTAATGATGGTAGAAATGCTTTTTTCAGAGCACTCTTTTTCTCTTCCAGCGACATCTCTGCCAACACATCCACTTCAATCTCATAGCTATCTGCCAAAACTGCATCACGATACATCTCTAGCGAGATGACCTCCTGAGCAAAAGAGCTCCCCACAATAAAGAGATACCCTAAACATATTATCAATACTCTCTTCATAAGGTTTAATTTTTAGGTACTTTAATTTTGAAAAATAGTGCGTATGTAATTGGCAATACTAATATAGTGAGTAGTGTTGCAACAAACAATCCTCCCATTATGGTAGCCGCCATACCTCCAAACATTGAGTCAAACAGAAGAGGTAACATACCAAGTATCGTTGTTCCTGACGCCATAACAACAGGAATTATACGAGAGCGTGTTGCACTCATCAACGCCTCATAAGGCTCCTTACCCTCTGCCGCCTCTACATCAATTTGATCGACCAAGACTATGGCATTTTTTATATTCATCCCGACCAGTCCTAACAACCCAAGCATTGCAAAGAAGTCAAACATCTTACCCATTACCAACAGCCCAAGAACAACTCCAATAAATACCATCGGAACCATTAGTAATATCACTGCTGGTTTTTTATAATCCTTAAACAGAAGCAGTAACGTTATAAAGATCAATATAAATGTCAGTGGCATATTTGCTGCTAGAGCAGAGTTAGATTGCTCCTGCGACTCCTCCTCACCAAAAATCTTAAATACATATCCCTCAGGGATAACGACATCACTTTGTACTCTATCGTAAATCTGAGTAAACAGCTCCTTTGTGTTGACACCTCTTTGCGGATCACACTGCGCCATCATCACTTTCTGGCGATTATATCTCTTTATTTGATTAAATTCATATGAGTAGTCGAAACTAGTAACAACCTGCTCCAATGGCTGAACCACTCCTTTAGGGGTCATAATTGGAACTGTTCGCATATTACTCAAATCATAGCCCTTCATATTTTCATCTCTCATCAATATTGGCATAAACTGATCCTTACGCCTAAAGACTCCAACATTGTATCCATTAGTAGCAAGATTCAACTCCTTAGCCACGCTCTCTCTATTGATCCCAACCCTTGCACCTTTAACCTGCGAGTAATTTGGTGCCCACGTTGGCACTCTATTCCCCCAACTATTTCGCACCTTATCACTTCCGGGAATATCTTTCATTATAGCCTCCACTCTTGAGGTCAGTGCGATAAGTGTATCAACATTATCCCCGATAAATCCCATTTCTATTGAAGCCTCCACTGCTGGCGAGAGTTTGAATAGTGACGAGCGGAGCAATATATCTGGATAATTAGATGAGACATACTCATTAAATCTAGACTCTAACACATTAGTTGAGTCTTTAGTTGTAAGCTCAACAAGAATATTGGCAAAGTTAGGCTTAGGACCAAAAGAGCTACTCGCTAAGTAGTATCTAGGTGGCGAACTCCCCATTGTTATAGATACGTTCTTGACCGCTGGCTGCTCTACCAACCACTCTTCAACACTCTTCATATTCCTCTCCATGTACCTAATATTATACCCTTCAGGCATAAAACAATCGGCTCTAAAGTATGGTTTATCCAGATTTGGGAAGAAGTTCTGCGGCATAGTCCCCATAATGACAAGAGACAAAACAAACAGACCAACAACCCCCATAAGAGTTAGAACTCTATGTCTAAGTAGAGTTGATAGTAGCGAATCAAAACTCTTATAGAATTTTGATGTATATGGCTCTTTCACACTATCTGGGCTGACTTCTTTTAGCATAAACGAGCCAAACAGAGGCGTTTGACTAAGAGCAAGAACCCAACTTAATATTAATGATATGGCAAGAACAACAAATAATGGCTTAACAATCTCTGCAACCGAAGATGGCGCAAGATAGAGTGGCAAGAATGAACAAATAGCTATAACCGTGGCCCCAAGGAGTCCCCACTGAGGAGCAACAGCACCATTTATTAGAGCTTCTCTCCGCTTAACCCCTCTCTGCATACTAACCATTGCATTGTCCGCCACAACAATTGCATTATCGACCAACATCCCCATTGCAATTATAAATCCCGCTAAAGAGGTTCGATTAAGCCCCTCTCCAACAAACATCATTATTAATAGAGTTCCCCCAATGGAGAACAACAGAGAGCTACCAATTAAAATCCCCGCACGAAGCCCCATAACAAGCATAATCACAAGGATTACGATCAGTATAGACTCCATAAGGTTGACAATAAATATATTATTTGCCTCACGTGCAATTACATTTTCTGGGTAGAGTGCGACAAGTTCTATCCCGATTGGCATCTGCGCATAAATTTTATCCAACGCCTCAGTCACCCTATCACCAACCTCGACAACATTCTCGCCTTGATTAGTTGACACACCAATTCCGATACCTCTCTCTCCATTAACACGCATCAAAGTAGCGGGAGGTTCTAAATACCCCTCTTCAACCGTTACAATATCACCCAATCTTATCTGACGACCACTCTTCATGGTCAACACCTGATCTGCAATATCATCGATACTTCCGTATGTTCCCGACTCTACGATTTTAATCTGCATACTCCCCGCAACTTTTTCGCCACTATTAATTAGGGTGTTCTGCACTCTGAGAATTGCGACTATCTCATCTAATGATATAGCCAATTTACTCAACTCAGAGAGAGTAATAGAGAGGTTCACAACAGGGACTTGCTCTCCGTACAGAGTAATCTTCTGTACTCCTGGTATGGTCACGAGCTCTTTTTTTACCAACTGCGCCCAATCTCTCAACTCATCAGAGCTAAAACCCTCATCGGCAGTCAAGCCATAGTATATTCCAAACACATCACCGAAGTCATCCGACACACTTATAGATGAAGCTCCTTGCGGCAGCTGTGGCTGTACATTGAGAACTTTCCTACGCAACTCATCCCACATTTGAGGCATATCCTCTGAGTTTGTCGCAGGATCAAGCTCTATCATTATCTTAGACGACCCATAGTATGAGTCCGAACTTATCTTATAGACATTTCGCATTGTCTGAATCTCTCTCTCAATAGGCTCTGTAATTAGCCTCTCAACTTCGTCTGGAGTTGCTCCTGGATACCTAGTAATGATTGCCGCAGTTTTAATAACAAACGGAGAGTCCTCCTTCTTTGGTAGTTCATTAAAGGCAATAACCCCTCCAATCAACATCACAGCAAGAAAGAACCAAATAACCTTACTATTATCTAACGAATATTTAGGTATATTCATAATCAATAACTATTTAAGTACTTTAACTTTTTCACCCTCACTGAGTCTGTACACTCCAGCAGATACAACCTCTGTATCTGGAGCAAGACCACTCTTCACCGTCACCATATCACTTCCAAATATATCTCCAAGTTCTACACTCTGCGTACGCACAACACCATCGGCATCGCATACCCAAACCATAGTACCTCCCGCTGCGGGAGAATATATAGCATTCACTGGAACAGCAGTCATACCCTCTCTACTTTTATTCTCAATTTTCATATTGATATTACACGACATCCCTGGTGTTATTTTGTACTTACCATTATTAACTCTTGAGTCATCAAGTATAATAGTAACAGGAATTCCTGTCGCATCAGAAGAGGAGGATACATACTCATGCAGATATGCAGAGAATAGAACATCAGGATAGTTGTCAAATGCAACAGACAGTTTCATATCAGGCAGTGACAATAGAGACAATGAGTTGTCAGGCATTGTGAACCTCACTTTTGCAGTGCGAGGAGAGACCAATCTCACAACTGGCTCTCCAGCCGTTGCTCGTTGGTAGTTATTCATATATGTTTTCTCAATATTCCCAGAGAATGGTGCGTATAGTCTGGTATCCTCCAGCGCACCTTGGGCATTTTCGAATGCCGATTTACTCTCCTCGTATTGAGTTTGAGCGATTTCGAAATCTTGTGTAGATACTGCTTGGTGTTTCAAAAGTCTCCCCATGCGCTCAAAGCGAGCCTTTGCACTCACCATCACTGAGCGTGCAGCATCCTCCTTATACTGAAAATCACGAGGATCTAAACGTGCAATTAGAAAACCTTTATCGACACTCCTACCATCCTCAATATCGAGAAGAATGAGTTGCCCTGAGACCCTAAATGCAAGCTCTGCAATCTCTTCGGCAACAGACATCCCAGCAAAATCTTTATTTATCCTACCTAAAGATTCTGTTTTATACAGCTTAACGGGTCTTACACTATCAGTCTTAGTGGGTGTAGTAGAGCAACCATATATAAGCAATAGTGAAAACAATAATATAGATAATACATTTTTAAACATATGCGATAATAATTAGACGTATAGGTTATAAATACAAAATATGACTTGCAGTTATGACGTCAAGAATCATACCACAAATCATATTTTATATTGATGTAAAACTATATTTTTTGAACTACCCCACTTTATCAATAGTGCACTACACTATCAGAGGTGGTGTTATATTCAACCTTAGTAAGCCTTTAAGCTCATATCCAAACTTTTAATCTGGTGAGTAAGTGCACCTACCGATATATAATCTACTCCGCACACAGCATACTCTCTTAATGTATCAAAAGTGATACCACCCGAAGATTCGACCTCAGTCGCTCCATCTATCTTAGCCACGGCTACTTTTGTCATCTCTGGCGTAAAGTTATCAAGCATAATTCTATCAACACCACCCAAAGCCAACACCTCGTCAATATCTGACATTGTTCTCACTTCAACCTCAATCTTAATAGCCTTACCCTTCTCACTAAGATACTCCTTAACTCTAGTTATAGCCGCAGTCACTCCACCCGCGAAATCAATATGGTTATCCTTAATAAGGATCATATCAAACAGCCCCATACGATGGTTCTCACCACCACCTAGTTTCACTGCCATTTTATCTAAAACCCTCATTCCTGGAGTCGTCTTTCTTGTATCTAGCACCTTACACTTCAACCCCTTTAACTCATCTACATATACAGCCGTTTGTGTTGCGACTCCACTCATACGCTGCATAATATTCAGCAATATGCGCTCCGACTGCAATAGAGTAATGGTTCTCCCCTGAACATAGAACGCAACATCTCCAACAGAGACTCTATCTCCGTCATTAATCAACTGTTCAAAAATAATATCAGCATCTAGTCTCAGCAAGACTATCTTTGCAATTTCAATACCTGCAATGATACCATCTTGCTTCACAAGTAATTTCATTCTACCATGACTATCAGCAGGTATCGTACTTAATGATGTGTGATCACCATCTCCAATATCTTCTCTAATTGCTAACTCTATTAGTTCGTTAACAAAAGGTACGTATTCTCTCTCCATTTTTATATTATTTAAAAAATATTAGTTTACTTATCTATTAATTAGGTAAAAAATTATAACTTTGTAAGTGAAAGCGACTAAGCATGTATTGCAATTTGTTACTTAAATAACATTAAACATGGTTATTTTCACAAAAAACTTATATACTAACTATGGAATTACACTAAAGGCCATAATTTACACACAGTTTATAAGTATTAAACCAACTACAAACAGGGTCAAATATACAAAAAAAAATGAGAGTACTCAAAAGTAATACATCAACACAAGGTAGAAAAATGGCAGGGGCACGAACATTATGGCGTGCAAATGGTATGAAGAGTGAGCATATGGGGAGACCCGTAATTGCTATTGTGAATTCATTTTCTCAATTTGTTCCAGGTCATGTACACCTACACAACATAGGTCAACAGATCAAGGCAAGAATTGAAGAGCTGGGTTGCTTTGCAGCAGAATTTAATACGATAGCAATTGACGATGGAATCGCTATGGGTCATAGCGGAATGCTCTATTCACTCCCTTCAAGAGATATTATTGCCGATAGTGTTGAGTATGTAGTTAATGCTCACTGTGCCGATGCAATGATATGTATCTCAAACTGCGATAAAATAACTCCTGGAATGTTAATGGCTTCAATGCGCCTAAATATTCCATCTGTATTTGTATCAGGAGGAGCTATGGAGGCAGGTTTGGTTGATGGTAAGTATATGGACCTTGTAGATGCAATGGTCAAAGGTGCAGACGACACTACTCCAGACGATGAGTTAGAGAGAGTTGAAGCTGGAGCTTGCCCTACGTGTGGAAGTTGCTCTGGAATGTTCACTGCAAACTCAATGAACTGCTTAACAGAGGCTCTTGGTCTATCCCTTCCAGGAAATGGAACTGTACTTGCAACACACGCTGAGAGAGAGTCGATGTTTATGAAAGCGGCTGATCTTATCGTAAGAAATGCAAATGACCACTACTTTAATGATAATGACAATATTCTTCCCCGCTCAATAGCGACAAAAGAGGCATTTATGAATGCAATGTCACTAGATATTACTATGGGTGGATCGACAAATACAGTACTCCATCTATTAGCAATAGCACACGAGGCAGAGGTTGACTTCACAATGAATGATATTGACAATCTTTCACGAAAAATTCCAGTATTGTGTAAAGTTGCTCCAAGCAGCTCATACCACATTCAGGATATTAATCGTGCAGGGGGAATTCTCTCTATATTAGGAGAACTTGACAAGATAGGATTATTAGATACAACAGCATATAGAGTCGATTATCCGACACTAAAAGCGGCAATAGAAGATAATGACATACTAAATCCAGCTGTCTCACAAGAGGCTATCACGAGAGCACATGCTGCTCCTGGAGGAGTATTCAATCTAGTACTAGGGTCACAAAATAACCAATACAAGGAGCTAGACACTGATCGTGAGCAAGGATGTATCCGCTCAGCAGAATATGCATACTCTAAAGATGGTGGATTAGCAGTTCTAAAAGGTAACATTGCAAAGAGTGGATGTATTGTCAAGACTGCTGGGGTTGATAGCTCTATCCTACACTTTGAGGGTACAGCAAAAGTTTTTGAATCTCAAGAAGAGGCGTGTGCAGGAATCCTTGGTAGCAAGGTGCAAGCTGGCGATGTTATCATCATAAGATATGAAGGACCTAAGGGTGGTCCTGGTATGCAAGAGATGCTATATCCAACGTCATACCTAAAGAGTGTAAAGTTAGACAAAGTATGCGCACTGATTACAGATGGTAGATTTAGCGGAGGAACTTCAGGGCTATCTATCGGACACGTCTCACCCGAAGCTGCGGCAGGAGGAGAGATTGCAGTAATTGAAGATGGCGATAAAATCATTATAGATATACCAAACAGAACTATCAATGTTCAATTGAGTGACGAGGAGCTACTACTCAGAGCGAGTAAAGTCGTCACATACGCTCCTTTATCGAGAAAGAGAGTCATTAGTAAGGCGTTAAAGGCCTATGCTTCAATGGTCTCATCGGCAGATAAAGGTGCTGTTAGAATTATAAATGAATAGCGTTATTTAGAGCTCCAAACCTCTCTAAAAACAACACAACTCATAAAACTTACGTTCTACTGACTAATCTTACTTTAGATAAGGTTTAAATTAACTACTAGTTTAAACCTTATCTAAATAATCTAAGACTCTACAAATATGGCAAATACAAAAAAAGTTAAGGGTGCAGAGGCTCTATTGCTTTCGCTAATAGCTGAAGGTGCAGATATAATATTTGGCTATCCAGGAGGACAAGTAATTCCTGTATATGACAGTCTGTATGACTATAGTACTCGAATTAGACATATATTAACGAGACATGAACAAGGTGCAGTCCATGCAGCGCAAGGATTTGCTAGAGCAACAGGAAAAGTAGGAGTATGTTTAGCAACTTCTGGACCTGGAGCAACAAATTTCATAACTGGTATTGCAGATGCGATGTTAGATTCAACGCCTATCGTCTGTATTACGGGACAAGTTCCTGCTGCGATGCTGGGAAGTGATGCATTTCAGGAGGCTGATATGGTAAGTATGACAACTCCGATCACAAAGTGGAATTTTCAAGTTACATCAGCATCTGAAATCCCTGGGGCAATAGCAAAAGCGTTCTACATTGCACGTTCTGGACGTCCAGGACCAGTTGTAATTGACATAACAAAAAATGCCCAAATTGAGGAGGCTGAATTCTCATATGAGCCATGTACATACCTAAGAAGCTACCTTCCAACACCAATAATTGACCACAGCGCAATAGATAGTGCGATAGATATGATTAATAGTGCTGCAAAGCCTCTTTTAATTATAGGTCAAGGGATAAAACTATCTAATGCTGAGCAGGAACTTATATTATTTGCCGAAAGAGGAAACCTTCCAATTGCGTCAACTCTTATGGGAATATCGGCAGTACCAAATAATCACCCTCTATTTATTGGGAATTTGGGTATGCACGGCAATGTCGCAGCAAATAGAATGACACAAGATAGTGATCTTATCATTGCTATTGGGATGCGATTTAGTGATCGTATAACTGGAGATGTCAAGAGCTATGCTCCGAATGCAAAGATAATACATATTGATATTGACCTAGCTGAATTAGGTAAAAATTTACGTGTTGACCTCCCTATTAAAGCGGATGCTAAGGAAGCAATACAACTTTTAACTGAAGGGATTAAACACGTCGAGAGAGCAGACTGGTTCACCTTTGCTAGTGATATGGATGCAGAGGAGAAGCGTGAAGTCACAGACAATTGTGGTGATCCTAAAGGTGAGTATATCTCCATGGCTCAGGTTGTACAACAACTTGCTATTGCAGAGGAGTCAAACGCTATAATAGTTACAGATGTTGGACAGAATCAGATGTTTAGTGCTCTGTACTCAAGATTCAACCACACTCGTAGTTTCATAACATCAGGAGGTCTAGGTACTATGGGATATGGTCTTCCAGCTGCGATTGGAGCAAAGGTTGGAGTTCCAGAGAGAGAAGTTGTTGCAATTATGGGTGATGGCGGATTTCAGATGAACATCCAAGAGTTAGGAACTATAATGCAAGAGAATCTAGGGCTTAAAATGATTGTTCTTAACAACTCATTCTTAGGTATGGTACGTCAATGGCAGGAGTTATTCTTCGATGCACGCTACTCATTCACCAACTTAGCAAATCCTGATTTTGTTGCAATTGCAAAGGCTTACAATATTAATGCAGCCCAAGTATCATCACCAGCAGAGCTTAACAAAGCACTCGAAGAGTTAGTGAATGCAGAGGGTTCGTACCTTCTTGAGATACGAGTAATGGCTCAAGAAAATATATTCCCAATGGTTCCAGCAGGAGCATCGTTATCAAAATTAATCTACAAATAGCAGATAATTATGAATAAAGAGTATATACTAATAGCATTTACCGAGAATCAAATCGGTGTTCTAAATAGGATAACTACTTGTTATCTTCGACGTAAAATAAATATTGAGAGTCTAAAGGTATCAGAATCTTCAATTAAGGGGATTAGTATGTTTGTTATCTCATCTTATACATCACTTGAGACAATAACTAAGATAACCAAACACGTTAGTAATTTCGTGGAGGTACTAGAGGTTAGCTACTACGACTCAAATGATCTGATAACACAAGAGATTGCGCTCTACAAAGTCGCTTCAGATATGTTCAGCGGTAGTGAGCGTGTTGACACAATCCTAAACCAATTTGGTGCAAGGATGGTAGAACTCACTCCGAAATATATCGTTATAGAGAAGACTGGAACAAGAGAGGAGATAGAGGCAACGAGAGACAAACTGGATCAGAGTGGCAATCTAATTGAGTTTACACGCTCAGGTAGTGTTGTACTTCACAGAAAGTCTATTGACAAAATACTTAACAACTTAATACAGAACAAATAATATAATTATAACATATATATAAAATTAGAAAAAAGATTATGGCACAAATGAATTTTGGAGGCGTTGTTGAAAACGTTATCACACGTGAAGAGTTTCCATTGGAAAAAGCAAGAGAAGTTTTAAAAAACGAAACAATTGCAGTTATTGGCTACGGAGTACAAGGTCCAGGTCAAGCACTTAACCTTAGAGACAATGGGTTTTCTGTTATCATTGGTCAAAGAAAAGAGTCTAAGACTTGGGACAAAGCAATCGCTGATGGTTGGGTACCAGGAGAGACTTTATTTGAAATTGAAGAGGCTTGCCAAAAGGCAACAATCATACAATATTTGCTTTCAGATGCTGCTCAAATTACACTATGGCCAACAATTAAGAAGCACCTTACAGCAGGTAAAACACTATATTTCTCACATGGTTTTGCTGTTACATACAAAGAGCGTACAGGAATCATTCCTCCAACTGACGTAGATGTTATCTTAATTGCGCCTAAAGGATCAGGTACATCATTAAGACGTCTATTCGTAGAGGGTCGTGGTCTTAACTCTAGTTATGCTATCTTCCAAGATGCAACTGGTAAGGCTATGGAGAAAGTATCTGCATTGGGTATTGGAGTAGGTTCTGGTTACCTTTTTGAGACAGATTTCAAACGTGAAGTTTACTCTGACCTAACAGGTGAGCGTGGAACATTGATGGGAGCTATCCAAGGTATTTTCGCTGCACAGTATCAGGTTTTACGTGACAATGGTCACACTCCATCTGAGGCTTTCAACGAAACAGTAGAAGAACTTACTCAAAGTTTAATGCCATTAGTTGCAGAGAACGGAATGGATTGGATGTACGGAAACTGCTCTACAACAGCACAGAGAGGTGCTTTAGATTGGTGGAAGCCATTTAGAGATGCATCTCTTCCAGTATTCCAAAAACTATATGACGAAGTAGCTAAAGGAAATGAGGCTCAACGTTCAATTGACAGCAATAGCGAAGTTGACTATCGTGAGAAACTTGACGCTGAGTTAACAGAACTTCGTGAGAGCGAAATGTGGCAAACTGGAGCTGTAGTGCGTAGCCTACGTCCAGAGCGTAACAAAAAATAGAGGCATCACCTCTTTTATGAACGAGGCATAGCCTCTTTTATGAACTAGCCTTTTAATAGGGTTGGGAAATAATTAGCGTCGCAGATAGTTTGAAATAAACTATTTGCGACGCTAATTTCATCTAACATAAAATTGTTCACTGCGATCACGCAGCACCGCCCGTGCAGGGCAGTTCTCTCACTCTCAGTTTGAAATAAACTATTTGCGATGCTAATTTCATCTAACATAAAATTGTTCACTGCGATCACGCAGCACCGCCCGTGCAGGGCAGTTCTCTCACTCTCAGTTCGAAAGGACCGTTGCGCTATCTTGTTTCTCTAATACATCTCCAATTATTGCGCTATAAGGGTAATATTTCTTCAACTCAACGAGAGCAATATCAGCCTTATCACTATCAATAGCCATCAATATTCCACCTGATGTCTGTGCATCGCACATTGCCATTTTCAAATCAACCGATAAGTTATCATCACATTTTATATCATTCTCAATAAACTCAAGATTACGGAATGCCGCACCAGGAATGCACCCCTCCTCGATCAACTCTTTAACTTGATCTAGCAATGGAACCGAGCTACAATTAATTGACATAGTCACACCACTAGCCGTTGCCATTTTTGTAACATGGCCTGCGAGTCCAAAACCCGTAATATCGGTTGCACCTTTCACGTCATGTTTTTGCATAACATCGGCAGCGAAGTTATTAAGGATTTTCATTTGGTTGATTGACTCTTGATATGGCTCCTCTTTCGCCAACTTCATACGCTGAGCGGCAGATAGAACACCACTACCAATTGGCTTTGTTAGGATAAGTTTTTGACCAACTTTTGCTCCACTATTTGTAATTACTCTATTAGGGTCAACAATTCCTACGACTGCCAATCCATATTTTGGTGGATTATCTTCGATGGTGTGTCCTCCCATTGTAAAAGCTCCCGACTCATTAACTTTATTCTGTCCACCAGCAAGTATATCTCTTAGTACGTCTAGAGGTATAGTCTTAGACGGAAACATATTTATATTAAGTGTTAATAGAGGTTTACCACCCATAGCATATATATCACTAAGAGAGTTTGCCGCAGCAATTTCACCAAAAGTATAGGGGTCAGAACATACAGGAGGGAAGAAATCTGTCGTAACAATAAGAGCTGTCGTTTCGTTAAGTTTATATACGCCAGCATCATCATGCGTTTCAATATCGACTAGTATATTTTCGTTTTTAAGCAGTGGAATAGATGACAAAAGCTCTGTCAACTGTTTTGCAGGGAGTTTTGCCGAACACCCTCCATATTCAACCGTAGTAAGTAAATCGAAGCTACTATTTTTCATATATTTATATTTAATTTTCAATTTTCTGGTTTATTCCTCGATCTAAGTTTGAGATGACGACCTATCCGAGGAGGTACACTACGCAAACGCAGAGCACAAATATTTATTTCGATTCGTAGGGATAGCTCTTTGCGCTAATTTTGTTCGAAGCCAATAACTCCCCCACTACCACACTACTATCTATCTCTATAACAAGCCCCATTCCACACTCCGAGGAGTACTCCTCAGGCAGAGGAACAACAGTTACGAAAATAGCATTTTTTTTACAAATCCTATCTGCTTTTATAACCTCTCTTGCGCTCTCAAATATTAGAATCTCTTTAGCCATTACAAATCACATTTAATGAATTGATTAAAAATTCAAAATCTTCTTTAGTATGATACGGAGATGTTGCAAGACGCACAGTACCCATAGGCATTGTACCGAGGTAGTTATGCGCCGCAGGTGAGCAGTGCAACCCTTGACGAGTCTCGATGTTGTACTCTTCAGATAACTTTTTACTAATTGTTGAAGGAGTCACTGTTTTATGTGTTATAGAGAATAATGAGCCCTGAAACTCCATATCCAATGAACGATATAGAGTCACTCCAGGAATAGACTCTACCGCACTTATTAACTCTACAAAATCGGCTTTAGTATGTTGGTATTTAGGACGATTTTCGAGAGCAGCTTTTAAGCCAGCTGCCCCAATAATATTTGGAGTTCCTGCCTCAAATTTATCGGGATATTTTGTTGGCATTGCATATGAGTCGGAGTTACTACCCGTTCCACCATGAATTAATGGCTCTATATTTTCAGGGTTTTTTGCATAAAATCCACCGATTCCCGTTGGACCATAGAGACATTTATGTCCTGTAAAAATTAAGTAGTCGACCCCTAATTGCGCCACATTTATTGCAGTATCCCCCAAAGATTGAGTTGTATCTACCATTATTTGGATACCATTAGATTTTGCCCACTCTGCAATCTCTTCAATAGGCTGAATCACTCCATTTATGTTACTCTGATGATTTATAATTACTAGTGCAATTTTATCATCTATATTACACAGTTCGTTCACACTAACTCTACCATCAATTGCAGCTGGCAGGGTCTTAACCGTAATATTACACACCTCTTTCAGGTACTCCAAAGGGCGCATTACAGCATTGTGTTCAAGTGGAGTTGTGTATATTGTTTTATCTTTTAATCTCGCCGATAGCCCTTTAAGAATTGTATTTGACCCACCAGTTGCATTCGCCGTAAAGAAGATATTATCTCCAGAGTCCAGTCCCAACAACTCACCGACTAAATCTCTGCACTCTTCAACAATCGACGTACTACTTAACACTCTCGGATATGCACCTCTTCCATATGTTCCTCCGCAATTGGTTATACACGCTGCAATAGCCTCCGCCACCATTGGAGGTTTCGGAAAAGATGTACTGGCATTATCAAAGTATAGATTCATTATTAAGGATATACTACGTGAGAAGCGCTGCTAAGTACACTATTTATTTTGTACATATTACTAACAGTACCTATTTTTATCTGTTCTTTCAATCCGTAGAAGTCTATACACGTACCGCATATAAATAGTTCAACACCTTCCTCTTCTAATTTCTGAAGAGCGAGAGCACTATCTACTCCACTAATAGCTAGTTTCACACCATCATTGTATATAACAATACTACTTGGCAAAGAATCTAGCTCAATTAGAGAATTTAGACAAGATCGCATTAGCATCTCACCAAGCTCCCTATCACCATCTCCCATTGCAATGCTCTTCAAAACAATTGCATAACCACCACGATTTGGGGTAGTACTACAAAACAACTCAGCTACGCTCTCTTGTGCTGATAGTTTTGTTGTATTTCCTATCACAAATCTAATAGATGTTATATCACCATTTTTTGTCTGAAACGTCACAATATTAAGCTCCTTTAGGTAACTTAACAAGTTTTGTACCGCAATATCATTATCTGCAAAGACCTCAAGTTCATCACCTATATTTGACTCTTTTATTGCTCTTTTAGTCATAATTAGAGGGGCAGGACATAACGTCCCTCTTGTATCTATTGTCACCATGTCTCTATATATTTTGAGGTTTTAGAGCTAGTACTCTATCTACACTACCACTCATATCTGTATTATCTAGGGTTATATGCCCTAACAATTTATCTTGGCTAATAGCACCTTTTCGGTACGATTTATCGTAATATGCAAGAGCAATCCTTGCTGCATCGAGAACATTACCCTCTTGTATCAGGTTGATTGCACGATCTGTCACATCACTACCATTACGTTTACGAATCTTATTGAATGCCATTTCGTATAGCTCCACAGGAAACTCTCCATACTCAACCATCAACCTATCGAGACGTTGTTCTGTTGTCATCTCAATAACTATTTTATGAGACACCTGCATTTTATCGTATAATTTTTTCGGGAGATATACATGTCCGATTAACATACTCTCTCCTTCACACCAAATCACTCTATTGGTATCATATTCAAGAAATTGGTGGTGAAGTCTATTTATGAACTCCTCCGTAGTAGGTTGTTTCTCCTGACCGAACCCACCAAAAACAGACCCTTTATGGTTAGCTAAGCCTTCAAGATCTATCACCTGTTCTCCTCTCTCTCTTATTAACTTGAGAGCCTCCGTCTTTCCACAACCCGTCGCACCAGATAGAATAATGAGTTTAAAATCCGCCTTATCTAGCATTAAATCAAACTCTCTTCGGTACGCTTTATAACCTCCGACTAGGAAGTTAACATCTAGTCCAGCCGTCGAGAATAGCCAAGCAACACTACCACTTCTCATACCACCTCTCCAGCAGTACAAGTATAGGGATTTTCCTCCACTTGCCATTTTAGCCTTCTTTACCATCTCAGCCATCTTGACACCTACAAATTCAAGTCCTTTTTCAATGGCTTCATCTTTACCAACTTGCTTGTATAAAGTACCTACAACCACCCTCTCTTCATCACTGAAAAGTGGTATATTTATGGCATTTGCGATATGCCCTTGCTCAAATTCAGCTGGCGTACGTACATCTATTATGATGCCATCAGCACTATTTTTGAGGAATTCTGCTACTAAAAGTTTTTTCACTATACTAAACGGATAATTTTATCTACAAAGATAACCATTTTTAAATTATATTCCCCCAACAAAACGAACTAGAAAAACTAACTTTTAAATAAACTTTGCTTTTCTAGCATAGGTTGTCGAAGGTTATCATTTCTTTTTCACTATATTTGTTCTCTATATACTATAAAAAACAACAAAATTATGAGAAATAAATTATCGATAGCTTTAGTCGCGCATGACAATATGAAGCACGAATTAGCAGAGTGGGTAGATTGGAATTGGGAAAACCTTCTTCGTCACCACCTTATATGCACAGGAACGACTGGACGCATGGTTGAAAACACACTAACAGAGAGACGTACAATAGAGAAACATAACGGCTATTCGGAGATTACATTATTAAAGTCTGGACCTCTTGGAGGTGACCAACAACTAGGGTCAATGATTGCAGATGGAAAGATTAATGCGGTAATATTTCTATGGGATCCTATGCAGGCGCAACCTCACGATGTGGATGTTAAAGCTCTACTTAGATTGGCAACACTTTATAATGTTCCGACAGCAATTAATCGCTCGACAGCAGATTTCCTAATATCTTCACCACTTTTTGACAGTGAGTATACCCCAGTAGTTAAAGACTACCAGAGTTATGTGGAGCGCTCACTGAAGTAATTCAATTTTTTTAGTGCCAAATAATTATTAAAGTACACCTTAATTAAAAAATAGATCTATAATATGGTCACAAAGGCTGAAATCCTAAAAGTAAGATCTCTCCATGATAGAGAGTCTAGAGGTCGACTTGGACTCTTTATTGCCGAAGGAATGAAGATCGTGGAGGAGATTATCATGTCCGATTTTGAGGTTGAATGTGTGTATATTACGGAGAAAGGTCTACAAACTTTAGATAGTAAGATAAGATCCAACGCTCTAATACAAGTCTCTCAAAAGGAGATGGAGCGCATGAGTACCCTAAAGAGTGCTACGCCAATCTTGGCTGTAATCAAAATACCTAAGTATAATAGATACAACACCTCTAACAGTGAACTCTCTATTGCACTAGATACAGTTCAAGATCCAGGTAACTTAGGAACTATAATCCGATTAGCCGACTGGTTTGGAATCGGACAAGTTATCTGTTCCATTGATTGTGTTGATTGTTTTTCGCCTAAGGTTATTCAAGCTACAATGGGGGCAATCCTCAGAGTTAAAGTATATTACACTGACCTAGTCAAATGTCTATCAAAAGCCAAAAGCGAAGGGACAAATATATATGGAACATTCCTAGAGGGCGATAATATATACAAAAAAAATCTATCCCAAGGTGGCATTATTGTTATGGGTAATGAGGGGCGAGGGATCTCAAAAGAGGTTTCGGCTCTTATAAACAATAAGTTATACATCCCACCATACCCTATCGACAAAGGATCTAATTCTGAATCACTTAACGTAGCTGTTGCAACAGCCGTTATCTGCTCAGAGTTTAGACGACGCATTTAGCTACACACCTAAGAACTGCCCTTCGTGAAGGGCAGTTTCATAAAACTACACCCCAAACTGTAACTTTTAGGCATAGTTAAACGTCTTAGTAATATATCTAACATTAAAACTAGAGAATTATGAAAAAACCTGACTTATTTCGCTCCCTAATTTTAGTACTAACTTTTTTTCTCATTTGCTCAACTTCAAGTGCACAATTAGATAAAAATGAGTACGATGTTTACAAAAAAAGTGGACGTAATCTCACTATTGTGTGTAAAGACTTATTATGGGGAGTAGTTAATAACAATGGACGTGTGGTTGTAAAACCACAGTACGATACAATCTATCACTTCATAGACAACAAAGCTATTTTTGGACAAAACAAAACCCCTAAATTAAGATACTATGGTATTATAGACCATAATGGGAAAGTTATCGTACAGCCTATATACCAAAAAATTTATAAATTCCATTCTGGAATAGCGAAAGTTATTAAAAACAATAAATTTGGATATATCAATACAAAAGGGGATGTACTTATACAACCTGAATATCAAGATATTTATGAATTCAAAAATGGTATTGCGAAAGTGATAGAAAATAATAAATTTGGATATATTAATACAAAAGGGGATGTACTTATACAACCTGAATATCAAGATATTTATGAGTTCAAATATGGAATAGCGAAAGTTATTAAAAATAACAAATTTGGGTATATTAATGCAAATGGAGATGTACTAATAGAACCTAAATATCAAGATATTGATGAATTCAAAAATGGTATCGCGAAAGTGATAGAAAACAATAAATTTGGATATATCAATACAAATGGGGATGTATTAGTAGAACCTAAATATCAAAAAATTTACGAATTCAAAAATGGAATCGCGAAAGTTATTAAAAATAACAAATTTGGGTATATTAATGCAAATGGAGATGTATTAGTAGAACCTAAATATCAAGATATTTATGAATTCAAAAATGGTATTGCGAAAGTGATAGAAAATAATAAATTTGGATATATTAATGCAAATGGGGATGTATTAGTAGAACCTAAATATCAAAAAATTTATAAATTCCATTCTGGAATAGCTAAAGTTATTAAAAATAACAAATTTGGATATATTAATGCAAATGGGGATGTACTTATAGAACCTAAATATCAAGATATTTACGAATTCAAAAATGGAATCGCGAAAGTGATAGAAAACAATAAATTTGGATATATCAATACAAAAGGGGATGTATTAGTAGAACCTAAATATCAAGATATTTACGAATTCAAAAATGGAATCGCGAAAGTTATTAAAAATAACAAATTTGGGTATATTAATGCAAATGGAGATGTATTAGTAGAACCTAAATATCAAGATATTTATGAATTCAAAAATGGTATTGCGAAAGTGATAGAAAATAATAAATTTGGATATATTAATGCAAATGGGGATGTATTAGTAGAACCTAAATATCAAGATATTTATGAATTCAAAAATGGAATCGCGAAAGTGATAGAAAACAATAAATTTGGATACATTAATGCAAATGGGGATGTATTAGTAGAACCTAAATATCAAGATATTTATGAATTCAAAAATGGAATCGCGAAAGTTATTAAAAATAACAAATTTGGATATATTAATGCAAATGGAGATGTACTTATACAACCTGAATATCAAGATATTTATGAGTTCAAAGATGGAGTAGCGAAAGTTATTAAAAATAACAAATTTGGATATATTAACAGCAATGGTAAAGAGCTATTACCTTGTGTATATGCGAAAATTGAAACGACATCTAGCAGTAAAGCAGCATATAGATGTTATAAAAAGATAGATAAAAATATGATAGCTATCACTACATACGATAGTAATTTCAAAAACCGAGATAACGAAGGCGTGATTACGATCAAAGAGTTTGAATCTATGAAGTAGATTCTTGCTTAATTTGACAGAACTGCCTTTCGCAGGCGGCGGTACGTGATCGCACTGAACAGCTATTAGCTAAACAAAAAAGCGTACATATTCAAGATAACATCTTGAATATGTACGCTTTTTATCACTTTATGTATAGGAGTATTAATCCTCCATATATAGCTCAATAAGTCCCTCAGGAAGTTCGAAATATATCTGATTACTCTCTGGGTCAAGACCAGAAATAAAGTCCTCATTTGCAGGGATCAGCACCTCACGACCATCAACTAATACGCTGAATAGTGGATTCATCTTACTCTCTATAAATCCTTCTATAACACCTTTAATTGACCCATTTATAACGACATTAAACCCGACAAAGCTATCAGCCTCATCATCTTCAATGAGTATTATTTTCTCGTCAGGCAAATATATTTCAAGTCCAATAAGCTCCTCTGCTCTAGTTTGGTTGTCGATATCATCAAAAGCCAATACGACACCTTTTTGTCCTCTTCGATTAAACTTAGACAAAAATAGAGGAACCATTAATTCGTCAATTTTGACGAATAATGGTTCCTCTTTATTTACAGCATCAGGGAAAGAAGAGTGTAAGTTAGCGTAGAGTTCACCTCCAGCGCCAAACAATTTCGAAAACCTTCCAACAGCTGAATATTTTTCCATTATGAGTTAGCTAAAAAATACTAAGCTTCAACAGGAGTCTCTTCTGCAACAACTTCAGTTTCAACAACTGCAGGAGTAGCAGCAGCAACAGCCGCAGCTCTTTTCGCTTGGATAGCTTTAGCACGATCCTCATTAACCTTCACTTCACCTGCAAAACGAGCACTAGAAGCAGCATCTTTATCCGCAGATAATTTACTATTTTTAGCATCAATTTGAGCTGACTTAGAAGTTAACCACTGAGCAAATTTCACATCAGCCTCTTCAGTAGTAAATGCACCTTTAGATACACCACCATTAAGGTGTTTTTTGTACATCACACCTTTGTGAGAAAGGATTGATCTACAAGTATCAGTAGGTTGAGCACCTTTTTGCAACCACTCTACTGCTTTATCAAAGCAAAGATCGATTGAAGCTGGGTTAGTGTTAGGATTGTAAACTCCAATTTTCTCAATAAATTTACCATCACGTGGCGCTCTGCTGTCTGCAACAACAATATGATAAAAAGAGTAACCTTTTTTACCATGTTTCGCCAATCTAATTTTTACAGGCATTTTTCTGTATTTTTATAATTAATTAATATTTCCCGCATAATACGGAGTACAAATGTAGTATTAATTATTAGAATAAACAATATGAATGAGTTATATGTGTTATTTTTAGTGCATTGAGGGATTATTTTTTCTATTTTCACATCTATTCTTCACAAAAAACACTAAAATGCGCTATATCTTACAATTTAATAGATAATGATTTGCATATTAAATTAATATTATTACCTTTGTACTCCGAAGTCGGTTCCGTAGCTCAGTTGGATAGAGCAACAGCCTTCTAAGCTGTGGGTCACAGGTTCGAACCCTGTCGGGATCACCAACAAGAATTAACTTCTCGGAAATTTAAGAAAAAGCCGTTATAATCAGATTGATTAGACGGCTTTTTTCAGCTCCATACACCATCTAGAAATAGACTCCAATAAAACACTAAATCTACCCTCTCAACACTAGCTCAACAACTAGCACTTAGGCAAGTATGAAAAATTTTTAACGAAATATTTGACACAAACATAAGTATATTGATATATAATAATTATATTTGTATGCCAATATTTATATTACAACAAATTAAAATATTTTAATTATGAAAACAACTAAAACTTTATTCTACATGCTAAGCCTTTGCGCTTTAGTATGTTTCTCTTCTTGCGAGGGAACAGACAAACCAGGCACTGGTGGTGGTGGTGGTGAAACACCTGATCCAGATCCGAAACCTGTATTAACACCTGATGAGCACAAAGCTAAAATCGAGAATATCGGAAAAGAGTTTGTGGCTAAATTTGATGCTTCAGAAAATGAGGTTATCGCTAAAGAGATTTACAAATTAGAAGGATTCATTACAGGAAGCAACCTAGGTGATCTACTTGACCTTGGCTCTTCTGAGGATATCGCTCCTCTACCTCCTATGGTAGCAAAAACAGCTCCACTAGTTATTCTACAAAACACATTGAACACTTTAAGTTCAGTTATCACTAAAAATGACATTCAGTCTTTAGCTAGTAGAGCTTCAACGATTGAAGAGTTTGGGCTAAGTGATTACGAAGGTATTTACACTTACAATGGTACAGAGTGGGTAAAAACAGAGGCTTCTAACAAAATCGAGTTAAAATACGATAATGACAAGTCATCATTTACAATAAACATATCTGACATTCGCTACTATACTAATGTAGATGACTACAAAATTGAGATCCCAGGTAAGACTATTGTTAGTTTGACTGCAAATGGAACAGAGTTAGTGAGTTCAACAACAACAATCAAACTATCTACAGATCAAAAAACTGTTGATGCTACTGTTGATATAGCGACAAACACAAACTACAAATGGATTGTAAAAGTTAGTGCAAAAGGAGACAGAAGCACACTTCACTACAATATGCTTATCAAAGATGAAGGTGTTATGTCAGCAACAGCGGAAATCACAGGCGCTAACATGACTGATCCAGACTTCGTAGAGGGTAATGAAGATAACTTAGATAAAGTATTCCACAATGGCGTGTTAACATATGGAATCCTAGACATGAAACTACATGGCACTGCGGATATCAAAGCTATCGTAAGTGCACTTAACAAATTGGACTCTTACGAAATTGGAAATAATCCATCTATAAATGAGGCAAACAGTAAAAAATATGCTGAACAAGAGTCTCAAATAGTAACGGACTATGCAAACATCGAGATGAGCTATTTGAATGGTGGTGAGAAAATTGCAGATGTAATACTACAACCTACATGGGAAACTACCTACAGTTATATTTATGATGAAAACGACCCATATGCAGGAGAAGTTGAGTGGAAAGAGTGGTACTCTAGCCCAGTACTAGTTTTTGCTAGTGATGACTCTAAAATCGCAATTGAGGACTTTTTCTCTGAGTCTCGTTTCAGCAGTTTCATCGGAGCAGTTGAAGATTTAGCGAATGAGTTTACAAAGATGTTGGACCTTGAGCCAGTAGAGTTGTAATCCATTAGTTAACTTTTATAATATAAAACACCCCCCAATCGTCAAAGCGATGATTGGGGGGTGTTTGTTTTATTACTTATGTAATGTTGGGATTTTAGGACGTATGAAACTGCCCTACTCGGGCGGAGCTGCGTGGTCGCAGTGAACGCTTATTTTGGCAAGACTACATAACCTCTCTTACCATAGCCACACCAAATACCCTTACCATCGGAGATATTTGAGGGTAGATTCTTATTTGCAGGGAGAAACGGATTTTGACTATTTATAAGTTCATTCTCATAGGCTGTCCAATATCGAAAACCAAACTCTGAGGTTGTAGTAAACTTCACATATACAGTATCATTTATATGAAAGTAGGGGTTAAACGAGTTATTTTGACTAATGCTCAACCCTTTGAATACGGTTGTTTTGACCTCTTTACCATCAAATACATTATCATCTAAATTACCCATCAAAGAGCCAATATAACACGCACCCTCTCTCTTCGTTTTTGTATAAAACCGATAATAATTCTTCTCTCCAACAGGATCGACAAACAGTGCTTCGATAGTTTTAAGAGTATCACTTTCCGACACATTTTGAGATATAATTTCAACTAAAGGTACAGATTTAGGGATTGTTGTCTCCGCCTCCCACACCCGACCAGAGTACTCGACTTTTAGTTTATAAGTTTTACCTGCCTCACCCATCATATAAGTTCCTCGATATACAAAAGGGGGGAAATAATCTTTATCAATACGCCCAGTCAATATTTCTGTAGTCTCGCCGTCACTCACAGACACTTTCGCCCACCTGATAACCATCTCACTTATAGCCAAACTATCTAGAGTAGAGAATATAGGTATAGTTTTCGTAAGAATAACATAAGGGACATCACCCTCATCAATCCACCCTTCAACGGCAATGGTGTAATCAAACTCACTATCATCCACTTTAACACAAGCGTGACAAAGGAGTACGAGAGAGACAATCGAGACTATTTTGACTAATAGAGTATATTTAAGTTTTTCCATAAGTTTCATTTGTAAAATTTTAATATCCGAAATACGCATTAACGACGACAACGAAATATTATTAATAAACATAGGTCATCACGCTCAATATAGTTAGAATTTGAATGTCCAACTAATAGATGGAATAATATCGTAAAGTTGTTTATATTTTCGCTCTATACCTAATTTATCATTTTGATAATTTGCCACTACAAATATATATAGTGGATTCTGTGCTCTATACATATTATATAGCGAGAAGTTCAATCCGCTCTCTCTACCCTTCTCCCTAAAGAACCAATAATTTGCCGAAATATCTAAACGATGGTAGTTAGGAAGCCTAGCTCCGTTATAAGGTCCATACTCTTTAATTGGGTTTCCCCCAATCATGTGCAGTCCAGTAGGCTCAGTATATGCACTACCGCTAGCGTATACAAATACGGTTGAGAAGTCCCATTTTTTATTTGGGGCATACGATACCACAATTGATAGGTCGTGTCGACGATCGTGCTTTGCGGGGAATACATTACCACTTTCAATATCTGGGAATTTACGTTTAGAGCGCCCTAGAGTGTAACTAATCCACCCATTCCACTTCTTCCCATTTTTTTTAACCATCACTTCAAGACCATAAGCCTCTCCCTTTCCATATAGGAGACTCTCTTCCAATATATACTTTTGGTTTAGCAGATCAATAATGGCATTATCATACTCTATCAAACCATTCATCCTACGGTAATACCCCTCTACGGATAGCTCATATGCTCCTTGATTGAGTGATTGAAAGTACCCAACTGAGAAGTTATCTGATCTTTGTGGTGGAATATTCTTAGACGCAGGTGTCCAAAAGTCTGTAGGCAACCCCACGCCAGAGATTGAGACTAAGTGAATATATTGGTATAATCTATTGTAACTAAATTGCAGGAGACCCTGACGAGGTAGTGTATAGTTTAGTGCTATCCTTGGCTCCCAACCTTGATTATAACTCACAATTTCACCTTTTTTATAGTGAATAGAGTCTATAAGCATCCCTTGTGAATTATATTTTAGGTCATCATACTCACCGTTATGTATATTCCCCGAGTATCGAATACCAACCTCAGTCCAAAGATCCGAAGTTATATTAAACCTATCTGACATATAGACCCCGATCTCATTAGTGTGTAGTTTCGCAGGATCTTCACTCCCTATTTCGAATGACTCTATCTTAACTCGTGGCGTCTGAGGACTTATTGAGTGGTGTATATAATCCATCCCAACCTTCAACTTATGCTCACCCAACTTAAAATCAAACGAATTGTGATAACCTACATCAAAGATAGACGATGGTAATTTAAAGGATATATCACCCTGCTCCACATCAACACCATTAATATAGCTAGATGCAAATATAGAGTGCTTCATATCCACGTCATCATTAATACTGCGCTTCCACTGCAAGCTAGTTGCAAGGTTTGACCACTCCACTTCGCCATCCATATCGTATGATGGCTCGCCAACCTCTAATTGATCTGCCCCCCAGTAACCATTTACTATAATTTTATCTTTAGTCGTTGGCTTAGAAATAAAGGTGAAATTGACATCTTGAAACTCATAACCATATGGAATATCTCCGCCTTTACCCTTCATTGTACTTCTAAGCACTGGCTCTAGGATTAGCCCAACATATGTTTTTCGAGCGGACAGATATAGTGCATTTTTTTTACCAATAGGAGCATCCAAAGTTGCTTGAGAAGCAATAATACCAAGGCTACCACTTACGGAGACTTTATCGGGGATCTCATCTGGCGATTCTACTGATATTATAGCAGACAATCGCCCTCCATACTCTGCGCCAATATTTGATTTAGACAACTTGAACTCTCCCACGTGCCCTGCATTAAATATAGAGAAAGTACCCAATAGATGTGAGGCGTTATATATCGGGGCATCGTTCCATATCGTTAGATTATGCCCACTCTCCCCACCTCGAATAAACATTCCAGACTCTCCATCATTGGTCGTTTGCACACCTGGTGTCAATTGTAATATTCTTAACGGATCATTGTTCCCAAGGAACTTAGGTAGTATTTTTAAGCTCTCCATATTGAGGTCAACCCTCCCTCCTAATATCCCACTAATTCCTTTGGGTTTATTAGACGAGGTGACTTCAACCTCATCTACGTTATACGCATTTGCGCTAACCAAACATACAATAGTTGTATCACTATTTAATATAACATTTAATAGTTTTGTCTGGTATGCTATATGCTGCAACTCTAGTTTATGTGTTCCAACTGGCAGCACAAATTCAAAGAGACCATCTAAATCAGTTACAACAGTATGGCTATGGTCTACTTTCACAAGAGCACCAATGACCCCCTCTTCTGTCGCTTCATCAACGACACGCCCCGTCAATACAGCAGAATCTTGACCATAAGATACTTGGACAAACAACAAAAATAATATGATAAGTGTTCTCATAGACACATAAAGGTATTTAATAATCGACAAAGGTAGAAAAATCTATCCGACAAATACTAAAAAACGGCACTAAATAGTTCAATAAAACACCCCTACACTGACGGTAATGTATTGGTTTAGTGGCTAAGTAGCAGCAAAATCCATGGAACATAGTGCCAATCTCGTTTGCAAACATTACAATGGTCAATTATTCAAAAAAATACTTTAATTTATAGAACTTTCATTTTCTTATATTTTTCTTCTTATATTTACAGTTGTAATTTATCTACAAAGGCAAAACTAACCAAACCAATATATCATGAATAAAAAATTCTTAGCATTAACTCTTGGTATTAGCACCATATCAACATACTCTTCTGCACAGGAGTCTGACACGAAGAGTGAATCCCCACTAAACATTCTTTTTATAATGTGTGATGACCACTCATATCAGACAATTAGTGCATATGATACTCGCTTTACACAGACACCAAATATTGATAGGATTGCAAACGAAGGGGTAAGATTTACGAATAGTTTTGTTGCGAACTCTATTTCAGGACCAAGTAGAGCTTGTATGCTTACGGGAAAACACAGCCATATCAATGGATATACAGATAATGTTAAGTCACGATTTAATGGAGCGCAGCAAACTTTTCCGAAGCTACTCCAAACAGCAGGCTACCAAACAGCCGTTGTTGGCAAGTGGCACCTAACCTCACCACCAACAGGTTTTGATTACTGGAATATACTCATCGGACAAGGAGAGTACTACAATCCAACATTCATCAATAACGGAACAAAAGAGCAACACGAAGGGTATGCAACTAACATCACAACCGATATTGCCATCGATTGGTTAGACGCCAAACGCAACAAAGAGCAACCATTCTGCCTACTCCTACACCACAAAGCACCACATAGAACATGGCAACCAGATACACTAGATCTAGATCTTTTTAGTGACACAGAATTTCCACTACCAGCAAACTTCTACGACACATATGAGGGTCGTGAGGCTGCGGCGGCTCAGGAGATGAGTATCGCTAAGGACATGGATCTAATATATGATCTAAAGTTGGCCGATAAGGAGAATGAAATAAAGACAAACCAACTTGGAGTATACGGCAGAGAGATCCCCAAGCGCATGAATAAAGAGCAACGTGCCGCATGGGACGCACACTACGACAAGGTTATAGCTGATTTTAAAGCAGCCAACCTAACTGGTAACGAACTTGCAGAGTGGAAGTATCGCCAATATATGAGAGATTATCTACGTGTGATAGCGTCCGTTGACCGTAATATCGGCGAAGTACTAAACTACCTAGAGACTAATGGCTTGCTGGAAAATACAATAATTGTCTACACCTCAGACCAAGGTTTCTACATGGGAGAGCATGGCTGGTTTGACAAACGATTTATGTATGAAGAGTCATTCAGGACTCCTCTATTGGTACGTATGCCTGACGGAAAGAGGGGTGATATTAAGCAACTAGTCCAGAACATCGACTATGCACCAACATTCCTTGACATAGCAGGAGTGGAGATACCCGAAGATATACATGGAGCATCAATGCTTCCACTACTTAAAGGTGAGAAGAGTAGTGACTGGAGAGAGTCTTTATACTACCACTACTATGAGTTCCCATCAGAGCACTCTGTCAAAAAACACTACGGAGTGAGAACCGACCGCTACAAACTGATTCACTTCTACGACAACATTGACACGTGGGAGTTATATGATCTAAAAAAAGACCCTAGTGAGATGAAAAATCTATACGGAACAAAAGGTTATGATAAGCTTACAGCAAAGTTGAAGGTTGAACTTTCAAAGTTACGCAAGCAGTACAATGTTCCAGCAGACAACATTCCAATAAAGCAAAAATAACCGCAGAAAACACAGTTTTCAAAGAAGTTTGATTAAACTTTTCAAAGTTTATCGCCGAAGGCAGTTCGTAGTCTAGTTTGACAGAACAGCCTTCGGCGACAAATTTTCAGAGAAGAGGACTAAGTAATCTTGCGAGAGACTCATATGCAGCGTGCAGTTTAGCCCGACTACGCCACCACTCATCTGTTACCATCTCACTCACGTTTAGATCTTTAACAAATGACGTTTCCAATTGAGTTGTAATTTCGACATCATATATTAGTGCAGATACCTCAAAATTATCTTCAAAACTCCTTATATCCATATTCGCTGACCCAACGGAGCTAAACTCACCATCAATCATAATTAATTTTGAGTGGTTAAATCCCGCCTTATATAAATATATCTTTATCCCTGCATTTAACAACTCACCAATATATGACCTAGTAGCCCAATATACAATTTTGGAGTCCGACCTACTTGGAATCATTATCCTGACATCTATACCACTAAGAGCCGCCACCTTTAGCGCTGTAAGTATAGCTTGATTCGGCAAAAAGTATGGAGACGATATATATATATGGTCATTTGCTTTAGTTATCGCAGCGAAAAATGCTTGCATTATTGACGCCCAATCTGAATCAGGTCCAGAAGATACTATCTGCAATGCTACCCCCTCTTTAATTTCATGAGGTGGAAAATACTTAGGCTGTGTTAACAACTCTTTACGATGCAAGAAGTACCAATCTGTAACAAATACGGCTTGCAACATTAATGCTGCCTCCCCCTCTATTTTCAAATGTGTATCTCTCCATCGCCCCGTTCTTCCACGACGCAAGTACCTATCTGCGACATTCAGCCCACCTGTAAATGCAACACTACCATCTACCACAATAATTTTACGGTGGTTTCTATAATTTATTTTGCTTGTTAACCAAGGAAACACAACAGGCATAAAACAACTAACTTTCACCCCAGCCTTCTTGAGTTTGTATATAAATGAAGGGCTAAGTCCCCAACTCCCCACATCATCATATATGAACCGTACCTCTACCCCACTACGAGCTTTGTTCATTAGTATTTTAGCTATTTTAGACCCGATTCGGTCATTTTCGAAGATGTAGTACTCAAGATGTATCGAACTCTCAGCACCCCTCAAACTTGCTAGTATAGAGTTAAAAGTCTGTTTTCCGTTATTTAATACTGTCACTCTATTTCTAGTTGTGAGCACTGTTTTACTATTATTTAGAAGCAGCGTAATAATATCTTTATGCTTAACCACCACCTCTTTTTTAATTTCAGTTTGGCTATTAATATTTTTTAACTGCTCACCCGATATTTTATCAAAATACTCAAGGTCCTTGATCTCCTTATGGTTAAATATCTTCTCTTTTCGATGGTTTCTGCCCACCATTACATACATAGCCAACCCAGCGATTGGAACAAACGCTATAACACCAATCCAAGCTAAAGCCTTTACAGGCTCTCGTTTTTCATGTATTATATATCCAATTACAACAATTGCAACCATTGAGTATAGCGCCCAAAATATGGTTTCTATACTACCAAATTGATCTATAAAACTATTAAAAGTCATCTATTTTCGCCGTTAAATTAGGAACATTAGTCAATATCCCTAGAAACAAATGTACTAAAATAAAAGTGAAATGAGGCTAAAACTTAATAATAAAGCACATCACTCCTTAATAAGCTGCTATTTATATATATCATATAGTAACTCTACCTATAAAAAAAATCTTGTTCGCAGTAAGAGTCTCAACTAAACTTTATTCAACAAGCACACTCAATCCAATCAAGCAAGGCTCAGAACTGAATGGCGCTTGGAAGATTTATATCATGCATAAGTTTGTATAATATAAATATGTTATCTATCTTTGCCTCAAGGACAATAGGAGGGTTTTAATGTATTTCATTAAGATTCTCTGTTGTTTTGTTGTATTACCATAAAACCTTAAAGCATATGTCTTCTAATATTATCTATCTAACCGAGAGTGGTTATAACAATTTAAAAAAAGAATTAGATCAACTTCGTTCTATTGAACGCCCTGCTATTTCAGCACAAATTGCTGAAGCGAGAGATAAGGGAGATCTATCTGAAAACGCTGAGTATGATGCAGCAAAAGAGGCTCAAGGCTTACTAGAGATGAGAATCGCACGCCTAGAATCAGAAATGGCTAATGCTCGTATATTGGATCAATCTAAAATAAATACAGATAAAGTTCAAATCTTAAACCGAGTTAAACTACTGAACCACAACACAAATAAAGATGTTGAATATCTTATCGTCTCTGGTAGCGAAGCGAACCTTAGAGAGGGTAAACTATCTATCGACACCCCTATTGCAAAAGCAATTTTGGGAAAAAAGAAGGGCGATATTGTAGAAGTTTCAGTTCCCGTTGGGCTTCTTAAATTCGAAATAATTGACATCTCAATCTAAATAAAATAGCTATTCACTACAATCATGCAGTGAATAGCTATTTTTCTATAAGCACATTACCAAATCCATCTTTACATCGTGCTCCTCATGTGGAATGGACTCAATTATCTGACAATTTAACGCTACCCCAATTTTATATGCGTTAGTTTTTTTGAGGTATTTATCATAATACCCTTTCCCCCTTCCAAGTCTATTCCCCTCTCGATCAAACACCACACCAGGGACAATTACAAGGTCAATCGATTTCGGATCTACCTTTTTAGTATATTTAGGTTCTAAAATTCCAAATGCACCTCTACTCATTGCTCCCCCACTTTCATATTCGTAAAAATCCATCTCGGAATCAAGAACCACTGGAAGCACAACATTTTTTGATTTGCTCCATTTCTCAACTATTAGTGCAGTCTCTAACTCATCGGGGAGCGCAGAATATAAAGCTATAATTTTAGCCTCCTTCCACTCATCAAGAGTTTCAATTGAGTCGAAAAAATCCCCCAGTTGCTTAGGAATAGTGTTCATTTTGTCGACCAAAGTCAACATTTTTATTGTTTTTCGCCAATATGCTTTATTAAATTCCATATTTATAGTATAAAAGATTGTTATTTATCAAACAATAAAATAACTTTGTAGCGCTATTCTAGTTTTCGTCCACGTTCATCGTGGAGACAAATATATAAATAGTAAAACTTAATACATAATTCAAATACAAAATTTCAAAGTTTATGGGTAATTTTCTTTGTTCGTCTTCAGTCGGACGAAAACTTATTATGAGTTTATCTGGCTGTTTTTTAGTGTTATTCTTGATTTTTCACATGTCAATGAATATCGCAGCTATCTTCTCAGAAGATGCATACAACATGATATGCGCTTTCTTGGGAGCTAATTGGTATGCTTTAGTAGCAACTGTAATTCTAGCAGGAGGAGTGATTGTTCACCTCGTATATGCTGTTTTACTAACGCTTCAAAATCGTAAAGCTCGTGGAGCTCAACGCTATGCAGTAACTGTTAAAGAAGAGGGCGTGGCTTGGTCTTCAAAAAACATGTTACTAATCGGATTTATTGTTGTTTTAGGTCTTTTACTACACCTTTACAACTTCTGGTATCACATGCAACTGCAAGAGCTACTAGGTAATCACACAAACGATTTTGGCTACTCTCCAGCAGACGGTGTCTCTCTAATCAGAGATCTATTTGCACAACCAGTATTTTGCGTAATCTATCTAGTATGGTTTGCAGCGATATGGTTCCACCTAACACATGGTGTTTGGAGCATGTTCCAAAGTGTAGGGTTTGCAAATGCAACTTGGTATCCTAGATTGAAATTAATCTCTAACATTATGGCAACAATTATCTTCTTGGGATTTGCCGTAGTAGTTGTAGTATTCTACATTAAGAGCATATGCCCAGCGTGTTGCGTTGCATAATTTAAAGAGCATTTAGAGAAGTTTAAAAAAAGAGAATATGGCAAAAATAGATTCAAAGACTCCACAAGGCCCTTTAGCCGAACAATGGAGCCAACACAAAGCTACTATAAAAGTTGTTAGTCCTGCTAATAAGCGTAAATTAGATGTTATCGTAATCGGAACAGGATTAGGTGGTGCATCTGCTGCTGCTGCATTAGGAGAGCTAGGTTACAACGTTAATATATTTTGTATTTCAGATTCTCCAAGAAGAGCGCACTCAATTGCAGCTCAAGGAGGTATCAATGCAGCAAAGAATTATCAAAATGATAATGACTCTGTATATCGTCTTTTCTACGATACAATCAAAGGAGGAGATTACAGAGCTAGAGAGTCTAACGTATATCGTCTAGCAGAGGTTTCTAACCTAATTATTGACCAATGTGTTGCTCAAGGTGTACCTTTTGCACGTGAGTACGGTGGTTTGTTAGATAACCGTTCATTTGGTGGATCTCAAGTGTCTAGAACATTTTATGCTCGTGGACAAACTGGTCAACAACTACTATTAGGTGCTTACGCAGCATTGAACCGTCAAATATCTAAAGGAACTGTTACTAGTCTTCCTCGTCACGAAATTCTTGATATTGTTATCGTTGATGGCAAAGCAAGAGGTGTTCTAGCGAGAGACCTTGTTACAGGAGAGATCAAGCGTTTTGGTGCTCACGCTGTCGTTATGGCAACTGGAGGTTACGGAAATGTATTTTTCTTGTCTACAAATGCAATGAACTCAAATGGTTCTGTTGCTTGGCAGGCATACAAGAAAGGTGCAATGCTTGCAAACCCTTGTTTTACACAAATCCACCCAACTTGTATCCCAGTTCACGGAACACAACAGAGTAAACTTACTCTTATGTCTGAGTCACTACGTAATGACGGACGTATCTGGGTTCCTAAGAAGATGGAAGATGTAGAGTTGATTCGTGCTAAGAAGAAAAAAGCTTCTGATGTTGTTGAAGAAGATAGAGATTACTACTTGGAGCGTCGTTACCCAGCATTTGGTAACTTAGTACCACGTGACGTTGCGTCTCGTGCAGCTAAGGAGCGTTGTGATGCAGGTTTCGGTGTAAATGAGACTGGTTTAGCTGTATTCTTAGACTTCAAAACTGCGATTAATCGTCTAGGTCAAGATACTATCAAAGGACGTTACGGTAACCTTTTCCAAATGTATGAGAAGATTACAGACGTTAATCCATACGAAGAACCAATGATGATCTACCCTGCGGTACACTACACAATGGGTGGTAGCTGGGTTGACTACAACTTAATGACATCGGTTCCTGGACTTTACTCTATTGGAGAGGCTAACTTCTCTGACCACGGAGCAAACCGTCTAGGTGCATCTGCGCTTATGCAAGGATTAGCTGATGGATATTTCGTACTTCCATACACAATCGGAGACTACTTAGCTAAAGAGATTCAATCTAAAAAGGTTGATACAACATCTAAAGAGTTTGATGAGGCTGAGAAGACAGTTAAAGATAAAATAGCTCACTTATTCACTATTAAAGGTAACCTTTCTGTAGATGATCTACACAAAAAGTTAGGTAACATTATGTGGGAATGTGTAGGTATGGCACGTACAAAAGAGAGTCTTGAGAGAGCTCTTGTAGAGATTAAAGCTTTACGCAAAGAGTTCTGGAAGAACGTGAAAGTTATGGGTAAAAATGACGAGTTCAATCAAGAGATTGAGAAAGCTCTTCGTTTAGCAGACTTTTTAGAGTTAGGTGAGTTGATGGCTAGAGATGCTTTGAATCGTGAAGAGTCTTGTGGTGGTCACTTCCGTACTGAGTTCCAAACTCCAGAGGGAGAGGCTTTACGTGATGACGATAAGTTTACATATGTAGCAATATGGGAGTTTAATGGTGTTGATGCTGAGCCTACTCTACACAAAGAGGCGCTTAAGTTCGAGACTATAAAACTAGCTCAACGTAACTACAAAGACTAATCTATATTAGTCATCAAAAGAGATCTTTTTAAAAAGTTTTAAAACAAAAGACAATGAATTTAAAGTTAAAGATATGGCGTCAAGCCAATGCTAAAACAACAGGAAAATTTGATATTTACAACATAGATAATATCTCTCCTGATATCTCATTTTTAGAGATGCTAGACATCCTAAACAATGATTTGATTCACAGTGGCAAAGAGCCTATTGCATTTGATCACGACTGTAGAGAGGGTATTTGTGGTATGTGTTCACTACACATCAATGGTCATGCACACGGACCTGACAGCGAAATTACAACTTGTCAGCTACACATGCGTAAGTTCAACGATGGTGAGACAATCACTATTGAGCCTTGGCGTTCAACTGCGTTCCCTGTAATCAAGGACTTAGTTGTAGACCGTACATCATATGATAAGATTCTTCAAGCTGGAGGTTTCGTATCTGTTAATACAGGTGGTGTTCCTGATGCAAATGCAATTCCTATCTCTAAGCCTGATTCAGACGAGAGTATGGATGCTGCGGCTTGTATCGGATGTGGCGCTTGTGCTGCAACGTGTAAGAATGGCTCTGCGATGCTATTTGTTGCAGCGAGAGTATCTTCTCTAGCAAAACTACCTCAAGGTAAAGTTGAAGGTGCGAGAAGAGCTAAAGCGATGGTTGCTAAGATGGATGAATTAGGATTCGGTAACTGCTCTAACACTGGAGCTTGTGAAGCTGAGTGTCCAAAGCTTATCTCAATTGGGCATATTGCTCGTTTGAACAGAGAGTTTTTATCTGCAAAACTACAAGACTAATATTTTTAATATTATACTACATAGAAAAGTGCGAGTCTTACGACTCGCACTTTTTGTTTTATGGAACTGCCCTTCGCGGGCGGCGGTGCGTGATCGCACTGAACTAATATCTAGCCTTTCTACGTTGTAATTTTTTCACTTTCAAATTTGCATTACCAAAACATCCAGCTGCATCCGAAGGAGCGACTAAGAACTCATTAGCTGACTCAATAAAGTGTACCTTTTTGACATCTGGATCTAGTGGGGGAAAAATAAAAGTGTAGCATAAGTCTCTATGTGCCATACCTTCAACAACCAATAATCGTTCTAAAGGTATCCCTCTCTTTATTCCTATAATTTTATATTTCTTTCCCGTTTTAGTGTCTACTAAATTTGTATTTTGGCTCAAACTCCACCAAAATGAATCATTAGATGGGCTGACAACAAAATCTACTAATGTTGCGTTCTCTGTAACTGTCATCCCTATAACACTTCCACTAAAAGGTCTATTTCTCCTCTTTTTTCTCTCTGAAATATAATCTGGAATCCCCTCGATTTGCTCACCACTAAGATAATAATACTCTTGTGACCCAGGATTATTTGGTACGGGAGCTAATGCTACGGTTAAATCATTAATTTTATCTAACAAGACTGTATAGAGCGTTGATAAAGCCTCTTCGGGAGTAATCCTTTTACGTTCGACATTTGCTTCTTCTTTTTCGACTCTCTTGAATACCTGATCTGTTAATTTATCCATACTTATATAGTGAGGTTGATTCTCAATTGAAAAGTTATATTTTGTCGTTTCTCTAACATCATTACCATTTTTATCTACCGTTTTTAATCTCTCTATGAGTAGCTCTCCATATATCGGATGAGTAGTTGACGAAATTGTATGTGTATTCTCTAATTTAGGTTCTTTCACTTTGGAATAGTAAACTTTTGTAGAGTTACGCCTCCTTACAGTTCTCATCCCAGGAGTTTCGACTCTACTAATTTCCCATGAAAATTTCATTTCATGCCTCTTTTTAACCTCTACCTCATCTTGTATTGGTTGCAATGAGACCACCACTACTGAATCTGTAGTCAGCTCAACACTACTAAATGACTGTAATCCAAATAAAGCAACCAAAGCAGTCACGAACATAATTGGTTTACGTACTAAGTAATTAATTTTAATTGTAAATTCCTTTCTCATAATAATCTAGTTTTAGTGGTTATATTAGTAAGACGTTTGAGCATAGCAAAAAGTTACAGCTTACATAATATATATATATTTTATCCTTTGCCATACCTACTACTCTACGAACTAGTTTTAGTGGGCAGTGGCACAAGATCGCACTGAACAAATACACTATATGCAAATACTAAGGTGATTAAATATAGTAGTTTATATAAAAAAATTTATACCTTTACTGTAATAATCGGTACTAATAATTAAAATATACTACGTATGAAAAAACAACTATTATACCTAATTACGGCTATCTCTATAGCCATAGGTTTCGCATCATGCGAAGAAGGCAGTAACGAGTCAATTTCGGCTTTTACAAACTACGACAAAGGAGAGTTAAAGCAAACTATCTCTGCGGAGGAGACATCTATTAAAGGTGGTTTTACATTCACTACAACGGAGGATTGGAGTGCGTCTGTTGGCGATGCTAAATGGATTACAATCTCTCCTGACAACGGAAAGGCAGGTAAGCACACAATTAATATAACAACAACACCTAACCCCAACACCGAAGATCGAAGCGCAAAAATTAGCATCAACTCAGGTGAATCTACACTTACAATAAATATTATGCAGATTGGTAATGAGGAGTCATCTTTTACTAATTATGATAAAGAGTTTCTAAAACAAGTGTTGTTTGCAAATGATACAGAGACCAAAGGTAATTTTTCATTTACCGCAAAAGCAGCTTGGAGTGTAAGTATTGAAAACATAACGAAAGTAGGAGACAACAACTCATGGGTAACAGTTTCGCCAATGAACGGCAATGCAGGAACTAATGAAATTTCGATTAAACTAGATATTAATGACACTGGAAAAGATCGATTTATCAAAGTTGACATCAAATCTGGGGAGTCAATAATTAGTATAATTATTACTCAAAAAGCAACCACTGAAGAGAGCGAAAAACCATCCCCTAAAGTAATCACATCAATTGAGGAAAATAAGGTAACAAGTGACCAAAAATTAACATCAATATACAATTTCGAGTACGATAATAGTTGGCAATTAATATTGATGACTGCAATTACAGATGGACATACAGATAAGTTATCTCTAATGTACCTAGACAATGGAATACAACAAGTCTCTCCCAAAGAAGATGCAATGCATAACCTCAATGGAGATGTCGTTACATCAAGTAATGTTAAAGTGAATCCTGTTATAGACGGAGACTACGTAAGCAGCATTATTAACTACACAAATTTATTACACTACGATAATAGTGGGTATGTTCAATATTCAAAATATAGTAGGAAGATTGATAATAATAAGACTATAATATATAGACATGACATATTAAGGAGTGGTAATAATATAACAAATGTTAAAATAACAAGTACTCCATCCTTTGATAAAGAGTATGACAAAGGAACAACTATTATATCATACTCGAAGTACGCAAACAACACAAATTTAGACCTAACAACATACATTTGTGAAACAGATGGCTTAGCCAATGCATATGGTGATTACCCTTATATACCTGCCATAATTCGAAAGGTGGGAAAGGCTAATGCAAATCTCATTGACAAAGAGGTTGCGACATACAATAACCATCCTTATGGAGTAGTAAAACAAGTCTATAGTTATACTTATAAATTTGATGTAGAAGAATACCCCACTGAAATAACAATATCACCAACTACCTCATATCACCCAGATTACACTGGTGATAAATATAATGGTAGTATTATAAAATATTCGATCAAGTATAATAAATAGTTTTAATAACTAAATAGTCCAGCGAGTTAATAATTCGCTGGACTATTTATTTATAGAGATATATCAATTTTACTAAACTTCCATACGCTGTCGGCAGTACGAGATCACACTGAACAGTTAATCTAAATTAACTTGAGGAAATATTGCACTTTCGCCTAAATTCTCTTCGATTCTCAAAAGTTGATTATATTTAGCCATCCTATCTGAACGACTCAATGACCCTGTTTTAATCTGTCCCGAATTCAACGCAACAGCAATATCAGCAATTGTAGAGTCCTCAGTCTCCCCACTCCTATGAGATATAATAGATGTATATCCAGCTCTATGTGCCATCTCTACCGCATCTATAGTCTCCGTAAGCGTTCCAATCTGGTTTACCTTAATAAGTATCGAGTTAGCACATCCAAGCTCAATGCCTTTCTTTAAATAGTTTACATTTGTCACAAACAGATCATCACCAACTATCTGACAGCGATCACCTAACTTCTCTGTAAGTAATTTCCATCCATCCCAATCTCCCTCATCCATTCCATCTTCAATTGAGTCTATCGGGAATCTATCTACTAAACTAACTAAGTAATCAACTTGCTCTTTACTATCTCTTTTGACACCATTATCTCCCTCAAAAATAGAGTAATCATAAATTCCTTCATTATAGAACTCCGATGCCGCACAATCTAAGCCAATAGAAACTTGACCCTCAGTACTCTCACTCTTCACACTATATCCAGCACTATTAATAGCCTCAATTATCACATTTAAGGCATCTTCAACCCCATCTAAAGCAGGAGCAAAACCACCTTCATCTCCAACAGAGGTACTAAGTCCTCGTTTAGTTAGCACACTTTTCAAGGAGTGGAAAATCTCCGCTCCCATCTGTAACGCTTCACTAAATTTTTTGGCACCAATAGGTCTAATCAAGAACTCTTGGAATGCTATTGGAGCATCAGAATGAGACCCTCCGTTGATAATATTCATCATAGGAACTGGTAGTACCTTAGCATTAACTCCTCCAATATACCTATATAACGGAACCCCTAAATCAATAGATGCAGCTCTTGCACAAGCTAAAGATACACCTAATATAGCATTTGCTCCGATATTAGATTTTGTAGCTGTACCATCCATCAAAATCATGATATTGTCAATAGTTGTTTGGTTTGTGACCTCTTGTCCGATTAACGCTGGTGCTAGAACTTTATTTACATTATTTACGGCGCTAGAGACCCCTTTACCTCCATAACGACCAGAATTGCCATCCCGCAACTCTAGTGCCTCATTAGCCCCAGTAGATGCCCCACTAGGGACAGAGGCACGTCCGAAGCTCTCCCACTTTGTTACAACATCAACTTCCACTGTCGGATTACCTCTTGAATCCAAAATTTCTCTTGCAATTATTGATTTAATCTTACTCATAATAAAGAATTTTAATTGACTATTATTGCTATTAATAGTCAATTACTCATAAATCATACCACGTTAAAAAATCAACATCATTTCACACAAACTCAATCACGGAAAATTTGATCAAACTTTATAAAGTTTGTTGCCAAAGGCAGTTCGATGTCTAGTTGGACGAAACTGCCTTCGGCGATAAACTTTGAAAAGTTTAACCAAACTTATTTGAAAACTTCGTTTTCTGTGGTATTATATGACAAAATAAATCACAGAACATTTGATCAAACTTTATAAAGTTTGTTGCCAAAGGCAGTTCGATGTCTAGTTGGA
>CAMRBL010000002.1 GCA_947040435.1 uncultured Rikenellaceae bacterium
GTTTGAATATGATGTAATTGTTGTAGGTGGAGGACACGCAGGTTGTGAAGCAGCAATGGCAGCAGCAAATCTAGGTTCATCAACACTACTAATAAGCATGGACATGGGCAAGTATGCACAGATGTCATGTAACCCCGCAATTGGTGGAGTAGCAAAAGGACAGATTGTGAGAGAGATTGATGCACTTGGAGGACAGATGGGGATCATTACAGATAAAACAACCATACAATTTAGGATGCTCAACCGCTCTAAAGGACCTGCAATGTGGAGCCCCAGAGCACAATGTGACAAAACTCTATTCACACTAGAGTGGAGAAAACTCCTTGAAAACACTGATAACCTATACTTGTGGCAAGATGCAGTATGCGAAATTACTACAAATAAGTGCGGTGATAAAGTTGAAGTGTGTGGAGTAAAAACGAATCTAGGAGTAGAGTTTAAAGCAAAATCGGTAGTACTGACAAATGGTACATTTCTAAATGGTCTTATGCACGTTGGACGCAACTCTGCCGAAGGCGGAAGGTCTGGAGATGCATCTTCACATGGAGTCACTGAAACACTGAAAGATTTAGGGTTTGAAATTGGCAGAATGAAGACTGGAACTCCAGTTAGAATTGATGCTAGAGAGGTGAAATTTGAGGATATGGAGGCGCAATATGGAGATGAAAATCCATCTAAATTCTCTTACTTACCAACAATACAAGCTGTCGAAAATCAACTCCCTTGCTTCTTAGTCTATACGTCGGCGGAAGTACATGATAACTTACGAGAAGGCTTTGCAGACTCACCTCTATTCAACGGCACGATACAAGGGGTTGGTCCTCGCTACTGCCCAAGTATTGAGGATAAACTACGAACATTCGCAGAGAAGGATTCTCATCAGTTATTTCTTGAACCAGAGGGACGAGATTGCAATGAATACTACTTAAATGGTTTTTCATCATCTCTACCATGGGATATTCAAGTTGAAGCACTAACTAAGATAAAAGGGTTTGAAGATATACATATATACCGCCCAGGATACGCCATAGAGTACGACTATTTTCCACCAACACAACTCCGACACACAATGGAGACAAAGCTCGTTGAGAACCTATATTTTGCAGGTCAAATCAACGGAACAACAGGATATGAAGAGGCAGCGGCTCAAGGCTTAATGGCTGGAATTAATGCTCACAAAAAGATAAATAATCAAGAGAGTGTTGTTCTTCGTCGTGACCAAGCTTATATAGGTGTACTTATTGATGACTTAGTGACTAAAGGAGTTGATGAGCCATATCGTATGTTTACTAGTAGAGCAGAGTATCGTATTCTCCTACGCCAAGACAATGCAGACATACGTCTGACTCCTATCGGTAGAGAGATGGGATTAGTAAATGACGAGAGGTATTTTGCCTTTACATCTAAGTTTGAACAAGTAAATAGCCTAATTAAATTTATTCGAACTCTTAGTGTCAACCCATCTGATTTAGAAGAGTACCTTCTAAATGTGGGTACATCTCCTCTTACTCAAAAGAGAAAACTATATGATGTACTACTAAGAAACGAAGTTAACATAAAGGGGCTAATCGCTACCCTACCCTCTCTATCTCAGTTCGTCTCCGAATTAAATTTGATAAATGATGAAGTCATTGAAGAGGCAGAAATTCAGATAAAATACAAAGGGTATATTGAGCGTGAAAAATTTATTGCAGATAAAATATTACGACTTGAGAACATTAAACTAAATAGTGACTTTGACTACAATGCTCTGCAATCACTAACCATTGAAGCCCGCCAAAAACTCACAAAAATTAAACCAGACACAATTGGGCAAGCATCAAGAATACCCGGAGTATCCCCATCAGACATTAACGTTTTATTGATTTATTTCGGCAGATAGTCCAATTGTTCCACGTGGAACAATTTTTTAGGTGTTGTAGTTATTAACTCTAAAAACTAAAAAATGACCTATTACGACTGATATTATTAATAAAATAGATAATTTTTGATAAATTTCATCAAAAATAAATCAATCTGAGATTTGCATATTTTTACTCAACTTGTATATGTGTAGTAAATATCAAAAAAAAAGCGACTAAAATTTAGTCGCTTTTTTTTTGATATTATAGTAAAATTACTTTTTAACTCCCGCAGCAGATGCCATCTTAGCCCAAGAATCTTTTAAACCAACCGTTCTATTAAATACTAAATTATCGGCAGTTGTATCTTTATCAAGAGTAAAATACCCTACCCTCTCAAATTGAAAACTATCTCCAACATTTGCACTAGCCAAAGATGGTTCAATAAATGCACGCTTTACAATAAGTGAATTTGGATTAACATAGTCCATGAAAGTTTTACCCTCTTCAACATCATCCGCATTCTCATTTAAAAATAAATTGTCAAACAAACGAACATCAGCCTCAATAGCACTCTTTGCAGCGACCCAATGAATTACCCCTTTAACCTTTCGTCCATCTGATGATGTTCCATTTTTAGACTCTGGGTCATATGTACAATGCAACTCTACAATCTCTCCACTCTCATCCTTAATAACCTCATTACATTTTATAAGGTAAGAATATCTCAATCTAACCTCTTTTCCTGGAGATAGTCTAAAGTATTTCTTCATAGGCTCCTCCATAAAGTCATCTTTATCTATATAGATAACATTAGAAAACGGAACGAAACGACGTCCTGCACTCTCATCTTCAGGATTGTTAATACAGTCAAACATCTCTGTCTCATTCTCATCAAAATTTGTTATAACAACTTTGATTGGATTAACAACAGCCATACGACGTTGCGCTTTTTTGTTAAGATCCTCTCTAATACAAAACTCAAGAAGCCCCAAATCAATAACATTATCACGCTTTGCAACACCTACTCTCTCGGCAAATGATCTTATAGACTCAGGAGTATACCCCTTTCTTCTAAGTGCACATATAGTCGGCATACGAGGATCATCCCATCCAGCAACTACATTATTCTCTACTAACTGCAACAGCTTACGCTTACTCATCATAGTGTGAGTGATATTCAAACGAGCAAACTCATACTGCTTACTAGGGAAAATACCTAACTGCTCAATAAACCAATAGTAGATAGGCTTATGAACATCAAACTCAAGTGTACAGATAGAGTGTGTTACCTGCTCTATCGAATCACTCTGCCCATGTGCATAGTCATACATCGGATAGATACACCATTTACTCCCAGTACGATGGTGATCTGTATGTAGAATCCTATACATAATAGGGTCACGCATCAACATATTTGGATGAGACATATCAATTTTTGCACGCAAAATCTTCTCTCCATCAGCAAATTCTCCGCCCTTCATTCTTTCAAATAGATCCAGATTCTCCTCTACACTTCTATCTCTGAAAGGACTATCCGTACCAGCAACCATTACAGTTCCCCTACCTTGTCGAATCTCCTCTTGCGTTTGGTCGTCAACGTATGCTTTACCTAACTTTATAAGCTCAATAGCCCAATCGTATAATTGGTCGAAATAATCAGATGCATAGTACTCATCTGCCCACTGAAAACCTAACCAATTTACATCCTCTTTAATTGAATCAACGTACTCAACATCCTCCTTAACGGGGTTAGTATCATCAAATCGAAGATTACATTTACCTCCGTACTTCTTTGCTAATCCAAAGTTAATGCAGATACTTTTGGCGTGTCCAATATGCAGATAACCATTAGGCTCTGGTGGGAAACGTGTCTGTATACGAGAATCACCCTTTGCAATAGAGTCATTAATAATCTCCTCTAAAAAATTTAGAGAACGTTCATTACTACTTAAATCTTCTTTTACCACCGTCATAATTATTATTATTTTATTATACACACCACTACAAATCAATGGTGCATCTATATATTATCTCTTTATGATGTAAAGTTAAATGTTTTTTTTCAAACTCAAATAAGAAAAGGGACTTTTCCGTCTCTACTCCTACCAAACTACGGGAACTAAACCCCTAGATTGTAAATATTCATTAGCCTTTGAGAAGTGTTTACACCCAAAAAAGCCTCGATATGATGACAATGGTGATGGGTGTACACTCTTTAGAATACAGTTTTCAGTAGAATCAACAAAAGCACCCTTCTTCTGTGCATAAGCACCCCATAACATATATACAACATCTTTATTCTGCTGTGCAACGACCCTCACGACTGCATCTGTAAAAGTCTCCCATCCTTTTCCTGCATGAGACCCCGCACTACTCTGACGAACTGTAAAAACTGAGTTTAGCAACAATACCCCCTGCTCTGCCCATCGATCTAAATTCCCAGACTTCGGGGTCGAAATACCGAGATCACTATCAACCTCTTTAAATATATTACGTAGAGATGGTGGATGAGGTACACCATCTGCAACGGAGAAACATAACCCATTTGCCTGCCCCTCCCCATGATACGGATCTTGACCTATAATAACAACCTTAACTCCATTAGGAGGACACTTATCAAAAGCTCTGAAGATATTCGAATACTCTGGATATACAGTCTGTTCTTTGTACTCCGAATTAACAAAATTCATTAACTGTTTGAAGTACTCTTTCTCAAACTCACCTCCAAGTAAATCCCTCCACTCTTGTCCAATATTGACATCCATTACCGACTACTCCTTATATAGGTCTACTTCACCTTTCTCTACCTGTATGTATATCTTCACTAACTCTGCAATAACTGGCGAAACAACTTCAATCACATCGTCAATAGAACCCTTCTTCTCTCCTTTTATTCTATACAACATCACTGCATATAAAGCCCTGAAACACAACTCAATATCAGACATCTCATTAGCCGAAAGAAGCTCTCTCAAACGAGGTAATTCAGGTTGAAGTTTAGTATAAATTCCCCTATAATTAGCTCCAATTGGCAACTGCATTAATTGTAAATGCTGGTTATGAAGGTCACTAATAAGATGAAGTGTATGCAATAAATGACCATGCTCCTCCTTATTCTCCTCCTTGAGTAGATTCACAATCCCCATATACCATATCAGCAGCTCTTGCTCTTTATCTGCCGTTAATTTCTGCGGCTTTACCAGTTGCGAATATATCGCCTCTGGACTCATTTGAAGTGCTCGAAGTAGATCTTCAAGCTGCCATAAATAGAGTATATATTCAGCTATATTTTCTCTTCTCTTTTCAATTGCAATGTACATATTTATCTATTTTAAATTCCAACTACACCACAAATATACAGCAAACTCATGGAAGAAAACGAAGTTTTTTTAATAAATTTAATGAAACAGATAAAGTTATAGAGACTTTAAGCGATAAAGAGTTGAGTTTGATAAAATAATATCTCCTATTAAATATAAAAACTTCGTTTTCTTTTGTTCATTTGATTTTGCAATTAATGTTAAATATTGTAGCTTTGTAGATATATATAAATACCTATCAAATATCGAATACCATGATAAAAGAAGATCAACTCCATTTTGATACACTACAAGTACACGCAGGACAAAATCCAGACCCAGTTACTCTAGCTAGAACTGTACCGCTTTATATGAGTTCATCGTACGTTTTTCGTAGTGCTGAACACGGTGCAAACCTATTTGCTCTAAAAGAGTTTGGAAATATATATACTCGTCTTCAAAACCCAACAACTGATGTTTTTGAAAAACGTGTCGCTGCTCTTAATGGTGGTGTCGCTGCTCTCGCAACGGCGTCAGGTCACTCTGCTCAATTGATAGCAATAACAAATATTGCTCAATGTGGAGATAATTTTATATCTAGTCCATTCCTATATGGTGGATCTTACAACCAGTTCAAACACTCTTTCGCAGGATTTGGAATACAGTGTAAATTCACTAAAGACCTTAACCCTGAGTCGTTTGCAGAACTTATCGACGAAAAAACAAAAGCAATATATGTAGAAAGCATAAGCAACTCAAATTTCTATATAGCAGATTTTGAGGCACTTGCAAAAGTTGCCCACGACAATGGAATACCACTTATTGTAGACAATACATTTGGCGCTTGCGGTGCACTATGCAAACCAATAAGCTGGGGAGCAGATATTATAGTGGAATCTGCAACAAAGTGGATCGGTGGTCATGGCACAGCTATGGGCGGCGTTATTACAGATGCAGGTAAGTTTGATTGGGCTAACGGTAAATTCCCAATGCTTAGCGAACCTTCGCCTAGCTACCACGGAACCGTAATGACTGAGAGCTTTGGTAAACTAGCTTTTATAATAAAAGCTAGAGTCGAAGGGATGAGAGACCTAGGTCCATGTGCATCTCCTTTTAACTCATTCATGCTAATACAGGGGCTAGAGACACTATCTCTAAGAGTGGAGAGAGAGGCACAAAATGCTATGAAACTTGCAGAGTATTTTGAGGCACATCCAATGGTTGAGAGTGTAAACTACCCTGGACTTAAAAGCCATGAATCATACATAAAGGCGCAAAAATACCTCACAAATGGCTACGGATGCGTACTATCAATTACATTGAAAGGTAGCAAGAAAGAGGCTGTCAAGTTTGTTGACTCGCTAACTCTAGTATCACACGTAGCAAATGTTGGAGACACAAAGACTCTAATCATACAACCTGCTGCTACTACTCACCAACAACTTAGCCCTGAGGAGCTAAGCGGAGCGGGTATAGCTGAGAGTATGTTGAGAATATCTGTTGGAATTGAATATATTGACGATTTAAAACGTGATTTTGAAAGCGCTTTTACTGCTTTAAAATCTTGTTAAACACATAGTGAATGCCGATTAAATACTACATATATAACCACCCTTTTAAACTTGAAAGTGGAGAGGTTCTTTCTCAACTTAAAATTGCATATACCACATACGGAGAGTTTGATGGAGATAATGCAATTTGGGTTTGCCATGCACTTACTGCAAATTCAGAAGTTGATGACTGGTGGCCAAATGTTGTGTGTGAGGGTGGATTCCTTAACCCTCAAAAGAACTTTATTATCTGCGCCAACATTATAGGATCACACTACGGATCAACAGGTCCACTAAGTGTAAACCCCGAAACAGATAAACCATACTTCGGAACTTTCCCTTTTATAACGGTTAGGGATATTGCAAATGCACACCAGATACTCGCAAAACACCTAAATATTAACCATGTAAAAGCGATAATTGGCAGCTCAATTGGAGGATACCAAGCGATGGAGATGGCTCTTATGTTTCCAAATTTTACAGAAAAATTGGTGCTCATTGCAACTTCTGCAAAGAGTCAACCATGGGTAATTGCCTTCAATGAGTCACAACGCATGGCAATAGAGTCGGACGTAACTTACGGCAAAGCTGACTGTGAAGCTGGAGCAAAAGGGATGAAAGTATCAAGATCAATTGCACTTCTAAGTTACAGAGGATCTAGTGCATACAATGCAACACAACAAGAGATAGACAGTAAAGATAAGGTATCTGGATTTAGAGCATCAACATACCAACAATACCAAGGAGAGAAGCTATGCAACAGATTTAACGCATACTCATACCATATACTAACACGTGTTCTCGACTCTCACAATGTTGGCAGAGGTCGTGGAGGAGTAGAGAGTGCTCTCGCTCAAATAGAGTGCAAAACATTGGTTATAGGAATATCTACTGATATTATATTCCCAGTAAGCGAACAAATTATTTTATACAAACATATTCCTAATGCCACAATCCAACTCTTAAGTTCTGAGTTTGGACACGACGGATTTTTAGTGGAACATGCAAAATTAAACTCAATATTAATACCATTTATTAACTAAGTATAATTATGAAATTACCAGAAAAAGTTAATGTGTTACTTTTAGGTTCCGGAGGAAGAGAGCATGCATTTGCATGGAAAATATCTCAAAGCCCAAAACTTCAAAAGTTATTTATTGCACCAGGGAACGCAGGAACAGCGAGTGTGGGCATTAATGTTGATATACAACCAAGTAATTTTGGTAGTATTAAGCAATTTGTGCTACTTAATAACATTAACTTAGTTGTAGTGGGACCTGAAGGCCCTCTTGTTAATGGTATTTATGACTACTTCCAAGATGATAATGATATACACCATGTACCTATTATTGGTCCATCTCGTTTAGGTGCAAAGCTTGAGGGTAGCAAAGAGTTTGCTAAAGACTTTATGATACGTCACAATATTCCAACGGCAGCCTATAAAAGCTTTACGAAAAATAACATCGAAGAGGGATACGCCTTTCTTGACGAATTGAGTGCACCTTATGTTCTAAAAGCAGATGGACTAGCAGCAGGAAAGGGTGTTGTGATCCTTGACAATGTAAGCGAAGCGAAAGCGGAGCTAACAAGCATGATTAATGGTAAGTTCGGAGGCGCAAGCAATACAGTTGTTATTGAGCAGTTCCTTAACGGAATTGAGTGCTCTGTATTCGTTGCAACAGATGGAGTCAATTACAAAATATTACCCGAAGCCAAAGATTATAAAAGAATTGGTGTGGGTGATAAAGGGCTGAATACTGGTGGTATGGGTGCTGTATCTCCTGTACCATTTGCAGATAAAGAGTTCATGGAGAAGGTTAGAACTAGAATTGTTGAGCCTACCATAAATGGTTTTGTACAGGAAAAAATAGCATATAAAGGTTTTGTATTTATTGGACTTATGTGTGATGCGGGAGAGCCATATGTGATAGAGTACAACGTGAGAATGGGGGATCCAGAGACTGAGGTTGTGATCCCTAGAATCGAGTCTGATATTATAGACCTATTCGAGGCTATCACCTTTAACACTCTTGACAAATATGAATTAACAATAACTGAAAAAGTTGCAACAACTGTTGTGTGCGTAGCAGGTGGATATCCTGAAGAGTATAGAAAAGATGATGTAATTACAGGTTTAGATACACCTTGTAATAGTATTATATTCCACGCTGGAACAGCCCAAAAAGGAGGTCATACTCTTACAAATGGCGGAAGGGTACTAGCTGTCACATCATTTGGAGATACAATACAAGAGGCTATCAACGAAAGCTTCAAAACAATAGGAAACATAGAGTACGAAGGCAAATATTTCAGAGAGGATATTGGAGCAGATTTAATGAAATAGACTGCATAACATACCTACTCCCCTTAAAGAAAATGAAGTAACACCAACTTTGGATCACTCCATAGATATATATAAACAACTTATTAAGTATAAATATCTATATATGAGATTAGATATTAGCCAAAAGCCACAACTATTAGTAATATATCCATCACTATTAATAGTTGTGGCTTCTTTTGTTAGGCACATATACACAGAGCAAAATGTGCTAATAAATAGCAGTTATGGTATCGCATCACAACAAATATATCAACTACTAGAGAGCGGATTTTTTATCATAGACAAGCTATCAATTGTTATATATATAATAGGTGGTGTCGTACTAACAAAGCTAGCAATGCACAAAGAGCTGTTCACACGTAAGAGCTTATACCCACTAATTTGTTATTTAATTTTTAGTACATCTTTTTTCAATACGCAAAATAATATATTTGAAGCACTATCATCCCTGATGGTGATATTATCACTAGATAGATTAATAAAATCATTTAACACAAAAAAAAGTAATTTCCACTACCTATTTACAGCTGGGGTAATGATGGGCTCCATCCCACTATTAATACCTCAAGGAGTCTTCATTCTCCCAATATTAATTATCTCACACCTCATATTTAAGAGAACCGCAAATGAATTGATAATTTCATTGAGTGGGTATGCACTCCCTACACTCCTATACAGCTATATCCTTTGGGCAGTAGGTCGCCCTTTCAATACAGTAGTCAATAATATATATAATGCATGTAGTGAATGGAACTACAGCCATGTAGTTGACCTTATAGTGCAAGATAATCAAATACAATATTCAACCATATTCTTTTTTATAACTATTATCATATCTACAATAGCTCTAATTATATACAATATAAGAAATAAAGATATTCAACAAACTCCATCTGTATATGTGCTAATGATATTCAGTTATATTGGAATTCTAACTATACCAACACTACTCATATCTACTAATCCAACAGCTTTAGTCTCTATAATGGCGATCCCTTTATCTCTACTAATGTCCTCTATTTTCATAGAATACAAGAGCCATTTAAGCACATTATTATACATAATTATGATACTTTTTTCTATTTCGGTTTCGGTATTTCACCTATATAAACAGCTATGGTTTTAACACAACTAAACATGCTAAAACCATAACTACATAACGTACAAAACTTCCTACATCTATCTCACCTCGTGCGAGCACTGAAACACACTATCAATATTCGCAACATCAACTAATGCCCTACACAATTTAACTAACTGGTCATCTGTTATAATATATTGAGGCATAATATAAATTAACCTCCCGAAAGGTCGAACCCAAACACCCCTCTTCACAAACTCCTCTTGACACCTTGCCATATCTACTGGAGAATAAGTTTCCAACACTCCGATTGCCCCCAGTACCCTAACATTCTTCACATTAGCACACTCTTTTGCCTTATCTAACTCTTCAAGCATTATTGCCTCAATCTCAGCGATCCTCGGCAGTGGCGATGACTCATCAAGCATCAAAAGAGACTCATTAGCAACGGCACAAGCCAACGGATTCGCCATAAAAGTAGGTCCATGCATTATAACCGATGGCTCTCCACTTGAAATTACATCAGCAACTTTTGCAGTAGCTAATGTAGCCGCAAAACTCATATACCCTCCAGTAATAGCTTTCCCTACGCACATAATATCTGGCACAACCCCACTCCACTCAGATGCAAACATCTTTCCAGTACGTCCAAATCCTGTAGCAATCTCATCTACAATAAGTAAAACGTCGTACCTCTTACACAACAAAGATAACTCCTTTAAGTATTGAGGATGATACATCCACATCCCTCCAGCACCTTGCACAATAGGTTCAACAATTACAGCAGCCAACTCTTCATGATGATTCTCAAGCAAATCTATCATGGGTAAAAAATCATCACTGCACCACTCTTCACCAAACCCAATAGATGGACGTGGAACAAAATATTGAATTGGTAATCGACCACTATACAAAGAGTGCATACCTCCAACAGGGTCACAAACAGACATCGCATGCCATGTATCCCCATGGTACCCACCACTGATTGTAGCTATTTTATTCCTACGAACTCTACCACTTGCTATTGAGTATTGAAGCGCCATTTTAATCGCAACTTCGACTGAAACAGATCCTGAGTCTGCAAAAAAGACCTTCTCAAGCCCCATAGGAGCCATTTTAATCAACTTTTTTGATAATTCAATCGCAGGCTTATGAGTAATTCCACCAAACATTACATGAGACATCTTATCCACCTGAGCCTTCAATGCACGATTAAGTCTCGGGTTATTATATCCATGTATCACACACCACCAAGATGACATACCATCAATCAACTCCTCTCCGCTCTCAAGTTTTAACACAGCACCACAAGCTGATTCAACAAGATAAACAGGCAGTGGCTCTTTCATCGATGTATACGGATGCCAAATATGCTCCTTATCAAATTCTAATAAATTATCTATCTCTAATGTTTTCATTTTCATCATTAATTTAATCTTGCAAATATACTGCATAAGAGTTAAAAACTATGTAAATTTTGAATTTTATTCTAATGAACCAAATTCAAATTATGGAACTCAATAAATTCAATATATTATATACAGTAACACCTATATATGAAATATAAAAAAGATTCACGTCTAAGCTAAATAGTGACAATATCCCCCTTTTAACGGTAAGATACATGAGTTATAAAATACTACAAATATTTTTATGAAACACATCAAAATGTACTATTCAATACAATATTGCAGGAATATTTCAATAAATATAGAGCATAGTTACTATATTTATATTAAATATAGTAATTACATGTATGAATTATAATAATTAATTGTACATTTACAATGTATTAACTACTAAGAATAATATTACATCAAATATAACACATATATCTATTAATTTTTTAGTTGAATTATGAACAAAAAAATTGACACTAGCACCAGACAACCAATGATTATTAAGTATAATCAAGTTGTGAATAATGGCATAAGATTACAGATTATGTCTAAATATTGCATTGGATATGTAATGAAAGGTACTAAATACATATACCATAATAACCAAAGGAAAATTGTGAAAAAAGGTGAGGTTTTTTACCTTAGCGCAGGTCAACACTATTTAGAAAATGTATCAGAATGTGATAGTGAATTTGAAGAGGTGTTATTTTTATACTCTCCTGAGCAGTTAAATAAAATACTTAACGACCTAAGCCTAACCTTTAAGCTAAAAATCGAAAACAATCACTTGTGTGATGTATGCTCAGATGCAAATTATGTAATCTGTAGTAGCTGGAGTAATTTATCTGTTTTCTTTCACTCGGTAAATCAATATATTAAGGATAATATATTTAATACTGACTACACTGGTGAGATATTAAAAATGACAGAACTAATATACTTAATTATACTAAACAATCAATGCTGCATAAAAAGTAAAATACTAAACAACAACGACATATACAAAGTGAACTTTGAACAAATTATTCAAAATAATATTTTTAATAATATATCTATTGACGAGTTAGCTAGTATGTGCAACAAAAGTTTAACAACATTCAAAAAAGAGTTTAAATTATACTTTCATGAATCACCTCACAAGTGGTTTATAAATCAGAGGTTAGAACACACTAGACTACTGCTAATATCTACAAAGAAATCTATCTCCGAGATTAGTAATGAGTGTAATTTCACAAATACATCTCACTTTATTAAGTTGTTTAAAAAACAATATTTAATGACTCCCGCACAATTTAGAACAAAAAATATAGCGATCAATATGAATCAAGGGCAAATTATAGCTGAAAATTATATTTAATGTACCCCTATACTTGAGCTAGGGGTACTTATGGAGTAGCGATAAAGAGACTATTACTTTGTTAAATCGTCAATCAACCTTAATTCTTCATCTGTAAATATGAAATTATCTAACGCTCCAACACTACCTTTTAACTGTTCAAGAGAACTTGCACCAGTAAGTATTGTTGACACTCTTTCATCACTCAAAATCCATGACAAAGACATTTGAGCCAATGTTTGACCCCTACTCTCAGCAACTTTATTTAACTTATTAACAATATCAAAATTAGCTCTAACCTCATCTACTTTTAAAAAACCACTCTCTTTTGCAGCCCTAGAATTAATAGGTATTGATGTTAAGTACCTATCCGTAAGTTGACCTTGAGCAAGAACCGAAAATGGAATAGTACCAACTCCTAACGCAGCATTCTGTTCAAGGATACCTCTCTTATCTATATCTCGATTTAGTAGAGAGTATCGCTCTTGATTTACAACACATGGTGTTCCGAGTCTCTGTAAAATTGAATACGCCTCAAAAGCTTTTTCAACAGGATACTTTGAGAGTCCAACATAGAGAGCCCTACCACTTCTAACGATATAGTCCAAAGCACTCATACTCTCCTCTAACGGAGTATTAGGATCATAACGATGTGAATAAAAAATATCAAAATAATCTATACCTACACGTTTCAAACTCTGATCACAACCTGAAATTAAACTCTTCCTAGAGCTAAAATCCATATATGGACTCTCACTCATTGGGTGTCCCGCTTTAGAGGATATAAGCATCTCATCTCTATGTGTAGATAGAGATTTACGCAATACTTTACCGAAATTTATCTCCGCACTGCCAACAGGAGGTCCATATACATTTGCCAAATCAAAATGGACAATCTCCATATCAAATGCACCACATATAATTTTGTCAGCATTAGATAGATCATCAAACTCCCCAAAATTATGCCATAGCCCAAGAGATAAAACGGGTACTTTCAATCCACTGCGACCTAAATGCCTATATATCATATCTACAATATTTTTTTATAATAATATTTAATTTAATATCACTCTCCTATATGAACAGCATGCAATAATCGTAGATGAGTAACTCGAACAACCAGCATAATAATTAAATTAACTTACTGCGATCAATCTTCATTACGATTTAAGCATAGCCTCAATTGACCTTATCGCATCTTTCGCAATCTGACTATCAACGTGAACTTGAGGCGAAAGTGTAAGTAGTGAGTTGCGAATCTTATCAAGTGTCACAAGCTTCATATAGGCACAATCATTGCAACCACAAGTTGAATCCAATGGTGGTGCAGGAATAAAACTCTTTAATGGACTTTGTAGCCTAAGTTTATGAAGGATTCCAGACTCTGTAACAACAATAAACTCATCATCCAAACTATCCTTGCAGTACTCTAAAATAGCGGCTGTGCTACCGATAAAATCAGCTATCTCCAGGATGTATGCTCGACACTCTGGGTGGGCTACAATCTTAGCCGCAGGATGTACTTTTTTAAGCTCTAATATTTTTTCTATTGAAAACTCCTCATGAACAGAGCATGCTCCATCCCAAAGAACCATGTTTTCGCGCCCTGTAATCGATTTAATGTACCCGCCCAAGTTACGGTCAGGTGCAAATATAATAGGCTGCTCTACGGGGATATTTTCAACTATCCTTAATGCATTGGATGATGTACAACAAATATCCGTTAAAGCCTTTACATCTGCCGACGTATTAACATAGCTTATCACGAGGTGATTAGGGTGTAATCTCTTAAACTCTTTAAACTCCTTAGCAGAGCATGAGTCAGCTAGCGAACAACCCGCTTCGGGGTCAGGAATCAAAACAATTTTTTCTGGTGATAATATCTTAGCTGTCTCCGCCATAAAATGAACTCCAGCAAATAGAATTACATCAGCATTGGTTTGAGCTGCTTGTTGAGCTAGAGCTAATGAGTCTCCAACAAAATCCGCAATATCTTGCACTTCAGGTCTTGTATAGTAGTGAGCAAGTATAACTGCGTTTCGCTCTTTTTTTAGGGTGTTTATCTCTTTTATTATATTTTTAGTCATCTTATTTTTTAGTTTTGTGGAACTGCCCTACTCGAGTGAAGGGCAGTTCTATCAAACGTTCATTATCGATACAATTGTATCATTATCATACTATATACTATCTTTTTTTATTTTCTTTTATATAATATATAATTTAAATAATAAGAATAATAAGTGATGTTAATAGTGTTAACATCATAGATTGAAATGTAGTTGTTATACGTTATTGTTAAATTACTAATATATTTAGAAAGACCTTAATTGTTACGTATTAGGATAGTATATAATGTTATCAACATATGTTAATATAAAGTATAACATATTAACATACCCTAATCTATTAACATTGCCTCCTTATAGTGTTGCAACATCTTGACAATAACAATTAATAAAATTTATTAGTATTTTTAAATTATCTGTATATACAAGTGTATCATGCTTGTAAGCAACACATTTAGGTTAAAAGTTATTTTTATTTATTTACATAACAGTTAACTAGTGTTAGCGATTTTACTTCAACTTGTTAACAACTTTCTTTACAATATCTGAATAACTATTATTGATTGTTGAAATCATTAAAGAGCCTGGTTTTCCACTCTCTCCACCCTCCATAACTCCCATAGTAATAGGTATTTGACCAAGTAGATCAAGGTTTGACTCTTTGGCCAATTTAGCTGCGCCATCTTTTCCAAAGATATAGTACCTATTGTTAGGCAGCTCCTCTGGTGTAAACCACGCCATGTTCTCTACGATTCCTAGTATTGGGACATCGATTTTAGGAGAATTAAACATTTTAATCCCTCTAATTGCATCTGCAATAGCCACCTGTTGTGGAGTACTAACAATTATTGCGCCATTTAATTGTAGCTCTTGAAGTATCCCTAGATGTATATCTCCCGTACCTGGAGGAAGATCTATTAACAAATAGTCTAACTCACCCCATTGAGTCTGGTGTATAAGTTGTTTTAGTGCATTTGTAGCCATCGGACCTCTCCATATTAGTGCATCGTCGCTATTGATGAAAAAAGCTATTGACATAACTTTAACACCATGCGCCTCTGCGGGAACGATCAACTCTACGCTATCAACAACCTCTACACCTGGTTTGTAATCTTCGACACCAAACATTTTAGCTTGTGATGGTCCATATATATCGGCATCTAATACACCAACAGCATAACCCATCTTTGCCATTGTTACAGCTAGGTTAGATGTGACGGTAGATTTTCCTACCCCACCCTTTCCAGATGCAACGGCTATGATCTGAGCAATCTTCTTAGTATCTGTTTTTTGCTCTTTAGGCTCCTCTTTTTTTGGGGCAGCCTCTTTGATGACGAAAAATAGATTTCCAGCTAGCTCTGTATATCTGCTAGTTAGTAGCTCTTTTGCCTGTTTCTTGATTGAGTTGGTAAAGGGATCTCTACTTTTTGGGAAGTTCAATGTAATTGTAACCCTCTCCTCTTTAATCTCAATAGTTTCAATAATACCATTAGATAGTATGTCACTACCTAATTCAGGGTGAATCACCTCTTTTAAAACTTCTTGAATTTGTTTTTTATCTGCCATGAAATACGTCTCTAATTATGTAACGCAAAGTTACTATTTTATATTTAATAATTTAAACATAAATTGTTAATTATATGTTTAAAGTATCTTTATAATCTATTGATTAAAATGCATAATTACTCTAATATGTGGTTTTAATACCATATAATTATAGTATATTTGTGATGAATAATTGTTGACAACATAGTAACTCTAAATGTTAACAATGTTAATAATACAGATTTTGTAAATTTAAAATAGTTTAAATATGAGTTTTTTTAAGACATTCCTTGCGGCTTTACTAGCTTTCATCGTTGTAAATGTTCTATTATTCGTCTTCTCGATTCTGTTCATTGCAGGTGTAGCTACTATGTTCGAGCAGAGTCCTACTCCAGTGAAGAGTAATTCTGTATTGTTAGTAAACTTTGAAAATGGAGTTGTTGAGACAGCTGCATCTCCTATCAATTCAATAGATTTTTCATCTATGAAGATTATATCTTCAACGACACTATATAGTGCTGTAACATCTATATATAGTGCTGCTGCGGATGAGAAAATTAAAGGTATATACATCAATCTAAATGGCAATGCAAGTATTGCAATAGCAGAAGAGATCAGGTGTGCCATAGAGACATTTAAAGAGAGTGGTAAATTTGTAATTGCATACTCTGACTACTACTCACAGTTGGGGTACTACTTCAGTTCTGTTGCAGATAAGATATATGTCAATCCAGAGGGTTCTGTGGAGTGGAGTGGAGTCTCGTCAAGCGTTATGTTCTATAAGGGGTTGTTGGATAAGTTAGGAGTCAAAGCCGAGGTGATACGCCACGGAACATTTAAAGCTGCTGTTGAGCCATTTATTATGAATTCGATGAGTCCTGAGAATAGACTTCAAAATCAGAAGATAGTAAATAGTGTGTGGGGAACTATACTTGGAGAGGTCTCTCGAAGTAGGTGTATAGACTCTTTGGTTCTATCTAATTATGCTACTGACTTGGCTATATCTAGCGCAGCGGATGCATATAAGTATGGGCTGGTTGATGGGTTGGCATACGAGGATCAAGTCATGAAAATTATTAATCGTAGTGTGGCTCGTGACTCTATTACCGATGACGAGTTTAAGGCTGAGGTTGACTCAATATTACTAGACAAGGGGGATGATAGTGAGTTTAAGTTGAATTTAGTATCACTTAATAACTACTCTGGTTCTGTTGTTAATAAGAATATATTGTCAAAGAATAAAGTTGCAATTATTTATGCCAATGGTGAGATTGTTGATGGTTCAGGAGAAGAGGGGCAAGTAGGTAGTTCAACTCTGACAAAGAAGTTGCGTGCAGCGAGAGAGGATGATAAAGTTAAATCTGTTGTACTACGTGTTAACTCTCCAGGTGGAAGTGCCTTAGCTTCTGAGGTTATGTGGAGAGAGGTAGAACTACTGAGAGCTAAGAAGCCAGTTGTTATCTCTATGGGTGCTGTTGCAGCATCTGGAGGTTATTATATATCTGCTCCAGGAGATATGATTCTTGCGGATAAATTTACACTTACTGGTTCTATTGGTGTATTTGGTCTATTGATGAATGTAGAGGAGGGTATGAGAGATAAGTTGGGTATTACTGTTGATATTGTTAATACTAACCCTTCAGCATCTATGGGAACTCCATTTAGAGCGTTGACAAATAAGGAGCGAGATTTCCTTCAAGGTAGTGTTGAGAGAGTTTATACTACTTTTGTAAATCGTGTATCTGCTGGTCGTAACTTATCATTTGAAGATGTTGATAAGATTGGACAAGGTCGTGTATGGTCTGGTGTAGATGCATTGAAAGTTGGACTAATTGATAATCATGGTGGACTAATTGACGCAATAACTATCGCGGCAGATAAGGCTGGAGTATCTTCGGACTATAAAGTAATCGAGATGACTGATATTGATGATAGTTTACTATTACTATTAAATTCACTTAATAGTGTAAAGGCTAACATGATTAAGAGTGAACTGGGAGATATGTATGAGCATATTACTTCTGTAAAAACGATGCTTAAGAGTACGGGTGTACAAGCAAGAATGCCGTATACAATGACTATTGAGTAGACATTATATGGTCTATATAAGCTGCCTAGTATGGTAGTTGTGAATAAGATTAAATATAAAGAGGAAGTTTTCAACAAATTTTGTTGAAAACTTCCTCTTTATATAAATATACTATGATTTATATTATCTCTCTGTTAGAGGGATAAATCTTTTTAGTGGAGCGATGTTTTTGTATGCAGGACGAATGATTCGTTTGCTATTGAAGTTAAGCTCCTCAATACGGTGTGCTGTCCATCCAGTGATACGGCTCATTGCAAACAATGGAGTAAATACCTCTTCGGGAAGACCAATCATCTCATATACAAATCCAGAGTAGAAATCGACATTTGCACATACAAGCTTATTAACATCGTTACCTTTAAATTTCATAAAAGTTTCGACAGCTCTAACTTCCAGTGTCTCAAGGAATGCAAACTCTTTTTCACGACCCTTCTCTTTTGCAAGATCACGAGCCATATCTTTTATAAGAAGAGCTCTTGGGTCAGATACAGTGTAGATAGCGTGACCAATACCGTAGATAAGTCCAGTACGATTATACGCCTCTTTACGTAACATCTTAAATAGATAAGCATCTATCTCCTCAATGTTAGTCCAGTCTGCAATATTCTCTTTTAAGTGGTCAAACATCTTTATCACAGCAAGGTTTGCTCCTCCGTGTAGAGGTCCTTTTAATGATCCAATAGCCGCAGCAATTGAAGAGTATGTATCTGTTCCAGATGAACTCGTAACCCTAACTGTAAATGTAGAGTTGTTACCACCACCATGCTCTGCATGTAGGATAAGCGACAAGTCAAGTATTTTAGCCTCTAGCTCTGTGAACTCACCTTTCAACATATATAGGAAGTTCTCTGCAATAGATAGATTCTCTTTTGGGTGTCTGATGTGTAGAGAGAGACCCATAGAGCTGTGACGCATGATGTTGTATGCATACGCTATGATTGTAGGGAAAATAGCTATAAGTTCGATAGACTGTCTCATCAAATTATCTTGAGAGGTGTTGTCTGGATCGTTATCAAAAGTGTACATCTCTAACACACTACGAGATAGTATATTCATGATGTTTGTTCCCTCTAGATCTAAGATGTTCATCTTAGTTTTCTGCTCTAGAGCCATCCCACTATATAGTACATTTTTAAATGACTCAAGTTCATTTTCACTTGGAAGGTAACCAGATAGAAGTAAGAATGCAGTCTCTTCAAATCCAAAGCGTTTCTCTGCTTGTACACCAACTACGAGATCTTCAACGTTGATACCTCGATATAGAAGTTGTCCGGGGATAGCCTTTAGACCTCCATTGTCAGGCAAGCGGTCGTATCCTACAACATCACCAATTGTTGTAAGTCCAACAAGTACTCCTGAGTGGTCTTCATTTCTAAGACCTCTTTTAACATTAAATTTTACAAATAGTTTCGGATCAATATAACTTGTTGTCTTTATTGATTCCGATAACTTGTAGATAACATATTCATCTCTCATCATATTATTCTTATTTTAAATTATTATACTTTTTTTTGTGTAAGTATTAGTTTTGCAAACTAATACTTTTAGAGTAACTCTACAACTTCATCAGCAAATTGTGATGTTGTAAGAGTTGTTGATCCATCTATAAATCTTGCAAGATCATGCGTTGCCCTACCTCTTTCAAACATACGTTCTAAGGCTACGGTAATAGAGTTTGCTGCCTCTTTCCACCCCATGTACTCTAGCATCATTGTTGCTGATAGAAGTAATGAACATGGATTAACACAGTTTTCTCCAGCAATATCGGGTGCAGTTCCATGCGTTGCCTCAAATATTGCGTGACCACTCATGTAGTTAATATTTGCCCCTGGTGCGATTCCAATGCCACCTACCATTGCAGCTAATTGGTCAGATATGTAGTCACCGTTTAGGTTAAGAGTCGCAATTACAGAGTAGCTCTCTGGCGTAAGTAGAGTGTTTTGTAGGAATGCATCTGCGATGCAGTCATCTACGTATACCTTTCCCTCGCTTTTTGCTCTACTTAGTGTTGCGTTTGCAGCATCTACGCCCTCTGCACTCTTTATTGCTTCGTATTGATTACGTGTGAATGTACTATCTGCAAACTCAGTTTCAGCTAATTCATAGCCCCAGTTCTTGAATCCCCCCTCAGTAAACTTCATAATATTACCCTTATGAACAATTGTTAATTTGGGTAGTTTATTCTCTATTGCATACTCAATTGCGGCTTTAATCAATCTCTTCGAACCCTCTTCAGATACAGGTTTAACTCCGAAAGATGAAGTCTCTGGGAATCTAACTTTAGTTACTCCCATCTGATTTGCTAGTATATCCATAAACTTCTTAGCCTCTGGAGTTCCAGCATACCACTCTATCCCTGCATATATATCCTCTGTATTCTCTCTAAAGATGTGCATATCTACCTTCTGAGGCTCTTTTATTGGAGACTCTACACCACGAAACCATCTCACTGGACGTAGACATACGTATAGATCTAACTCTTGTCTTAGAGCAACATTAAGTGAGCGAATACCTCCACCAACTGGAGTTGTTAATGGACCTTTAATACCTACTAAGTACTCTTTGAATGCATCAAGTGTCTCATTTGGCAACCAACTTTGTGTAGCATTAAATGACTTTTCACCAGCTAATACCTCTAGCCACTCAATCTTTCGACTACCTTTGTATGCGTTATCAACAGCTTTGTTAATAACTTTTTGAGTTGCTGCTGTTATCTCTACACCTACTCCATCTCCTTCAATAAATGGAATCGTAGGGTTGTTTGGAACTACTAGACGTCCCTCTTCTATCTTAATTTTTGACATGTATTTTAAATTTAATTTTGCAAAGAAAATAATCTGTTCAGTGCGTTGCCACACCGCCGCCAGAGTAGGATCGGTCAATCAAATTACCCCTTATAATTAAGGGCACTACCAGCCTTAAACCACTCGATTTGCAACTCATTGTATGTGTGTTGCAGTTCAATAGTATCTATTGAACCATCGTTATGATTAATAGTTAGTATAATATTTTTACCTACTGAAAGATTCTCAATACCCTCAATCGCAAATTTATCACCCTCTCTAACAGTATTGTAATCCTCCTTATTAACAAACGTCAATGCAAGCATACCTTGTTTTTTGAGATTAGTCTCATGTATCCTTGCAAATGATTTCGATATAATAACTTTTACGCCAAGAAATCTTGGCTCCATAGCTGCGTGTTCACGAGAAGACCCCTCTCCGTAATTCTCCTCAGCAACTACAATCGAGCTAACTCCGCTCTTTTTGTAGACTTTCGCAGTAGATGATACACCATCATACTCGCCGTTAAGTTGGCATAGTACAGAGTTGGTCTTTCCATTGAAACTATTAACAGCACCCATTAAAAGGTTATCTGAAATATTCTCTAAGTGACCTCTAAATTTCAACCATGGACCAGCCATTGATATGTGGTCTGTGGTACATTTACCCTCTGTTTTTATTAGGAGAGCCATGTCCTTAAAGTCATCCGTATTAAGTGGTGCGAATGGTTCTAGTAGTTGTAGACGTTTTGAAGTAGGTGCAATTTTAACCTCTACTCCCGTTCCGTCACTTATAGGGTTGATATATCCGTTGTACTCTGCATTGAATCCCAATCTTGGCAACGCATCGCCTGTTGGAGCACTAAGCATAACCTCTTCGCCCTTGTCATTAGTCAAGCTATCAGTTAGAGGATTGAAACATAAATCACCCGCAATTGTAAGAGCCATAACCATCTCTGGTGAGGTTACAAATGCATGTGTGTTAGGGTTGCCATCTGCTCTTTTTGCAAAGTTTCTGTTAAATGATGTAACAATTGAATTTGCTCTATTGTTGTCATCTGTATGACGTTTCCACTGTCCAATACATGGTCCGCAAGCGTTCGTCATAATTACTCCGCCTAGCTGTTCAAATATATCAATGAAACCATCTCTCTTAGCTGTCTCATATACAACCATTGAGCCTGGATTGATTATTAGCTCTGCTTTTGGAGTGATTCCCAAATCAATAGCTTGCTTAGCAATAGATGCTGCACGAGCTAAATCTTGATATGAAGAGTTTGTACAAGAGCCAATCAATCCAACCTCCATCTTTCGTGGATAGTTCATCTCGATCACCTTTTTCCCAAATTCAGAGACAGAGTTTGCTGCGTCTGGAGTGAATGGACCATTTAAGTATGGTTCAAGAGATGATAGATCTATCTCAATAACTCTATCATAATATTTTTCAGGAGTCTCTGCTACCTCTATATCGGCAAATAGACACTCCTTAACTTGCGATGCTAAAAATGCAACATCATCTCTATCTGTTGCCTCTAGATAAGAAATAATATTACTATCATATGGAAAAATCGAAGTCGTAGCTCCAACTTCAGCTCCCATATTACAAATTGTTGCCTTTCCTGTTGCCGATAGTGACTTTGTACCCTCGCCAAAGTACTCTATTATAGCGTTTGTACCACCTTTAACCGTAAGGATTCCCGTCAGTTTTAGGATAACATCTTTAGGTGCAGCCCAACCATTAAGTCTCCCCGTTAGTTTGACACCTATAATTTTAGGCATTTTTAGCTCCCATGGCATTCCTGCCATAACATCTACAGCGTCAGCTCCGCCAACACCAATAGCAATCATTCCTAAACCTCCAGCATTTGGTGTGTGAGAGTCAGTTCCGACCATCATTCCCCCTGGAAACGCATAGTTTTCCAAAACTTCCTGATGGATAATACCAGCTCCAGGACTCCAAAATCCTAAACTATATTTGTTGGATACAGATCGTAAAAAGTCATAGACTTCACTGTTTCCCTCTTTTGCTGCTGCTAAATCTTTTTTGACTCCATTCTCCGCCTCGATGAGGTGGTCACAATGTACTGACGTTGGAACGGCAGTTTTGTTGCGTCCCGCATTCATAAATTGTAGTAGAGCCATCTGAGCTGTTGCATCTTGCATTGCAACTCTATCTGGAGAGAAGTTTACATAATCTTCACCTCTTTTGTAGCTCTTAATTGGAGTGTCTTGGTGAAGATGTGAGTATAATATCTTCTCCGTTAGAGTCATCGGATGCCCAAGATGTTCACGAGCAGACTCAACACGTTTAACTACCGAAGCGTATAACTCGGTAATCATTTCTAAATCAACCATATTTTCTTTTTCTTATACTATGTACCCATGCAAAGATATGAAAATCGTTAAAAAATTTGATATAAAAAGTGATTTTTTTTTGGTTTTTTTTAGTTTTGAGTATGATGGAACTGCCTTTGGGGCTAAACTTTACAGCCTTTTATTAAAAAATGGTGACTTAGTTTGCTCGAAACTAGGTCACCATTTTTTTTAAAGTATATATCGCTTTTACTCTTTAGACTCTACCTTGTACTCGCGTTTGCGCAGTGAGTTATAGTATTGTTGAATCACAGCTTTTAATAATCGCTCATTAGCGGCAATTTCACCATTCTGTGTAGCGGAAATATCCTTCACCATAAGAGTATCACTCATTTGGAAAGCTCCTGTGATCTTGTCTGTTTGGTCATTGTATATTACCGATAGAGAGTCGCTATTAGCCACAAATGTACCTCGGTAGTTAAATACCATAGGTCTTCTACCTGGTTCATTAAATATATCTCTACCAAATGAGTAGTAAGGCTTCTCATTGCCAAGTAGACCAAGGAGTGTCGGCATGATATCCAATTGCTGGAACACACTATTATACTCTCCCGAGAGTGAGCCGTCAGGCGTATAGAACGTAGTGACAATCTGTTGCTTTCCTCTTGGTGTTTTACTCTTGGCTGTGTATACCTCTGAAGATACATGGTCTGCAACAAAGATAAAAAGTGTATTTTGAAACCACTCATCATTTGAGTACTTTTCAAAAAATTTACGCAATGACATATCTGTGTATGCAGCAGGTTGGTGGATCCTCGACTCACCCTTTGGTAGTACTGATTTGTAGCGTTCAGGTACGTTAAATGGGTGGTGTGATGATATAGAGAATAGTGCACTCATAAATGGCTCTTTCGTCTGAGATAGTACTTCGCCAGTATAGTCAAAAAACTCCTCATCCCATAGACCCCAATACCCATCATATGCATCCTCTCTTGTCTGGTTGTACTCATCCATAGAGTAGAGATTCTCTATTCCTGCTGACTTAGCATAGGCTTCGAAGCCCATAGAGCCTCGAGGTGATCCACAAAAGAATGCAGTCTCGTAACCTAGATCTGTCATATACTTAGGTAGTTGTTTCCCTTCGCCTAAAGATGCAGGCATCAATACAAAAGGGGTCTTGAAAGAGGGAATAGAGCTGAGTACAGATGGAAGACCCTCAATTGATTTTGTCCCATTTGCATAACCACGCTTCATTACAAATCCACTCCTCATGAGAGAGTCCAAGAATGGAGTATATCCACCACCATCGGGATATATGTCGGGGTTTAGGTACCCTGATAACTCGGCACTAAAACTCTCAAGAACAAATATACAGATGTTTTTGCCCTTCATAGAGCCAAAATACTCTCGGTTAACTTGTGTTGTATCGACTTTGTGTATAGGTGTGAATATCTCATTCAGCTCCTCATCGCTGAAAAATTTTGTATCTATAAACTCATTGTTCCCCGTACTTCTAAATATAGAGAAGGGGTTGCTAAGAATCATTGTTGCTTTGGCAGATGAATTTGTATATGATAGTGCATTACTCAAAGTTATAGGTCGTGTGTATCTGCTGAGACTTCCGCCCCTTACAGCCCATATTGTTGCAGTAATTACGAGTGCCATTGTAGCGGTATGCACTATTAAGTATATCCACTTATTGTGAAGACGACTGCTGGGTGTTCCGCACAGCTTCCAGCCATACCAGATCATCGAAACTAGAGCGATCCATAGGATGATAAGATACCAGTTCTCTACTGCAAATTGCCCTATAAGTAGAGCTGTATTGCTATTATCCGCAAAGAATATATCTCCAGATGTAAACCTAGATTGTGTATATCTAAAATATACAATGTCCGATAGATTCACCGCAATAACTAGTGCCGATACAATTATAGTGTAGCTTTTGAGTATTGTCTGCCACCATCTCTGCTCTACAAAACGAAACGGGAGTACAGATAGTAGAATAAGTGCTCCAAAGGCGTAGATTATTGATATAGTATCAAACTGTGTCGCCCCTTTTAGAAGTTGCCAAGCTTCACCATCCTCCATTGCTCCAACAATAGAGGAGTTATAGATGTAGAACGCTGCTCTGCATATAAAAAGAGCTACGTAGATTAGCCCAAGGCGTTTGAGTAGAATTAATATATTGCTACCCCAAATTGTTTTAAATATCTCTTTATTCATACTTTTTATTACTTCCTTTTATTATTATTTCTGGAGTGTGATATACTCTTGAATCCCTCGGAACACTCGCTGTAAGCCATACATTACCTCCAATTATAGTGTTCTTGCCAATTGTCGTTTCCCCTCCTAGTATCGTGCTTCCTGCATATATAATAACATCATCCTCTATTTTAGGGTGACGTCTTACTCCGCTTAGAGTTTTGTTAACAAATATTGCCCCTAGAGTAACTCCTTGGTAAATTTTTACTCTATTTCCGATAATTGTCGTCTCACCTATGACTATGCCAGTTCCGTGGTCAATATATAGATTACTTCCTATTGTTGCTCCAGGGTGTATGTCAATGCCCGTTTGTGAGTGTGCGTATTCAGATATTATTCTCGGAAATACAGGTACATCCAACTTGTAAAGTACATTCGCAAATCGGTATATCATAACGGAATAGAATCCAGGATAACATAAAATAACCTCTTCTGCGCTATCTGAAGCAGGGTCATTAGATCTGTATATCTCTGCATCTTTTAATAGACGAGTGTATATTAATGGTATTTCGTTAAAAAAGTTATCAACAATATCATGGCAATTACAGCCATTTTCATCTTTTTTGCATAGTGGATATATGATTTTAAGCAGATGCTCTTGAAGAACTTCCCATCTTAATTCTGTCTCCTTTAGTGATAGAGGTTTCTTATCTCGTATCGGGAAAAGTGTAGCCACAAGAAGATCTATAAATGATCGTGATTCAATTGTTGATGGTACTTCCCGACAGAATGCTTGAGTCATCTTGTATAGTCTTGCGGGAAAATTTTTTGTATTGAAGGTCATAAACTACCTATTGATATAGTATTAAGTCAAATATACGAAGAGAGCCATCCTGCATGGGCAGCTCTCTTCGAGAAAATTGTTAAATAAATTTATTCTGCTTTAGTTGAGTCTGCCGACGTTGCTTGCTTTTTTGTTGTGTCAGGAAACTTAACTGTATATATTAGATTCTCTAATTGTCTCATGAAATTTCTTTTCCCTTTGTCGGGAGAGTATACATAACAGTCAATACATACAACTCTTTGATTTTGTTTGTCTATTGTAGAGTAGCTTACGAATGGTCCTCCCATAAAATCCTTGGTTACTTCCCAAAATCCACGAACTTCAGCCCAAGCTCTGTTGTTGATCTTCTGGTACTTAATATCTGGTTCAATATCTGCAGTTGTCATATGTGTCCCATCATTTTGCCCCGGTATTAAAGTTGTGAATTTATTGCGCTTGTCAACTATGTTATTAAGCTTGAAAACATCTATTCCTGTGTATGGGTACTCGTAGATGATTATACCTAAGCTACTTAATGGATATTCGTTTGTTATCCACATAAATCCATCGGCTTCTTTACGTATATCAAATCCTTGAGGTATTTTCATTGAGAAGTCAAATTTTGCTTGAATTTCTTTGTGTAGTTGAGATACATAGTGACGTTCGTTTGTCTCTATCGCTCTATCTCTCTCGGCCATCATAAATACGTGTAGTAGTTGTTTGCGGTTTTCCCACAAATAACTTGCCAGTGATGACTCATTTGCAGCGGATACACTCACAATGATTTGCGGCTCTGCATAGACATTATATTGAACACTCATTGAGGGCTTAGTGTACTTATCTCCAGTGTTAACAATAAGTTGATTTCTGTGGCGAGGTACAAGGTTTGTATATGCAACAGGGTTTATTCTTAGAAGGTCAAAGTGTGGCTCAGTTTGATTCAACATAGCTATTGGAGCTCCTAGAATTAATTTTAAAGTGTCACCAAGTCCACTCTCCCATTTAGGTTGAGAGCACACAACAAACATCTCATATAGAGCACCTTGTGAATCAGGTTTGGTTTTAACCACTTGATCTTTACACGAGTGTATAGATAGTATTGATAGGATAGCGATTAGAAATTGGAATATCTTTTTCATAATAATATATTTTAGTAGTTGATTTTATTAGCATGGATATGCAAATGTATTATTTTTATTCAAAAAAAGCAGTCTATTTGCCCGATTATTTTTCGATAAAATTGGTGTGTAAATGAAATTTGTATGAAAATAAAAGAAACACATCTCTCCTATGGCTGAGTAATTCATATTTTTGACTACATTTGTTTGATATGCAGAGTATTAATTTTGATAATTCTCTGAATTAGATTTACTTTGCACCTTAATCTGTTATTGGACGTTATGAGATTTACACCACCAAAATTTTTAAAGCGTCTTATGCCATCCTTGATTTGGAGTATGGAGGGTGAAGATGATGTGTTCCTTACATTTGATGATGGACCTACGCCAGGTATTACGGAGTGGATATTGGATGCGTTATCGAAACATAATGCTAAAGCAACTTTTTTCTGTTTGGGCAAGAATGTAGAGCAATATCCTGATCTATATCAGATGATATTGGATGGAGGTCATAAGGTTGGGAATCACACTTATAGTCATCAAAAGGGTTGGTCTATGAGTGTGGAGAGATATATTGAAGATGTTGATTTTGCTAACCAATATATTCACTCTGATCTTTTTCGTCCACCGTATGGACGTATAAAACCTGCGCAAGCAAGAATGCTAAGTGAAAGATATAGCCTGATTATGTGGGATGTGTTGAGTCAGGATTATAGTAATTTGATATCACCTCGTACTTGTCTTCGTAATGTGACAAAACACGTTCAACCTGGATCTATTGTCGTATTTCATGACTCTCTAAAGTCTTTTAGAAATTTGAAATATGCACTCCCTCGCTCCTTGGATCATATTCATAAGATGGGGTGGAGTTGCTCGATACTTGAACCTTAAATATCCTAAACACTTTGAGAGGAGTGTAGTTGTAACGTAAGTTCTGAAAACTATGAAAATTATTATTGCTGTAACTGGAGCTAGTGGATCTGTATATGCGAGACAACTAGTGGAAAGTATATTAAAAAATAAAGAGGTCAAGGAGGTTGCTTTAATCGTAAGTAGATGTGGCGATGAGGTGATGAAATATGAAGAGAATGAGATCGCTATGGATGATCCTCGCATCACAAAATACGATAATAATGATATGTTCTCCCCCGTTGCCTCTGGATCTGCGGGATACGACGCAATGGTTGTAACTCCATGCTCTATGGGGACGTTGAGCCGTATTGCTATGGGAACTTCAAGTGATCTACTCTCACGTGCTGCGGATGTGATGCTTAAAGAGAGACGTCGTTTAATATTAGTAACACGAGAGACGCCATTAAGTATGATACATCTGCGTAACATGCTTTCTGTAACCGAGAGTGGTGCAGTCGTTCTGCCCGCTTCACCATCGTTTTATAGCCACCCAAAGAGTATTGAAGAGGTTTGTATGACGGTTACAGAGAGAGTTATACAATTATTGGGTATCGAAGCACCACATTTTAATTGGGGACATAGATAATTATGTCTACTGTGGGGGCGTAGACAATGGAGATTAAATTAAGATGTAATTTTTCTTGTTGATATTTTTATTACCTTTGTAAATGTATTAAGATTATTGAAATTAATTAAACAAAAATATACTACTAATGGCAACTACTGCAGACATTAAAAATGGAATGTGTATTGAGTATAATGGTAAAACATTCTCAATCGTTGAATTCCAACACGTTAAGCCAGGTAAAGGACCTGCTTTTGTAAGAACAAAGTTAAAAAACTTAGAAAATGGTCGTGTTATAGATAACACATTTACAGCGGGAGAGAAGATCGAACTTGTACGTGTGGAGCGTCGTCCATATCAGTTCTTATATGATGATGATATGGGTAGCAACTTTATGCATACAGAGACTTTTGAACAAATTGTGATTCAAAAAGATCTTATTCATAATGCAGATCTTATGGGCGAAGGTCAGGTTGTGGAAGTTATGTTCCACACAGAGAAAGATGTTGTATTATCTGCGGAACTTCCAGCAGTGGTTGATATGGAAGTTGAGTATACTGAGCCAGGAATCAAAGGTGATACTGCATCGACAAACTCTTTGAAGCCTGCAACTATGAATACTGGAGCAATAGTTCGTGTTCCTCTATTTATTAAGACGGGAGAGAAGATTCGTGTTGATACTCGTAACCGTGAGTATTATGAGAGAATAAAGTAGGTTATACTTTATATATAATAAAAAAGAGGTCGTTCTAATTGTTTAGAACGACCTCTTTTATTTTGAATCTCAATTAAGCTTGAGTGATTGCTTCTGTTGGGCAAGCACCCGCACAAGAACCACAATCAGTACAAACTTCAGGGTCAATCATATAAATATCTCCTGCTGAGATAGCCTCTACTGGGCACTCATCGATACATGTACCACAAGCGATACAGTCGTCATTAATAATATAAGCCATTTTCTTTTAATATTAGTTGTTAAACATATGCACTACAAAAGTATTAAACTTTTTCTAATTCAAAAATAAATTGTATTATAAACTGATAAAAAAATTATCAGCTTTATTGAAAAATACATTATTTTATCCTAGATTACTTTATAGTATCAAATCTAGTGTATGGTACTAATACTTCTGGAATCTTAATTCCATCAGGAGTCTGGTTGTTCTCTAATAGCGCAGCTACAATTCTTGGTAGAGCTAAAGAACTACCATTCAATGTGTGTGCTAATTGTGTCTTCTTGTTCGCATCCTTATATCTAAGCTTTAATCTATTTGCTTGGAAAGATTCAAAATTAGATACCGAAGATACCTCTAACCACATCTTCTGTGCAGCAGAATATACCTCAAAGTCATATGTAATAGCTGACGTAAAACTCATGTCTCCACTACATAGGCGAAGGATTCTGTATGGTAGACCCAAGCTCTTTATTAACGCTTCAACGTGTGCAACCATTCCATCTAGTGCTGCGTATGAGTTATCTGGGTGAGAAATCTGTACGATTTCAACCTTGTCGAATTGGTGAAGTCTATTCAACCCTCTTACATCCTTACCATAAGATCCAGCCTCACGTCTGAAACATGGAGTGTAGGCAGTAAGTTTGATTGGAAAATCTTTCTCTTCAACAATTACATCTCTATATATATTAGTAATAGGAACCTCTGCTGTTGGAATTAAGTAGAAATTGTCTTGTGTAGCGTGATACATCTGACCCTCTTTGTCTGGAAGTTGTCCTGTTCCAAAACCCGACGCTTCGTTAACCATAATTGGAGGCATAACCTCAGTGTAGCCACCTGCAATATTGTGATCTAAAAAGTAGGTAATAAGTGCACGTTGTAGTGCTGCTCCTTGACCCTTGTAGACAGGAAAACCTGCGCCAGTTAATTTCACTCCTAGCTCAAAATCTATGATGTCATACTTTTTTGTTAACTCCCAATGTGGAAGTGCACTATCATCTAATTGAGGGATATTATCCGTCTCTTTTAGAATTATATTATCCTTTGCGCTATTTCCTTTAGGAACTATTGCTGCTGGAAAGTTAGGCAATAATACAATCTCTGCATTAAGAGCTTCAACTACACTCTTTAGATCTTCGTCCAAAGATTTAGATTGCTCTTTTAGCTCCGCTGTACGTGCCTTTAAAACATCCGCTTCATCTCTCTTACCCTGCGCATATAGACCACCGATACTCTTGGCGATAGAATTCTGCTCAGCTAGAAGTGCTTCTGCTTCAGCTTGAATGGCTTTACGTTTGTCATCAAGAGTTTCAATTCTTTCAATTGCTGCAACAGCATCAACACCTTTGATTGAAAGGCGCTCTATTGCAAACTCTTTATTATCCCTTATCTGCTTTAAAGTTAACATCTTATATTTTTAATATTTAAATTATAATCAACTATACTACAAAGGTATTATTTTTTTTGTTAGGTTGTTCCAATACTTAGAAAAATTAAGAGGGAGTATTGTCTAATGAAGTTGCCCTACTCGGGTGGAACTGCGATCATGCAGCTCCACCCGAGTAGGGCAACTCTATATAATATAGTTTGTATTACACTAGATGCTTAATAAGCTCCTCTCTATCTCCTTGTAGGAAGTCGATCAATGGAACTTCAATCATTGTGTAGCACCCTGGCAATTGCATCATTGTTGCTCTTGCTGAAGAGATCAAGATCTGCGCTGTAAGAGCTGGATTGTTAATCTTCATATTGAACTCAAATAGTTGATTTTGAGTCGTTCCAGATACACCTTTTCTCACCATGTTCACACCATGTCCCATATCTAAAAGATCGTCAACACATTGAACTTGCATTACGTGAGTGTCATCATTCACAAAATACTCATCAGTTTTGATTGCGTTAGCAACTGTATTGAAATCAGAACCCTCTTTCAACTCAATGTAAACCATTCTTCTGTGGATACTTGTTCCTGTTGGTATAGTCATTGACAACGCAGCTTCAACACCATCAATCGCTTTAACAGCAACTGTGTGTCCCATGCTCATACCTGGTCCAAAGTTAGTATATGTGATACCCTTTGGAGCACAAGCCTCAAGAAGAGCTCTAACAACAGAGTCACTTCCTGGATCCCATCCTGCTGACATGATAGATACTGCGCCACTCTCTTTAGCAACTTTACCCATGTTCTGGCGTAGTGTTACTACTTGTGAGTGAATATCAAAACTATCAACAGTGTTGATACCTTTTGCAAGGATCTCAACTGCGAAACTCTCTACACTACGACTTGGTGTGCAAAGAATCGCAACATCAACATCTGTTAAATCATCAATGCTAGTTACAACGCTATACTTAGCTAACTCCTCAGGGATATTAGTTGCGTCACGACGTACAATTCCTGCTACTTCAAAATCGCTTGCTGCTTCAATAGCGTTAAGTACATATTGACCAATGTTACCATACCCAACGATGGCTGCTCTAATCTTATTCATATTAATTATATTTTAATTTAGTTTTATTTTTAACGTTTATATTTAAATTGTGTTAAAAAAACACGTTTGTGTGATAAAAAACACATTTACGTTGCTAAATTAACATTAATTTTCACAAACTCAAATAGGAAAATGAAGTTTTCAAAAAAGTTTAATGAATTTTTACAAAAAATATCGCCGAAGGCTGTTCCGTTAGACTAGACTACGAACTGCCTTCGGCGAAAAACTTTATAAAGTTTTATCAAATTTCATTGAAAACTTCGTTTTCTGAGAGATATACTATGTTGATAATATTTTAACAGTATTCAACAGATCTCTATTGATTGGTTTACCCTTCTTAATAGCTTTGTTAAATGGTATGTACACTAATTCGTCATTCTGTACCCCTATCATAACGTTACGTTGACCATCAAGGAGTGCATCTATTGCAGCTTCTCCCATGCGACTAGCTAATATTCTATCACTTGCCGTTGGTGATCCACCTCGTTGGATGTGTCCTAAAATAGTTACACGCACATCATATTGTGGGTACTCTTTCTTTACACGCTCCGCTAGACCCATAGCACCTCCAGTAATCTCACTCTCAGCAACAAGTACGATACTACTATTTTTACTCTTACGAAAACCACTCTCAATCAGTTCAGATAATTGGTCAACTTCTGTTGCAATCTCTGGAATAATAGCCGCTTCAGCACCTGTTGCAATGGCACCGTTGATAGCCAAGAAACCCGCATTACGACCCATTACCTCAATGAAAAATAGTCTATCATGTGAAGATGCCGTATCTTTAATCTTATCGACAGCATCCATAATTGTATTTAGTGCTGTGTCATATCCGATAGTTGTGTCGGTACCATTTAGATCATTGTCAATTGTACCTGGTAGACCCACGATAGGAATATTAAACTCTGAAGCAAATATTTTTGCCCCCGTAAGAGAACCATCTCCTCCGATAACAACTAGAGCATCAATCCCCTCTCGTTGCATTGTTTCATACGCTACTTGACGTCCCTCAGCTGTTGTAAACTCTTTAGACCTTGCAGTTTTAAGAATTGTACCCCCTTGCTGTATAATATTACTTACATTTTGTGTCACATATGGTACAATTTCCCCTGTTATAAGACCTTTGTAACCTCTCATAATAGCCTTTACAGTGAACCCATTATAGATTGCTGTACGTGTCACAGCACGGATTGCTGCATTCATCCCTGGAGCATCTCCACCGGATGTTAATATTCCAATACATTTGATTTCTAACATACTTCAAAACTATTAAGTTGTATAGGTGGAAACTATATTCCACTCTCGATTACAAATGTAAAAATATTTTGCAAACTTTTTTTAATATATATGTTAAAAAACTAATAAGTTTTTAATGTTCAGTGCGATCACGCACCGCAGCCCACTTAGGGCAGTTCATAGCCTAGTTTATATCTACTATATGCGTATAGTTAGTAATAGTATCTATCTTAACAGAATCACCAACTATACTCTTGGTTGTCGTAAGTTTAGAGTGCGAAACATTGACTTCGGAGGTAAAATAAAGCTCCTTAATGAAATACGCACAAGTAAGAACCCAAAGTGCAATCATTATTGTGAGACCTAATACATAGTACTTCTTTCTATCTTTTATACTCATCCAGATAACCCATAGTGTCGCTAATATGGAGAGAGCGAGTAGTATCTTACATATAGTGTAGTTGCCTTGCAGCGGAGTTAAATTAGACGTAGGGCGGATAGACATATTCTGACTATCTAAGGTGTCGACTCTATGTCCATCGTCAACTTTAATACATTGGGTTACAAGTTTGGCATCTATAATAGTATCTCCTCTAAATATAGTACCCCTTTCATATATTATGGTATCTTTAATTGTAGTGGTTTCAATATAATACTCCTTGAAGGAGTTGTGGTTTCGTTTAGCGGTAAATTTATACCAATGATTAGAGTTGTTAGATCCTTCGCTGTAAGTATTCGCGAACACCTTAGCAATATTCATATCGTCTATTTGGCTGGCAACTGTGTATGTAAAACATGAGCCCACTGCAATCCAAATAGTAATCATTATAGTTAAACACCATGCAATGCCCCTCTTCCAACTAGATAGAAGTGCTATTAAAGCTACGAGTGTTGCAGTGATAGGGATAATCATAACAGGAAGAGAGAGTATCGTTGTTTCGACTATTTCAATTGGGAAAAGGTATGGATACTGAGTAAAAAATATTGGAATTACAGACATAAAGTAAGGGAACGAAAATGCTAATGATCCATTAATCGACATAATGAATAGTGTCAAGATTATTACTATTACGAGTAGTAAAGGTAGTCCGACTGAGAATGAGAGAGCAACTAGTGCAAGCTTTAATATTTTCATTATTACCTTACCTATAAATTTCAGCATCTCTGCAAATATTGAAGCTAAACCTGCCTCCTTGCTCTGCGAATCAATCTCAGTAGCATCACTACTGATTTGTCTGCCGATAGAGAATGCAGTGACACTCTCTCCACTCATCTCTAGCTTTTGGCGTGCATTTTTTGCCATCGGGATAGAAATCCACATTACTATGTAGGATATAATTATGATACTGAGAAGAGAAAGAAAGAAAGTTATTCCCCCTGTGCTTTTATGATGGGTTATCATCATAAAAGAGAAGAAGCTAAGAGTCGAAAATAAAATTATAAACAATAGGCGAATCCAAGCGACGTGTATGTTAATATACTTTGATAATCCAGAGCATACACCACCAATAACTCCCCCCTTTGATGAGCGATATAATCTTTTAGGGAATACGTCGTTACTACTGATTGGGTTGCTGTTAGTTTGTTCACTATTGTTCATAGAGTAGATTGGAGGAGCCTTTTTATTGCTTTCGTAACTCGCTTGACGATATTTAAGTTTAGGTATCGCAATCCATAATACTATGTAAGATAGTATAGTCCCAAGTATGAACGTGAGTGTAAAGTCGAAAATAACTGGTTTAGCTACGAAAAGAGTTGCAAATGGTAGTACAACTAGAAGTATGAACGCTAAGCGAATCAGTGTAACGTCAATTTGAAAGTGATTGGACAATCCAGCACAAACACCCCCAATTACCCCACCTTCAGAAGATCTGTATAGTTGCTTATGTGCTATCGCCCCATTTTTAGTTGCGTTAAATGCACTTTGAGTTGTAGGGTCAATATCTGCTTCGTTCATCTCTTGCTCTACCTGCTTCCATGTAGCTTTAGGAATTGCAATCCATAGTATAATGTAGGAGATAATCCACCCTAATGAGATTTGAATTGGTAGCTCATTTGAGTAGATCATAGCTGATGGAGTGAATACAATAGAGAATAAAAATATAAGCCTAATCCATGCAACATTAATATTAAAATGTTTTGATAGTCCTGCACATACCCCTGCAATTTTGCCTCCTTGTCTAGGGCGGTATAATCTCTTATTTACAACTTGCGCTCTCTCATGTTGGTTGTTTTGAGGTGGTGTTGTCGCTTTAGGTTCTGGATTTGTCTCCTCTGAATCGGGAAAGCCTAAGCGCTCAATAATATCTGCAATGGTAACTGTGTTGACCACTGTAGATTGCTCTTGTTGCTCTAATATTAGCTCTATGATACGTGATTCAATATCTGACAAAATCTCAGCTCCATCGGGATTGCCGATATATTTAGTCTCCAGTTTTTGTAGATAACTATTTAGAATGTCGTAAGCGTCTTGATTCAAGGCTATATTGATTCCTGCAATACTCACTTTAATTACTTCGTTCATACTCTTTATCCTTTACGAATTACATTTATTTGATTAACTAGTTCACTCCACGCCTTATCTAGGGCAAAAAGTGACTCAATTCCTGTATATGTAAGTGTGTAGTACTTACGTGGAGGACCCTGTGGGGACTCCTCCCATCTGTAACTCAAGAGACCTTGGTTTTTTTGTCGAGTGAGTATCGGATATAATGTACCCTCTACAACGATCATCTCGGCACTCTTTAGTTCTGCGAGTATTTGGGAGGCGTAAGCATCTCCCTTAGATAATATTGAGAGTATACAGTACTCTAATATCCCCTTTCTCATCTGCGCCTTGGCGTTATCAATATTTGCTGCCATACCGCTTAGTATATGTTGCTCTTAGGTAGAACTATCCATAATATGATATATACGAATATGCTTAATCCACCAACCATGAGTAGTAGTGTGACTAACCTAACTACCATGGGGTCGATGCCAAAAAATTCACCTATTCCAGAGCAGACTCCTCCTAATATTGAGTTTCTACTTGAGCGTGATAATTTCCCCTTATAGTTATATGTTGTTTGTCTACCTCCAAAGCTTGACGCTGGGCCAATAATGGCAATAGTGCGGAGTACAATCTCTAGTGTCACAACCTGCATGTTATTAAATAGTGCCTTGCGGAAGATTTCGGCAATGCGTGACTCTACGTCTTCAATTATTTCTCCATTTTCATAAGGACTAAGTCTTGATTTTATGTCCTCTAGATAATTTTCTAATGCAATATATGCATCATTATCAATCGTAAATGCTATTGATCCTAAATTAATACTTATCGTCTTTTTCATAAAAATATGGTTAATTAGTTTATAGTTAACGTTTTATGTTTGCTTCTGTCGGTACTGTGTATTGCAAAGGTATTAATTTATTTGGAATACTATGTATTACACAGTAGTATTTTGTAAAAAAAATAGTGCGACCAACAACACTATTTTTTTATTTGTTCATTTCAATTGCTCAACTCTCTCCCTAGAGGAGCGTTGCAGCAGTTTATATTTTGTGTGATTTATCTTGTTGAAAATATATGTCTAATAGCTCTTTAGCTGCTATGAATGAACTTATTTCGTCTTTGAGTACTTTGTCAAGATAACCATCAATAGCTGCAACAACAGCCTCATTGCGATAGAATCCCTCACGTAGAGCCTCATTTATAGTCTCACGCATCCAATATTGACTTTGACGATTTCTATTTTTATCAAAGTATCCGTTTGCTTTAATAAAGGCGATATACTCTTCGACATCAGCCCAAATCTCAGTTAAACCAGACTTGTCAACAGAAGAGCATGTAAATACATTCGGGTTCCACTCTGATTTTGGAGTTGGGAATAGCATTAGAGCATTAATAAAATGACTTCTTGCAACTAATGCTTTGTTCACGTTAGATCCATCGGCTTTGGTTATTGCCACAAGGTCTGCCATCTCCATAATTCCACGCTTGATACCTTGTAGTTCATCTCCAGCACCAGATATTTGTAGCATCAAGAACATATCTACCATAGAGTGTACGGCAGTCTCAGACTGTCCAACACCAACAGTCTCAATAAATATAATATCATATCCAGCAGCTTCGCATAGAACGATAGTTTCTCGTGTTTTTCTCGCTACCCCACCAAGAGATCCTGCTGCGGGTGAAGGTCGAATAAATACATCTGGATTAGCGGAGATTGTCTCCATACGGGTTTTGTCTCCAAGTATAGAACCCCCACTCCTCTCAGAACTAGGGTCAATTGCTAGTACAGCTAACTTGTGTTCCATTTGTGTCACCATGCCGCCGATAGCTTCGATGAACGTAGACTTTCCAGCTCCAGGAACTCCCGTTATTCCCAAGCGTATCGCCTTTCCTGAATATGGCAAGCAACGCTCTATTATCTCTTGTGCCTGAGCATAGTGTACAGGATTCTGACTCTCCACTAGAGTTATTGCTTGAGATAGTGTTGTCATGTTTGACTCTAAAATCTCCTTTACATACTCATCTGTGGATATATTGCGCCTTTTTACTCTTTTAAAATGTGGATTTATAATGGGCACATCAACTACTCCCGTAGATACATTTAGTGCACTATTTATATTGTGCTCCTTATGATGATTTTCGTAATGGTCAATATTTAAATGCTTCATATCTTCTAATTATACTACTTTAACGCCTCTTTTATTATATTATCGTTTAGCTGATCTGAGTTTCCAAACCAAATTGCATTACCCTTTTTATCAACAATGATGCTAAATGGAACGAAGTTCACTCCATATGATGAGAATGTTTTACCTTCATTGTCCAGAGCAGAAAAAAACTTATGGTTGTTATGTTTTAAATGCTTCATAACAATATCTTTATCTTCTTTGAACAGTAATATGATATTAATGTTGGGCATTGATACTGCCAAGTTATTTAGCTTTTCTAGTCGAGACATGCTTGGAGGGCTTGTTGTGTGAGCAAACTCTATGACATATACCATCTTACCTGGCTGAGGTTTGTTGTTTAACCACTCAGCGACTTTGAGCTCAGGAACTTTTTCTCCGATCATCAGTTTTTGTGCCGAGGCAGAAGAGATCGAGAGTGCTATCGAAAAAAGGAGTACTAAAAAGTAAGTTTTCATAATATTGTAATATATTAAATTGGACACTATGTAAATGTAAAAATAGAGTATATATATGTATAATACCTGATGCGAAGGTAGTAAATTTCCAATTAATAAATGAAATATACAAGCTTTTTTTCATAATCAACTTCAATGAGCACCTCTATATGTGTTGTGGTAGATAGTTGCAGTTAATATGGGTTTAGATGTAAAAATAGATTGTTCTGCGAGATCACTTATCACCACTAGCATTGTGCGGTTTACGTAAATAAAAAAGACATTTTGTGTGGGAGCTTTTTTTTTGTGAAAAAAGTGCTGTTTTTATGATAAAATCTCATTTATTACTAGTACTTTTGTGGGACAGGTGCACATGTGCCTATAAGTTTATCTAACATATTGTAATTTCAAATAAAATAATCTTTTTCAAATGAAAGTTTCTCACATTGAGCATATCGGTATCGCTGTAACGAGCATCGATGAAGCCATCCCATACTGGGAGAATGTTTTAGGTCTAAAGTGTTATAACATCGAAGAAGTAGCAGATCAAAAAGTTAAGACTGCATTCTTCATGGTTGGTCAAACAAAAATTGAATTACTAGAGTCTACATCTCCAGACGGTTCGATTGCTAAGTTTATCGATAAAAATAACGGTAAAGGTGGAGTTCATCACCTAGCTTTTGCTGTTGATGGAATCGAAGATGCTCTTGCAGATGCAGAGTCTAAAAATGTGCAGCTTATTGATAAGACTCCTAGAGCTGGAGCTGAAGGGTTGACTATCGCATTTTTACACCCTAAGTCAACTATGGGAGTACTTACTGAACTTTGTGAAGATAAAAATAAAAACTGCAAATAATGAGTAGTAATATTGAAAAAATCCAGGAATTAATCACTTTCCGTGAACAAGCTAAACTTGGCGGTGGTCAAAAAAGAATTGACTCTCAGCACAAAAGAGGGAAATTTACAGCACGTGAGAGAATTAATATGCTTCTTGATGAGGGTTCTTTCGAGGAGTTTGATATGTTCGTAACTCATAGATGCCATAACTTTGGTATCGAGAAAGAGAGCTACTTCGGAGATGGAGTTGTTACGGGTTATGGTACAATTGATGGTAGATTAGTCTATATCTATGCTCAAGATTTTACTGTATTTGGAGGATCTCTTTCTGAGACTCTTGCAGCTAAGATCTGTAAAGTAATGGATATGTCTATGAAAAATGGTGCGCCAATTATCGGTCTTAATGACTCGGGTGGTGCTCGTATCCAAGAGGGTGTTAACGCTCTTGCTGGATATGCTGAAATTTTTCAAAGAAATATATTAGCATCTGGTGTAGTTCCTCAGATCTCTGCAATATTTGGTCCATGTGCTGGTGGTGCTGTGTACTCTCCTGCATTGACTGACTTTATCATGATGAGAAAAGATACTAGTTATATGTTCTTGACTGGACCTAAGGTTGTTAAGACTGTAACTGGAGAGAATGTTACACAAGAGCAACTTGGTGGAGCATCTATTCACGCTACAAAGTCAGGTGTTGCTCATTTCGTTGTTGACGATGAGGAGGAGGGAATCGCACTTCTTCGTAAGTTGATCGGATATATGCCACAGAATAATCTTGAAGATGCTCCTCTTGCTATCTGTACTGATAGTATTAGCCGTATTGAAGATTCTCTTAATGAGATCATTCCAGATAATCCAAACAAACCTTATGATATGTTTGACGTTATCTCATCTATCGTTGATAATGGTGATTTCTTAGAGTCTCAAAAAGGTTTTGCTCCAAACATTATAACTTGTTTCGCTAGATTTAATGGACAGAGTGTTGGTATTGTTGCAAATCAACCTAAATACCTTGCAGGTGTTTTAGATTGTAATGCTTCTCGTAAAGCAGCAAGATTTGTTCGTTTTTGTGACGCGTTCAACATTCCACTTGTAACACTTGTTGACGTTCCTGGATTCCTTCCTGGAACAACTCAAGAGTATGGTGGCGTAATTGTTCATGGTGCAAAATTATTGTTTGCTTATGGTGAGGCTACTGTACCAAAAGTTACAATCGTACTTCGTAAAGCATACGGTGGTGCATATTGTGTAATGAGTTCTAAGCACCTTAGAGGTGACTTAAACTACGCTTGGCCAACAGCAGAAATTGCGGTTATGGGTGCATCTGGTGCAACAGAAGTCCTTGCAGGTAAAGAGGTGAATGCTGTTGAAGATCCAGCGGCAAGAGCTAAACTTGTCGCAGAGAAAGAGGCTGATTATAGTAAGCAGTTTGCAAATCCATACAATGCAGCAAAATACGGATATATTGATGATGTAATTGAACCTAGAAATACTCGTTTCAGAGTAATTAGAGCTCTTCAATCTCTTGCAACAAAACGTCTTGTTAACCCTGCTAAGAAGCACTCAAATATTCCACTTTAAGGCTATGATGAAAGTGATTTATATACTCATCTTCTCTTTGATAACTCTTGGTAGTTATGCACAAGGATTGAAAGATGTTAGGATTAATGAGGTGCTTGTAAAGAACCTCACAAATTATGAGGACGATTATGGTGATCGTAGCTCATGGTTTGAGATATACAATACTGGTCACGCAAGAATTAAGCTTGGAGGTTGTAACCTAAAAGCTACAATGATTGATGGAACAGTTGTTAACTACCAGATCCCAATCAGTGATAAACACGCAGATATTGCGCCTTTGAGCTATAGAATATTCTATTGTACAGGGTCTGATTATAAGGGAACTTACTACACAAACTTTACACTAGATAACATAAAGAGCATTGCTCTTTATGATGCTAGTGGAAAGGGTGAGGCTATTGATAAAGTAGATATTGTTATTGGCGATCAAGTTAACGATGTATCGGTTGGAAACAAGAAGGTTGATAATACAGTTATATTTACTACATTAACTGAGGTTACTCCTGGAGCAACCAATGAGACTGGATACGTTAAGCCTAAATCGGTTAAGTTTTTAGAGCATGATCCAACAGGAGGAGCTATGGCTTTTACTGCAATTGTGGTTGTATTTACTGTATTGTGTTTGCTATTCTTAATCTTCAAGCTTATTGGTGTCTATATGGTTAGAGTTGCTAAAAGAAAAGATACTAATAGTAAGAGAGTTAAAGATAGTGCTAATACAGTAGGAAACTCTACAAGTTCATATAGTGGCGAAGAGGTTGCTGCAATTGCTATGGCATTAGCTCTATACAAAGAGGATCTACACGATAAAGAGTCTACAATTCTTACAATTAACAGAGTTGCAAGAGCATATTCGCCGTGGAGTTCTAAAATTTATGGTCTAAGACAAACCCCAAGAAAATAAAGAGATAAATTATTTATTGTATAGTGTGTTTTACAGCGCAATAGATATTAATATTACTTATCAATATGAAGGAATATAATTTTAAAATAAACGGCAATGACTACTCTGTCTCTATAACTAAAGTAGAAGAGTCTTGTGCTGAAGTTACCGTAAATGGTGCTTTGTATAACGTTGAACTTGAGAAGGACAACATAACACCAAAAATTTCTCCAGTAGCGCAAGTTGCTCCTGATCCACAAATAGTAGCGGCAGCGGCAGCAACGCCAAGACCTCAAGTGGCAAGACCTAATGTTGCATCTAGTGCAGCTAGCGGAATTAAGAGTCCACTTCCAGGAGCTATTTTATCTATCAGTGTATCTGTTGGAGACAGCGTTAAGGTTGGACAAAGACTTCTTGTTCTTGAAGCAATGAAGATGGAGAACAATATTGACTCTGATAGAGAAGGTGTTGTTAAATCTATAAACATCGGTCAGGGCGATCTAGTGCTTGAAGGTGATTTATTACTAACAATTGAATAATTATGTTAGAACTGGTAGCAAATAGCTCTTTTTTATCATTTATTGGTGAAAATTTGCAACAATTTTATCAATTCACAGGCTTTGCAAACATAACATGGGGACATATTATTATGATTTGCATAGGACTGGGGTTCTTATTCTTGGCAATCAAGTATAAGTTTGAGCCTATGCTCCTTGTGCCTATTGGATTCGGTATAATTTTAGGTAATATACCATTTTATCCAGGTATGGATGTTGGTATATACGAAGAGGGTTCAGTTTTAAACTTACTCTATTTTGGAGTTGTTAAAGGGCTATATCCCCCACTTATTTTCTTGGGGATTGGTGCACTGACGGACTTTTCATCTCTTATATCTAATCCGAAACTAATGCTTGTTGGAGCGGCAGCGCAGATTGGTATATTTATAGCTTATTCGGCAGCTCTTGCATTTGGTTATACAGGTGCTGAGGCTGGTGCAATTGGTATTATTGGAGGTGCGGATGGTCCTACGGCTATCTTTATCACATCTAAACTTGCTCCTGATTTCTTAGGTGCAGTAGCAGTGTCTGCTTACTCATATATGGCGATGGTTCCGATTATTCAGCCTATTGTGATGAAGTTGTTCACAACTAAGAAGGAGAGATTGATTAAAATGAAACCAGCACGTCCTATTTCACAAACGGAAAAGATATTATTCCCGATTGTTGGTGTGTTATTAACAACATTCATTGTTCCTTCGGCGATTCCTTTATTGGGTATGTTATTCCTTGGAAATCTATTGAAGGAGTGTGGTGTAACTAAGCGTCTAGCAATTACGGCTGGTGGACCGCTTATTGATATTGTTACTATCCTTATTGGTATTACTGTTGGTGCTTCAACACAAGCAACTACATTCCTAACGCCAAAGTCGGTAGGTATATTTGTATTGGGTGCTTGTTCATTCTTTGTTGCTACAATGGGTGGAGTCCTTTTCGTTAAGTTTATGAACTTATTCCTTTCTGAGGAGAATAAGATCAATCCACTTATCGGAAATGCTGGAGTATCTGCTGTCCCTGCTGCGGCTAGGGTTTCTCATGATATGGGTCTTAAGTATGATAAGTCAAATTATCTTCTTATGCACGCAATGGGACCTAATGTTGCGGGAGTAATTGGTAGTGCTGTTGCTGCGGGTATTCTTTTAGGATTCCTTGCATAGACCACTGTAAGTAATTACATCTTATATATATAACAAGCCCTTTAGCTAATGCTAGAGGGCTTGTTTTGTTTGTAGTAGTAGTGTTGTGTGCTTTTGTATTATGCGTCATTATACGTACTCCTAATGAACTATACGTAATGATAGATTCAGAAAACGAAGTTTTCAAGGAAGTTTAATTAAACTTTTTAAAGTTTATCGGCGAAGGCAGTTCATAGTCTAGTTTGACAAACATCAAACACTGCGTAGTTTTACAATTTGGAACGGGTTCATCATGAGTTACGAAAAGTTCAGCACCAAGAGCTTTCGGATATCTTCTCACAGAAGATATCAAAACACACTCCTTATCCAAGGCAGATAGACATAGACCAGTATTACCCTGCAACCTGTAACCTGCAAAGCCATAGGTAAATCAGGTATGACAGTCCTAAAACAGTGGAATCGTAATACATCTGATATGTTTGCTTAAAAAAAGGTACAATATTTTGAACCAAAATAGTTAAGAGAGTTACCTGCGATCAAGCGGTGTCGCCTGCGGAGGGTAGTTCTATCAACTACCCTACAAGCGAAAAAATTACTCTACTAAGAATACACTTTCGACAGGCTTCTTAAATACCCGAGCTATTTTAATAGCAAGAATTGCTGAGGGGGTATATTTCCCCGATTCAATAGCATTTATTGTCTGCCTACTTACCTTAACCATATCTGCTAATTGTTGCTGTGTTATATTTAACATAGCACGTTCTACTTTAATTATATTATTCATCACAACTATTTCTAAGTTTAGCTAATCGTATATTAAAGATTAGAACAAATGTGATGAGCAGAAAAAACATATTAAGGAGTGTAAATAGAAGAAAGGAGATACCGTACAGAAATAATGTACCTAAAATCAATACAATACAACTTATCATAAGAGATTGTACTAACGATTGTAATCTAATCTTTTCAATGTATTCATCTTCATCTTTTTCTCGTGAAAAAGATATAAGAGATAGAGATGACACTAATCCAATAATACCAATTTCAAATAAAATTCCTGTCTCTATAAATTTGAACCAACCATCGTCTGATACTACAGCAAAAACTTTCATTACAATATCACCATCATAAGACGAGTCTGACAAAACGAATAAAAAAATTGCCATAAAAGGCAAAAGCATACACCAACCTATAATTTTACAGCAAGGTGGTAATAAATAGTTAGTTTTCATAATTTAAGATTTTAATTTATGTTACTTATCTCAAAGGTAAAGTATATTTTACATTATATCAAGTATACTTTACATTTTAATCTATTTTCTTTCATATAGGCTAAAAAAAGACGAGCCTTCGAATTGCCTTTAGAGATAAATCTAGAAAAAAATTGATTAATCTATTTTGAAAACTTCTTTTTATGAGGTGTATTATTTATCTTAGAATAGATTGTATCTGTTAACATAAAAAAAGAGAAGCCTTCTTGCTCAATGCAAGAAGGCTTCTCTTTATAAAAATATGTTATATCGGATATTACAGAGCAAGAAACTCTTCAGTTCCGAATAATTTTGCGAAATCAACATTCTTCGCAGCCATAGCTTTGAATTTGTTGTCTTTAGCGATAGCAACTTTAAGGTTTGCAACTGCATTCTTAGAGTCACCCTCTTTCATACAGATAACAGCTTTAAGGTAATCAACGTTAGCACACTTAGAAGCTGCTGGACATTGACCCGCTTTTGCTAGAGCTGCTTTAGCAGCAGAAAGATTACCGTTGCAAACTTGAGCAACAGCAAGGTTATAAGGAGTTATAGGACCTTTAACAGCCTCAGTATAGTTACCTTCTTTAAGAGCAAGAAGAGCTTTTCCTGGAGTGTTAAGAGATGCTAGGTAACCATTAGCTGCTACCATGTCGTTTTGCGCTAGAGCAATAACACCAAGGTTGTTTGTAATCTCAGTACAAGAGTTAATAGAAGCCGCTTTTTCAATTGCTTTCTTAGCGTCAGCAATTTTGTCTTGCTTAGCCAATACAACACCTAAGTTGTTATAAGCACGGTTGTCATTAAACTTAGTTGCAGCAGTTTGGTAAGCCTTAGCTTTGATATCCAAGTCGCTAACTAGTGTAGCAGCAAATAGAAGCTCCTCTAGTTTAAGACAATCAAGGTTGCTAACAAGTGCATCCTTAAGCTCTTGGTCAGTGTATCCAGTTACGTCAGCAGAAGCTACAAGTTGAGTTCTACGAAGTTGTGGAAGGATCTCTTTCTTCAATACGTCAAATACTTGAGCCATATTTTGGATTTGTTGATCTCTCTCAGCAGGAGAACTGTACATTGCAAGAACTTGAAGAATTACATCTTTATCTTCAATATCAGAAGCAGCAACAAGTTTTTTGAAACCTTCCCAATCTTCACCATAAGCAGCCATGTCATAAGTTAAATCATTAACTTCTTTAAGTTGCTTACGAGCAGCTTTCTCACCAGCTTCACTACGTTGCTTAGCAAGTTTGTCATTGAATTTAACAGGTCCATCAGGAGATGCATAACCTTTAGCATATATACCACCTAAAGCTACTCTATCTTTGTCTGAGTTCTCAGTTACGAAATCTTCGAACATTTTAACTTGCTCTGAAGTAAGTTGAGCCGATCTAACTCTTGAACTGTTAATCAAATACATGATGTCAGCCTCTTTAGAGATAGTTGTAACTCTTTTGAAGTTATCAGCCATGTATACAAGACCATCAGTTAGTTTAGCAAGGTTCTGAACAGCGCTAATACCTGAAGCAACAGGGATAGCAGCCATTGGTTGGAATTCAACCTCTTTCTTACCTTTAGCACACTTAGACTCTACGCGTAGCTCCAAAGTAGAAAGATCTGCTCTTGAATCGTAAGGGAAAGTAACAGTTTGAGTGTAAGTACCACCCTTTTTGTATGCGATAACAGTGTAGTTATCTTTTACTTTTTCTCCTTGAAGGAACTTAGGAGTACCTGCAATCTCACCACCTTCAAAAACTAAAACTGGTGTTACTTTAATTACAGCTTTTTTGTCAAAGTACTTAGCAGGGAACGTAACTGAGATATCAGCAGTTACAGTTGATCCTTTAAGTGTTAGTACTTCTGGAGTAGAGCTAATCTCTACTTCGTCGATGTTCTTTAGCATTTTTTTGTAACAGTTACAGCTAGAAAGTAAAACTACCATCGCTGTAAGCATCATTGCAATACTTGTGAATCTTTTCATAATGCGCAAATTAAGGTTAATTATTATTTAATTGTTTTGACTATTTTGTTCTTTTTAAAATAACAAATCTATTAAGGCAAATTTAATAAAGTATATTATCTATGCTTGTTTACCTGTTTAATAAACATTTGACTCACATTAATAATATACCATTATCAATATTTATGCCACTATTTTTTCTCAATAAGAACTTTTCTTGAAAGTTTTAGTTTATTTGTTTTCGGATCAACACCGATCAATTTAACCTCAATTACATCACCCTCTTTCAATCCTGTTTGTTCCATTGTTTCAAAACGTTGGTGATCTACCTCTGAGATGTGTAGTAAAGCGTCTTTTCCTGGAAGAATCTCAATAAAAGCACCAAATGCTACTACTGATTTAATTTTTCCTTTGTAGATCTCTCCAACCTCAGGGACAGTAACGATACCTCTAATTCTCATTTGAGCTGCTTCTAGAGCCTCTCTATCTTGACAGAAGATATCAACTACACCTTTATTATCAACTTCACTTATCGTGATTGTAGCACCAGTAGTTTTTTGAATCTCTTGAATAACTTTTCCACCAGGTCCGATAACTGCACCAATAAACTCAACTGGTATAACAATTTGAACGATACGAGGAACAAATGATTTCATCTCAACTCTTGGCTCACTGATTGTCTCACAAATCTTATCTAGTATGTGTAGACGACCTTGTTTCGCCTGCTCTAAAGCACTTGAAAGAACTTCGTATGATAAACCGTCAACTTTGATGTCCATTTGAGCAGCAGTAATACCATCTCTAGTACCTGTTACTTTAAAGTCCATATCACCCAAGTGATCTTCATCTCCTAGTATGTCTGACAATACAGCAAATTTTCCAGTTGTAGTATCTGAGATAAGACCCATTGCGATACCTGATACTGGTTTTTTCAACTTAATACCTGAGTCAAGAAGAGCAAGTGTTCCTGCGCAAACTGTCGCCATAGAAGATGAACCATTAGATTCTAAGATGTCAGAAACTACACGTATTGCATATGGATTCTCTGATCCTACTGGAACCATTGGTTTCAATGCTCTCCAAGCCAAGTTACCATGACCAATCTCTCTACGAGAAAGACCTCTAGAAGCTCTTGCATCACCTGTTGAGAATGGAGGGAAGTTGTAGTGAAGAACAAATTGCTCTGATCCTTTAACTAAAACCTCATCTTTTTGCTTCTCATCAAGTTTTGTACCTAATGTTACAGTTGTTAATGATTGAGTCTCACCACGTGTAAAGATTGCTGAGCCGTGAGCTGCAGGTAGGTAGTTGATTTCACTCCAGATAGGTCTGATTTCAGTTGTTTTTCTTCCGTCAAGACGAACACCTTCATTAAGAACCATGTTACGCATAGCCATCTTAAGAACATCATCATGGAAATACTTCTTAATCAAAGAACCCTTCTCTACTAACTCTTCTGCAGAGTATGTTGCAGCAAATTCAGTCTCTAGATCGTGGAACTTGTCAGTACGCTCATGTTTAGATGAACCTGCTCTAGCTATTTCGTATGCTTTGTCATAAGTTCCTGCGATAACTTCTTTACGTAGCTCCTCGTCATTTACTTCGTGACAGTATGTTCTTTTTACATCTTTACCTAACTCTTTGCAAAGTTCAATTTGAACTGCACAGTGTCTTTTGATCTCTTCGTGAGCAAACTTGATAGCCTCAAGCATATCAGCTTCACTAGCTTCAAGCATTTCGCCTTCCACCATTAAGATGTTGTCAATTGTAGCACCAACCATAATATCAAGATCAGCATCTGCCATCTGAGAGAATGTTGGGTTGATTACTAACTCGCCATTAACACGAGCAACTCTAACTTCAGAGATTGGTCCGTTAAAAGGAATATCAGAAACAGCTAGTGCTGCAGATGCTGCAAGTCCCGCTAGTGCGTCAGCTTGAATATCTTTATCTGCAGAAATAAGTTGAACTGTAACAAATACGTCTGCGTGATAGTCTGCAGGGAAAAGAGGTCTTAGAGCTCTATCGATAAGACGTGAAACTAAGATTTCACTATCATTAGGACGAGCTTCTCTCTTCATGAATCCTCCAGGGAAACGTCCACAAGAGGCATATTTCTCTTTGTATTCAACTTGAAGTGGCATGAAATCTACATCAGCTTTAGCTGTTGTCGCAGCAACGACAGTTGCTAATAACATTGTGTCTCCTTGTTTTACAACAACGGCACCGTCAGCTTGCTTTGCTAGTTTTCCTGTTTCAATCATAATCTCGCGGCCATCGCTAAGAGTTATGAATTTTTGAGTTGCGTTATACATCATAGATATTTAATAAATGTCCGATTATTAATCAAATAAAGGCAATTTTAATAATTGCCTTTATTTGTTTTCACTCCTTAAAGAATAAGAAGTAATTTACTATTTTCTCAAGTTAAGAGCCTTGATGATCGCTCTGTAACGCTCAATATCTACTTTCTTAAGATATTCCAATAGACGACGACGCTTACCTACTAGTCTAAGTAGTGAACGTTGAGTTCCAAAGTCATGTTTGTTTGACTTTAGATGTCCTGTAAGGTGGCTAATACGGTAAGTAAAAAGCGCAACTTGGCTCTCTGCTGATCCTGTGTCTGTGTTAGATGTTCCGTACGTGCCGAAAAGTTCTTGTTTTTTCTCTGCTGATAAATAGCTCATTGTTATGATTTTAATTATTCCACTTTACGATAAATTCGCCTTACCGAATATTACCAAAGCGTGCCGCAAAGTTATATTAATTTTATTTACCAACCAACTAAATAATATGTTTTTTAACTGATATAGTATCAGATATATAACTCATTTGTAGACCCTGCTTTAAATATTTCTATAAAAACTAAATTTACAACGACCTATACTATACTCTTAATTCGATATAACTTGTTATGAAACCCCATTTATTTAATTAACTTTGCGTGAATTAACAAAATATAAATGATGAAATTTACAACTTTTACAACACTGTGTTTTATATTATTTGCTCTCTATTCTTGTGAAGAAAGTAGGGCTAAATATAGTGCAATAGATGGTTTTGCGCAGGGTTCAACATATCATATTGTTGTTGAATATGATGATGTCGAGAGGCTACAAAATGGCATTGACTCTGTATTTGATGCCATTGATAACTCGCTTTCTTTATATAATAGAAACTCTCTTTTATATAGGGTGAATAGTGGTGAAACGGACTCGATTGATAGACATATTGAGCAGTGTATTGCGGTTTCGGAGCAGATTAGTCGTGAGAGTGATGGAGCATACGATATAACTATTAAGCCCGTAACGGCAGCGTGGGGATTTGTTGGAGAGGGGAAAGTTGAGACTCCAAATATCGATTCGTTAATGCAGTACGTTGATTATAGAGGTATAAGAGTAGAGGATGGAGTATTGATAAAGAGAGACCCTAATATTCAAATAGACCTTAATGCAACGGCACAAGGTTATACGGTAGATGTAATGGGAGAGATGCTCTCTCAGCTAGGGATAGAGAACTATCTTGTAGAGATTGGAGGGGAGATCATTTGTAAAGGGGTAAATTCGAAGGGTACTGAGTGGGTTATTGGAATTGACAAGCCTATCGAAGGGAACTTTATTCCGGGACAAACTTTGCAATCTACAATTGAGATGACTGGTAGAGCCTTGGCAACATCGGGAAATTACAGAAAATTCCATATAGGTGAGAATGGGCAGAAAATTGTCCATACGATAGATGCGAAGACGGGATATAGTAAGATAAGTAATCTTCTTTCAGTTACTGTAATTGCAGATAATGCGCTACTTGCGGATGGATATAGTACAATGATGATGATATTGGGTGTCGATGCATCAAAGGTTTTTCTTGAGGATCGCTCAGATTTAGAGGCTTTTTTTGTGTATAGTGACAATACTGACACGCTAAGGACATATCATTCACCATCACTGAAAATTAACGAGACAAAATAGACGGTATAACATTCGTCAATTGAATATGAAAAAAGTAAAATTTATATACAACCCCTCCTCTGGAGAGACTACGGTTGCAGCCTATTTAGATAAGATAATTGCTATATACCAGAGTTATGGGTATACACTTACTATCCACAGATTGGATTTTAAGGGCGATGAAAAAGATATTATCCTCGGACTTAAAGAACTCAGCTATCACCACGTGTTGATTGCAGGAGGAGATGGTACCGTAAATTACATTGTCAATATATTGATGTCTAACGGCATTAATACACCAATATCAATTCTTCCGACGGGTACGGCAAATGACTTTTCATCAATGCTTAATATTCCGAGTGATATAGAAAAAGCGTGCCATAAGATACTCAATGGGACATTTAAGAGCATTGACCTTGGAGTTGTAAATAACAACTATTTTGTCAATGTTTTCAGTTGTGGACTTTTCACAGATGTATCGCAGAAGACGCCGACGATCTTAAAAAATACATTTGGAAAGTTAGCCTATTATGTGGGAGGTATAGGTGAGATTCCAAACTTTAGGAGGATGAACATTAAGATTACATCTGACGGTGGAGATTATGAGGGTTCTAGTCTAATTTTTTTTGTCTTTAATGGGCAGACTGCTGGTAAATTTAAGATTGCGAAAGGAGCAAAGGTAAATGATGGGATGTTAGATGTTCTTATCTTCAAGGGAGATAACTCTTTTGAGACAGTACAGACGATTTTTCACTATATTTCGATACTTCCCAAGCGTCAAATGTACCCTGCGGGAGTTGTTCACATCCAGTGCAAAACTCTACATGCGGAGTGTCTCAGAGATGAGCATACAGATATGGATGGGCAGGCGGGACCTCGTTTCCCTCTTCAAATAGAGTGTGCAGCAGGTGCGATAAAGATATTATGTCCGTAAATAAAAAGAGCAGTCTTCAAATTTAATTGAAAACTGCTCTTTCTTTTTGAGTGTGGTAGTTATTAGTTAGCTATTGTCATCTCGTCAATTAGCCACTCTGCATTACCGTACTTCTCTATGATAAATAGTACATATCTAATATCAACACTAATTGAGCGTTGTAATTCAGGCTCAAAAGCTATATCGCCACTCATAGCCTCCCAGTTTCCATCAAACACAAGTCCAATCAACTCACCTTTACCATTCAAAACGGGACTACCTGAGTTTCCGCCAGTAATATCATTGTTAGAGATAAATCCAACTCTAATATCTCCATTTTCTGCATACTCTCCAAAATCTTTAGCTTCGTAAAGTTTTTTTAGTCTGCTTGGGACTGTAAAGTCTACTGGATTAGATCTATCTTCCTTGGCAATAATACCAGAAAGTGTTGTAAAGTAGTTGTATGTCACTGCATCTGCGGGGTTGTATGGAAGTACGTTACCGTAGGTTAGGCGAAGAGTGAAGTTTGCGTCTGGGTAGTGGGTTTTACTATCTCCGTCCATCTTGATAACGCCGTCAACAAATAATCTATGTCCCTCTGCAAATTGAGCTCTGTACTTGGCACTCATCGCTGAATATGTATTATTCGTTTTATATATATCTTCACGAGCTTTTACCGCTGGATCAGATGCAATAGTAGAGAAGTCTCCTTTAGCTACATAAGCATTGAATTTTGCTTGGTTTGCAAAGATTGAGCTGTCGTATAGATAGTCTACATATTTTGACACATCGCCATCGAAATTTGCTGCAATTTGCTCCTGAATATAAGTTGGTTGTTCAGTAGTCGATAGAGAGTCAAAGATTATTTTAAACATAGACTTTGCAACCTTACGATCTGTCGCCTCATTATAATCTTTATAAAAAGCAGCTATTGCCGATTTAGCCCCTTCAACGTCAGCTGGAGTCACCTCTTTTTTCTCTAAGTTCCTTGCAATTGCCGAAACTTGTATGATTTCAACACTTCTTAGTAGTGCCTCACTAATATATTGTGTTACTTTGTCGCTTTTTGCGCTCTCCTTTACAGACTCCTCAATAAGAGGTAGTGCAGTTCTATATTTTGCCCTACTCTCATTTGCATTTGCCCACTTAGTAAAGTTAGCTTCAATAGCCTCTTTTTTCGACTTAACGTTAAGTTTTTTTAGACCACGACTCATTCCGATAGAGTTTTTCCAGTAGTTAGAAGAGCCAGCATATTTAGATGCATACTGAATTCTAACTCTATCTGAGGCAGCCATATCTTTTTTCAAAATATCTTGACGCTCACCTCTGACGAAGATTCTAATTGGATTCTCTTGTGCAAGAGTTTTCTCTATCTCGTACGATGTCATATATCTCTTCGTAGAGCCAGGGAATCCCATTATCATAGCGAAATCACCCTCTTTTATCTTTTTTGTAGATATTGTTAAATGCGTAGGAGATTGATATGGAACATTATCTTTTGAGTACTCAGCTGGGCGTCCCTCTGTATTAGAGTATATACGGAAAACAGAGAAGTCACCTGTGTGACGTGGCCACATCCAGTTGTCTGTATCGCCTCCAAATTTACCAATTGATGATGGAGGTGTTCCCACTAGACGAACATCCTTGTACTCCTCAATTGAGAATAGGAAAAATTGATTCCCACCAAAGAAACTCTTTACAAGTACTGTTTTACCGAGGTTGTTCTTCTCATATTCAGTTGTGATTTGTTTGATGTTTTGCTTTGATTTCTCATTGCGTTGAACCTCTGTATCTGCATCCACTACACCAGCAAGAGCACCCTCTGTAACATCCTCTATGTGTCTAATAAATTTGACCGACAACCCTTCGGCAGGGAGCTCCTCTTTGTTGTTCATCGCCCAAAAACCATTTTTAAGGTAGTCATAGTTTACACTACTAAGTTTTTGGATAGCTCCGAATCCACAGTGGTGGTTCGTTAGCAGTAGACCTTCCGATGAAACCACCTCGCCAGTACAACCTCCTCCAAAGATAACAATGGCATCTTTTAGTGAGTTGGCATTAATATCGTAAATATCTTTGGCTGAGAGTTTCATCCCCTTAGCCTTCATATCTTTGATGTTTAGCTTTTCAAGCATTGGTAGTAGCCACATACCTTCGTCTGCTGACACTCTTGGGGCTATTAAAAGAAGTGTTGCGATTAATAAAGTTAATTTTTTCATTTTTTTTCTATTTAATATATTATTTATTTAAATATTGAGACCGTATAATCTGTACCTTTATACAATCTTTTGAATTAGCATTCCGAAGTTTACAATAGGTGTGTTATGCTCCTTTGCACTCCTTAATCTGCTATTTAACTCGCTTCGGGTTACCATACACCCTCCGCATTGAACTACAAGGGCATACTTCTCGACATCCATAGGGAGCGGCTCTCTGCCTGATATAATATCAAAATCCAACTCTATATTTGTGTACTCTCTTAGCCACTTGGGAATCTTTACTCGACCTATATCTTCGCAGCTAACTTGGTGTGTACAGCTCTCCGCAATCAATACTCTGTCTCCAGATTTTAGATTGTCAACAGCAGATAACCCAGCTTTGTATTGTTCAATGTCTCCTTTAGATGCAGCCAGTAGTATGCTAAATGAAGTTAGTTTTATCTCCTTGGGGACAATAGCTTTTGCTTTTGCAATAATTTGGCTATCTACAACAACTAATTTTGGGTTTGTCAACTCAATTGCCATTTGTAATTGCTCTAATTGAACAACGGTTGCCATAGCTCCAATATCCAATAATTCACGAATAGCCTGAACTTGAGGGAGGATTAATCTTCCCGCAGGAGCTTCGGAGTCAATAGGGCACACTAGTACTACCTTGTCTCCCGAGACAACCATATCACCAAACATTCTAGGGGTTTTGTATGATCTTTCAGGAAGAGTTGATTTAATTAATTCAATGATTTTATCAACCTCTAAAGTCTCCGCACAGCTTATGTCTAGAGACATCATTGCACGAGAGTCTAGAGTAATAGGTGTAGTTTCCCATATATTTTGAACTATAATATATGGGAGAGATACTCTTTTGAACCTCTCCATTAGTTCATCTTCTGCCCTACCCCACTCTTTAAATAGAAGGATTGCCATATCAACTTGGCTCAGACTTTCCATGCTCTTACGCACTCTTTCAGTGCTTAGGTCGGAATCATCGTCAACCCCTGCTGTATCTAAAAACACAACGGGAGCAAAATTAATTATCTCATAAGATTTGCGTACAATATCTGTTGTTGTCCCCTTGTATGGGGATACGATTGCAGTATTTGCACCTGTAATCAGGTTTATTAGTGAACTTTTGCCAACATTACACCCACCATATATTCCTATATGAGAACGCATCTCACGACCAGTTGATTGTGAGATGCGTTTTTTGTTATTGTCTGTACCTTGCATGTACTATTACTCTATTGTTCTTGCCATACAAGAGCTGACGCTCCCAATATTGCAGCATTTTTACCATCAATACCAGATGGTAAAAGTTTAACTTGATTTCTAAAATTAGAGAGCATATGCATCTCCATATATTTTTTAGTTGGCTCAAATAGGTATTTTCCAGCTTTAGCTAATCCTCCAAATAGGAATATAGCCTCAGGAGATGTGATTGTTACCGCATCAGCAAGAGCCTGACCCAACAACATTCCCGTATACTCATAAGCCTCAATAGCTAGTGTGTCTCCGTTTAATGCTGCTCTAGTAATCATTTCAGCAGTCAAATCATTATAGCTAATGCTTCTAAACTCGCTGTTTTCAAGGTGATCCGCAAGAAGTTTGAACACAGTACGCTTAATACCTGTTGCAGATACGTATGTCTCAAGACACCCTTTTCTACCACAACCACAAATACGTCCAGTGCGGTTCACTATAACATGACCTAATTCTCCTGCAAATCCATCATTACCATAAATTAGCTCTCCGTTTGCAACGAAACCGCTACCAAGACCAGTTCCTAACGTTACTACGACGAAATTTTTCATCCCTTTTGCACCACCGTATACCATCTCTCCGATAGCTGCGGCATTTGCATCATTTGTTACAATTACTGGGATATTTATGAAATATCTTTTCATCATTTCAACGATAGGTATAACGCCTTTCCATTGTAGGTTAGCAGCATTTTCGATTGTTCCTCGGTAGTAGTTTGCATTCGGACCTCCGATACCAACACCTACTAACTCACATTCAAAATTTAACTGTTTGATTAGAGACTGAATTCCTATGTAAAGCTCTTCAACATACTGGTCTATGTCTGGATACTTACGAGTCGATATAGATGCTTCCCCGTGCATGTTTCCTTCGTTATCTACTAACCCGAATACAGTGTTAGTTCCCCCAATATCTATTCCAATTGCTAATTTTTTCATTTCAAGTTATGTTTTATAGTTTCAAGATTGTCAAATTTACATATTTATTTATTTATATACAAATAATTTCTTTTAGTTCGAGTAAACAGCACAAGTAGTGCGGTTAGAGCAAAGATAAAAAATTATTCAAAAACAGTACTAAACTTACGACACTATCTCTTATCTTTGCAAAAAACTACAGTTTAAGATGAAAAATAGAGACGAATTAAGTATATTAATAGAAGATTATATATCTAAATTACCATTTCCTGCACAGCCAAGAGGGTTATATGAGCCAATTGAGTATACACTTGAGGGTGGAGGTAAGAGGCTACGCCCCTTGATTTTACTTATGACTCAATCAATATTTAATCCTACTATGGAGCATGAACTTAATGCAGCAGCAGCAGTAGAGGTTTTTCATAACTTCACACTTCTGCATGATGACATTATGGATAATGCCAAGATACGAAGAGGTAAAGATACGGTGCATGTGAAGTGGGGAAATAGTACGTCTATATTATCTGGAGATGCGATGGTTATATATGCATACTCGCTGTTGAGTAGAGTAGATAGTCGTTATTTGTCAAAAGTTCTTGAGATCTTTAGTAAAATGGCAATCGAAGTTTGTGAGGGTCAACAGTACGATATGGACTTTGAGTCAACACAGAATGTTTCGCTTGAAGAGTATCTTGAGATGATAAGGTTGAAAACATCTGTACTGATCGCTGGATCTGCTCAAATAGGTGCTACGCTAGGTGGGGCAACAGCGCAAGAGGGAGATATCGTATATAGATATGCACTTGAATTAGGTTTAGCATTTCAGATTCAGGATGACTATCTTGATGCATTTGGTAGTAGAGAGTTGTTAGGTAAAAGTATCGGGGGAGATATCCTTGAGGGGAAAAAAACATTCTTATCAATCATTGCTACTTTAGAGGCAGACGCAAAGTTAAGAGAAGAGTTTATAACTCTATTGCATAGTGATGCGCTTGCTCCTGAGGCTAAAATAGAGCAGGTAAAAGAGATATACAACACTCTTAATGTGGCAGATATAGCAAAGAAGAGGATTGAGAAGCATCTTAATGCTGCACTAGAAATACTAAATGAATTAGACTTGGCAACAGAGAAAATAGAACCACTGAAGCAGTTAGTTTCTAGTCTATTAGATAGGAATAATTAATATTGTCTCCAGTGACTACACATTGTTAACAAGATCAGAGTAGTTAGTTGTGTCTAAACTATTCGCACGAAGTTAAAAGAAAAAAAATGATAAAAAGAGAAGATATAGAGATTATGGCACCCGTTGGCTCGTATGAGTCTCTGATGGCAGCTATAAATGCTGGAGCAGATTCTGTCTATTTTGGAGTTGAGAAGCTTAATATGAGGGCTCGTTCATCGGCAAATTTTACGCTTGAAGATTTGGCTAAAATTGTTGAAATAGCAAAAAATGGTGGTGTTAAAACATATCTAACAGTAAATACAGTGCTCTATGATGACGAGATAGAGACTATGCGAAGTGTTATTGATAGAGCTAAAATAGAGGGGATCACAGCTATAATTGCATCAGATCAAGCGGCTATATTATATGCTCGAAGCCAAGGAGTTGAAGTTCATATATCTACGCAGTTGAATGTATCTAATAGCGAGACATTAAAATTTTATGCTCAATATGCAGATGTAGTGGTTTTGGCTCGTGAGTTAACTCTGCAACAGATTGAAAAGATCCAAAATACCATTATTCAAGATAAGATTACGGGTCCTAATGGAGAACTCGTTAAGATAGAGATGTTTGCCCATGGAGCGTTGTGTATGGCTGTCTCAGGGAAGTGCTACCTAAGCCTGCACGAGACAAATTGCTCTGCAAATAGAGGTGCTTGTCGTCAGATTTGCCGTAGAGATTATGAGCTTAGAGACAAAGATACTGGTGAGATACTACATACCCAAGGGGGGTATATTTTATCTCCTAAAGACTTGTGTACCATAGAGTTTCTGGATAAGTTTATAGGTGCTGGAGTTCGAGTTCTGAAGATTGAGGGACGTGCACGCTCTGGAGAGTATGTGAAGCGTGTTGTTGAGTGTTACAATGAGGCTCTTATTGCTATTGAGAATGGTACATACAATCTTGAGTTTAGCCAGTCGTTAACAGAGCGTCTGTCAGAGGTGTTCAACCGAGGATTTTGGGGCGGGTATTATTGTGGGTCACCAACCGCAGAACTTAGTACACAATATGGATCTTCTGCTACAAAGAAAAAAGTCTATGTGGGTAAAGTAACCAACTATTTTAAGAAAATTGGTGTTGCAGAGGTGCAGATTGAGGCATCTCCACTAGAATATGATAGCTCTGTTGTTATACTTGGAGAGACAACTGGTGTTGTGGAGTTTACAATGGATGGTGTTTTTGTTGACGAAAAGCCAACAACTGAGGCGATTCAAGGACAATGCAGTTCGCTGTTAACCCCAGAACCTGTTAGAAGAGGTGATAAATTATATAAAATAGTGGACGCTAGCGTATAGCGTTAACTTGGACAACACAATAAAGCGCCGCCCACATATAATAACTTACTGCATTTAGTAATCTATTATATGTGGGCGGCGCTGTGTGTTATTTGTCTATTAATTATATCTTTTCGTAGGTTTCAAACATAAATGGATATTGAAACTTCGCTCCCCTTGCGTGAAACTCCGCTGATATACGACTCCATTTTTGAACACTTATCTCAGGGAAATATGTATCTCCTTCGTAAGAGTGCATAACTTTAGTTACATATAATCTATCCACTATATCTATCGCAGATTTATAGATCTCACCTCCACCAATTATAAATGGATTCTCATCTTCGCTGGATAACTCGATCGCACTCTCTAGAGAATTTACAACGATACATCCCTCTATTTTCAGAGCCGAGTCTCTACTAATTACAATGTTTTTGCGTTTTGGTAGAGGTCTGCCAATTGATTCGTATGTCTTTCGACCCATAATCACGGTGTGACCCATCGTTACTTCCTTGAAATAACGTAGATCTTCGGAAATATGCCATAAGAGTGAGTTTGCTCCCCCTATTACATTCCCATCTGCCATTGCTACTATTAATGAGATCATATTGCTATTGGTGCTTTAATTGCTGGGTCTGGATTGTAATCTTTAATACAAAAGTCCTCATACTTAAAATCAAATATAGATTTTATATCTTTATTAATGCTCATCGTAGGTAAGGCTTTAGGAGTGCGCAGTAGCTGCTCTTCCACTTGGTCCATATGATTTAGATATAGATGAGCATCCCCTAGTGTGTGAACAAAGTCTCCTAGTTCAAGATTTGTTACCTGAGCAACCATCATTGTTAATAGTGCATATGATGCTATGTTAAACGGTACACCTAGAAATACATCCGCACTTCGTTGGTATAGTTGACAAGATAGCTTCCCATCTGCTACATAGAACTGAAATAGAGCGTGACAAGGAGGTAGAGCCATATTGTCTATCTCCGCAACATTCCATGCACTAACAATGTGTCGTCGTGAGTCTGGGTTCTCTACTATTGCCTTTATTACCTGTGATATTTGATCTATATGTCCACCGTTTGGAGTTGGCCAACTACGCCACTGATACCCGTATACGTGTCCCAAGTCCCCATTCTCATCGGCCCATTCATCCCAGATACTCACCTTATTATCTTTGAGATATTTTATATTTGTGTCACCCTTTAAAAACCATAGTAACTCATGGATGATAGATCGTAAGTGGAGTTTTTTTGTTGTAAGCATAGGGAAGCCTTCATTAAGATCAAAGCGCATCTGAACACCAAATATACTTTTTGTCCCAGTTCCAGTTCTATCTTCTTTAATTACGCCCTCTGTTTTTATCTTATCGAGTAGCTCTAAATACTGTTTCATTATTGAAATTTAAATAGTTTAATACCATTACTGTCCATTCGGGCATATGTAGGACTTTCAATCCACTCCCCTAAAAATATAGCTTTTGATAGCTCATTAAGCTTGAATATTTCGGCACAATGGATGTGTCCATATATAAAATAGTCGATTTTATCTTGTTCGAGTACCCTCCTAGAGTATTGAACAAGATACTCATCTTCACCCCTAAAACAATGACTAATACTCTTCGATTTTCTACTATGACCACTCCACCAGCAGCCAAATTTAAGAGCTAAATTAGGGTGGACTAGCGCAGAGAAGTATCGATGTAAGAGTTTGCTGCGGAAGATACTATTCATTAACCTGACAGGTATAGATGTAATCCCGACGGCATCGCCATGTCTAAGTAGTAACGTTTTGCCTAAAAGTGTGATTCTCTGCTCGTCTCTGTGTATCATCATGCCACACTCCTTTTCAAAGTAGTCTAGCATCCACATATCGTGGTTTCCTGCGAGAATATGTATCTCAATACCTCTATCTGTTAGTTCTGCAATTTTGCCTAGTATGCGTACAAATCCTTTTGGTGCAACTCTCTTGTATTCAAACCAAAAATCAAATATATCTCCAAGGAGATAGATCGCAATTGCATCTTCTGCAACCATGTCAAGCCACTTAATAGCTTTGAGTTCTGTTGCTCTGCTAGTTGAATATCCATCAAATTTCAGGTGCATATCAGATGCAAAGTAGTACATTGTATTCTAGTATGTTGAGTTAATAATTTAGATCGTGTTATCCTGTTTTGCTGCCATGTAGGCGTATGTTGAGTACGATACTATCGTGAGAAAAGCTCTGAAAGTCTCTTTATAAGCTCCTCGCCATATATATTTTTAGCTATAATATTCCCCTCTTTATCTATTAAATAGTTACTTGGAACCTCTGTTATATTGTACGTTCCAGTAGTCTCTGAGTATCTGCCCTGAAAGTCACATAGTGTAATCCATGGAAGTTTTTGCTCTTGGACTGCATTTGTCCATAGCGACTTGGAGGTATCTATTGATACTTGATATACTTCAAATCCATCTTTAGAATACTTCTCATATAGCTCTTTTAGCCCTGTATTTATCTGTTTAGATTGTGCTGATGCCGAAGTCCAAAAGTCAACTAATATAACTTTACCTTCGCTATCCGACAACTTAATCTTGTTGTTGTACATATCTGGCAGCTCAATCTCAGGGTAATTGAGAGGGTTGTCGTACTCATCTTGAATCCGATTCATAAGTGCTATGTTGTCATCGTAGTCTGCGACTACTTTTTCAAGCGATTTGACATACGGAGAGTTCGGGTATACACTCTTAGTGGAGTCTGCTACCATCTTGTAGTATAGTATGTCTGAGTTCCCAAATAGGGTCTCGTCGTTCGGTAGTCTTTGGTACAGTGCATATATTGCTGCAATAGAGTGTACATTAGCTACAACAAATTTTATGTGCTCTTTTTTTATTGTTTGGTACTTCTTTAGGTACTCTTTGCGCAGATTGTTTTTTGTTAGCGTGTCCATTGTGCCGACATATAAATTAGCTAATGAGTCTAATGATATAGCGCCGTTTGATAGTAGGGAAGATATCTCTTTGACTAATTCGGACTCTTCGGATCCATCGATTATGTAATTTCTCGTTATATCTCCAACGGAGTTAACCTTAACGTTGTCACCCCTCTTTAAAATTAATGGTATTATTGCTCCATCTTGGTGTAGCCTTAGGTTGTATATTGCAGGGTTATCGTCATGTAGTTTAACCGCAAATTTAAAATTACCATTACCATCTAATGTCGTAGAGTCTATCAGTTCTTGTTCTCCTGGGGTGATTGCATCTAGGTATATTTTGCAATTAGGATGACATGCTATTCTCCCCTTAATTACAAACTTGGAGTCGTTACATGAGTATAAAAGGCTAGCAATGAAAATAACTAATAAATATCTATTTTTCATATTGAATCACACATTAAGATTTTACTATGGTCTCACTCATCTTTATAACTGAAAAGATAGTTATTTTTTGAACGAGACTATAGATTATAATTGTTTCTTTAAATAAGCTTATAATTAGTAATTGTAATTACGTCATACCGTCAAATACATAACAAATATACAATCATTTTTACTCATAAAGAAACGTAATAATACATTTATTGGTATTTTCATGATATTATTTTTTATTAATTATGGAATATACAACGCAATAGGCTAAGAAAAGATACTCTTCTTAGCCTATTGTGTTGTGTGTAATATATTTAGTTATAATCTATTCTATAGTCTTATTGTTTTTGTTTTCAATTGCTTTGTTTAACTCAAGTTCGAAATCACTCAGAACATTCATGTATATAATGAACGCTTCATAGGCAGAATCATATGGATTGAAGTAGCTGTGTACATTGCCATCAGAGAGCCATTTAGTAGCCATGTAGAAGAAATGGTCTGAAGACTGCATTAATCTCCATTTGTAATTAAATGTTTCGTCATTCAAACTCTTTACACTATCATTTAGTTTATATAGCTTTGAGAATGCTTCACTTTGGAGCTCATTTCCGAGCCAAGCAGTTATATCTCTCTCCTCGTCAGTCCATGACATGGCATGAGGTGAGTGTAGAACAGCAACTGGTTTGTTTTGCGCAGCGGCTTCACTTACTGTTAATAGTTTAATGCTGTCACAAACTGCCAGATTATTCATTAAAGCCTTCATAAACTCAAAGATCCCAGTATCAACACTATGGTGCTCCCCGAATGCTTCGTAGTTCATAAATAGATTGATAACTTCTCCTGGAGTAGTCTCGCTCGTAATCCAGTTTGCATAAACATCGGCAGTTAATGGCCATTCAGACCACTCTCTGTTTGAAAAACGGAAAGAGATGTCATCACTCAATTTGTAGTTTCTCAATAGTAGTCTTAGTTTTTGGCTCTTTGCACTTGCGTAGACATAATTAGGACTCTTCCATCCTAATATGTGCTTTGCCCCCTCGGCTATAACACTCTTGAACCCCATTTTAGCAATCTCCTCTCCAATAGAATCTGAGTATATTAACTCGGTATTTCTAAATGATATAGGCTTTTGTCCAAACTCTTGCTCAATAAGATCACAGTGTCGTTTTACATCAGAAGTAAACTCCTCTGTATTTATAAGTGATGAGAGTGAGTGAGAATAGGTCTCTGCTAAAAACTCTACACATCCTGTTTTTGCCAACGCTTTAAAGCTATCTAAAACCTGTGGAGCATACATCTTAAACTGCTCAATTGCTATACCTGAGATTGAAAAACTAATCTTTAATGCCCCTTTATGTGCATTGATTAGCTCTAAAAAAAGATTGTTCATAGGTAAATAGCATCGTGTTGCAATACCATTAACTATTGAGCGATTCAATGGCTCGTCAAGATAGTTATGATCTTTTCCTATGCTGAAAAATCTATATTTTTTCAACCTTAAAGGTTGGTGTACTTGAAAATAGAAACATACTGTCTTCATGATTATATATTTTTAGTTCACAATACATTAAATTAATATTGTGGATAATTAGGTGACTATTTAATTACACTCTCATATACATCCTTAACCTCTTTCGCTGCCTTGTCCCATTTTAAGTTGGTCACTTCTTTTAGCCCCTTATCACTAAACATCTTGGATAGGGCTGGGTATTCAATCAACCCATATATTGCATCTGCCATTGCATCTACATCCCAGTAGTCTACTTTCAGTGCGTACTCTAGCACCTCTGCAACTCCAGATTGCTTTGAGATAATTACAGGGACATTACTCTTCATTGCTTCAAGTGGTGAGATTCCAAATGGCTCACTTACTGATGGCATGACATAGACATCACTCATGTCAAACATTCTATGAACTTCATCTCCCTTCAAAAAGCCTGTAAAGTGGAATCTATCTGCGATACCTAGTTTCGCAACACGTTTAACAACGTGAGTGAATAGGTCTCCACTACCAGCCATTACAAAGTGTACATTAGGCACTTTTTGTAGAACCTTTGCAGCGGCTTCAACAAAGTAGTCTGGTCCTTTTTGATAGGTTATACGACCTAAGAAGGTAACTATTTTATCTGTGATACCCCTTGATTCAAATACCTTTCCTCCGTCTGCAAATCTAACAGCATTGTGTACCGTTACAACCTTATCAGGGTGAATGTTATATTTCTCAATGACAATTTTACGAGTTAAATTACTAACAGCAATAACTTTATCTGCTGCTGCCATGCCACTACGCTCAATGTCATAGACAACTTGATTGACATTCTCTCCACTACGATCATACTCCGTAGCGTGCATATGTACAACTAATGGTTTTCCTGAAACTCTTTTCGCTGCGATACCTGCATAGTAAGTAAGCCAGTCATGTGCGTGTATGACATCAAATTTACCCTCATTCTCTTTTGCTACTTGAGCACCAATAATTGCATATCTTGCAACTTCTTCCATGAGGTTAGCACCGTATTTGCCCGAAAAAGAGTAACGCTCTTTCCACACATCGGAATCGCCATATTCAATCTCATTTCGCTCAACTCTACTCTTATACTCATTTTGTTCAACCTCAAACTCCTCTGGAGATATGTATGGAACCATATTTGAGTCAATATGTATAAAGGTCATCTTATCCCAGAACTCACGCTCTTCGATAGAGGTAGAGAGTTCGCCACATACTGATAATTCAACATCACTTGCATTAACAATGTGTGTAAACCTCTGATCTTCGTCTCCATACGCTTTGGGTACAGTAAAGATAACCTCCACGTCATTTTTTGCAAGTCCACGTGTCAGACCGTAACACGCAGTACCTAATCCCCCGGCAATATGGGGAGGGAACTCCCATCCAAACATTAATACTTTCATATTTGTTGTTTTATTGTTTTACGTTTGTATATCTTTCAATCATCTCCATAATTCTCAGTAAAGCTCCAACGCTCCATGCTTGTGAAATTGTTCCTCGTGAGGTGTATGGTGGGTCTCCGTCGTATATCTCAGAAATTGTACCTATACCATGTGTACTTATATCTTCATTGAAATTGCGTAAAATTTCAGTCGCAGTATTTAAGTACTCATCACCTCTCAACATGAAATTTGCTTCAACATAGTGCTCTAATAACCACACCCAAGTTGTTCCTTGGTGGTAGGCTCTATCTCTTGTTGGTTGGTCTCCCTCACAGCGACCCTTGTACTTTGGATCTACGGGAGATAGTGTTCTTAGCCCTTTAGGTGTTAGTAAATGTTGTGTCACAACCCTTAGCATCGTGTTGATTTGACTATCGTCTATCATCTTGTATTTTAAAGAGGCTGCAATAACTTGATTTGGACGAATATCTATGTTTTGAGTGTCACCAACATAATCTGCTAGGTAACCACAAGATTCTAGCCAAAATAGATCATTAAACGATTTTTTTATCGCTTCAGGTCTATTTTCCCACTCTTTTATGAATTTTCTATTTTTGAATTTAGTTGCAAGCTCTAAGCAGTAGCATATAGCATTGTACCATAAAGCATTGATCTCTACTTGGTAACCGTCTCTTCCTGTGACAGGTATACCTTCAACCATAGCATCCATCCATGTCATAGCGTGTGTTTTGCTCGATGCCCAAACTAAACCATTATCACCTACTGAGATTACGTCGTCAATACCAGTAGAATAAGACTCTAGAATCCCTTTCATTACTTTTCCATAGCGCTTCCATATCTTCTCTGCTCCAATGTGCTCCTCTAGTTGTTGAAGAGTCCAGAATAGCCATAATGGAGCATCTACGGAGTTATAGGCACTTCCCATATTTGGGAATAGACCGCTCTGTATTTCACTAACCATGGTGTCTATAACAGCCATGCACTGATCGACATTACCTTGTGTTAGGGTGACACCTGGAAGTGCGATGAAGGTATCTCTACCCCAACGTCCAAACCATGGATAGCCTGCAACTAACTCTGTCTTTTTGCCGTGTTGTACAACAAATTGGCGTGCTGCATGTTTTAGACAAGATACTAGATCTACTTTATCTGAGCGTTTTGCTATTTCTGTCTCAAATAATTTTTTTATGTTAGAAGCTTTTACTTGCTCTGTTGAACATGATATAATTATACTTTGTCCCTTCTTGATGTCCATCTCAAAGTATCCAGGTGTTAGAAGATCCTCATGGCAAGGATAGCCACGTTTCACCTCCTCTGTGTACTCAAAGTTATAGTACCAATCAGGTGCAACGACATATTCATGAGGGGAATCCATCTGCATGTGTAACCACGGGTATTTATCGTACATCTTACATTTTACACCGCCATCAATATCATACGAGTGTGTATCTGCAGCCATGTTGGTCTTGCTTAGTTGATGGGAGTTTCTGAAAGAGAGGAATGGTCTTAGTGCAAGTTTAGTCTCTGAACGAGCCTCTACTAGTGTGTATCTTATGAGGAGTTGGGTTTGAGAGTGTATCCACAACATCTCTTTTTTTAGTACAACACCACCTACACGATAGATGATTGTTGGAACTGGGGTGTATTTAAAATCGACAATGTATTTATGACCCTTGGGTTCATAGGTACTGGGGAATTTATGTATAGCTAGATTGAATGAGTGGTCATGTTGAATTATTGTCTCATCTAGTGAGTTTAAAAGTACAAAATTATTCTCACTATCCAACTCGGGAGCGGGAACTACTAATAAACCATGGTATTTACGAGTATTGCAACATACAATTGTAGTACTCATATATCCTCCAGCCCTATTTGTACTTAGAATCTCTCTCTGTAGTGAGTATTCAAGATTGCCAAGTTCACTTTTATCAAAAATTATTCCAGACATATGCTTTAATATTTTATTGTTATTTCTACAAGATATGAAATATATTTGTTAAAATGGTTAAAATATTGCTTTTTTTTATCTATATATGGACATATTAGTATGTAAATTTTGGGTCGTTGTACTAATTTCATAAAACTTTTAAGTTTGAGGTCGTGCGGTAATATGCCTATTAATAGACTAAGGTGGTTGTTTTACACAAAACTCTCATCTTTTTTTTATTTGCTTATATAAGCCAATACAATGGTGCTTATTTAAATTTTTAATACCTTTGTTTTTTCGAATTATAATTATTTATAAAACATTGGCATGATGAGAGTAAATTTATATGGGATGACACTTTCCCAACTACAAAAAGTTGTTCAAGAGTTAAATATGCCTAAGTTCACGGCAAAGCAGATTGCTGAGTGGTTGTACAAAAAGAGAGCTACAGAGATAGAGCAGATGACTAATATTTCTACTGTTAATCGTCAAAAACTTGGAGAGCTATACAGTGTCGGACTACACGAGCCGGTGCGTGAAAGTGTCTCAACTGATGGAACAAAGAAGTTTCTTTTTAAAACGTCAGATAACAAATATATAGAGTCTGCATATATTCCAGACAATAATAGAGCAACTTTATGCGTTTCTTCTCAGACGGGGTGTAAGATGGGGTGTAAGTTTTGTATGACGGCAAAACAAGGGTTTCAACACAACCTTACTGCTAACGAGATATTAAATCAAGTGAGATCAATTCCAGATAGTGAAACACTTACTAATATTGTCTATATGGGGATGGGAGAGCCATTGGATAATCTTAAAGAGGTGTTGAATTCACTTGAGGTGTTGACTGCTGAGTGGGGGTTTGCGTGGAGTCCATCTCGTATTACACTATCGACAATAGGGGTGATGCCTGCATTGAAGGAGTTTTTAGATAAAACAAAAGTTCATCTTGCTGTGAGTTTACATAATCCATTTCCTGAGGAGAGAGCCGAAATTGTACCTGCAGAAAAAGCATTCCCAATTAAGAGTGTTATTGAGCTATTAAAGGAGTATGATTTTACACACCAAAGGAGAGTGAGCTTTGAGTATATTATGCTTAATGGAATGAATGATTCTCCTAAGTATATAAAAGAGTTATGTAGGGTGTTAGATGGGATTAAATGTAGGATAAACCTTATTAGATTTCATAAAATTCCAGATTCTAAATTTTTTAGCCCTAGTTATTTTGTTATCGAGAAGTTTAGAGATGCATTGACTGAGAAGGGAATCGTAACGACAATTAGAGCGTCAAGGGGTGAGGATATTAAAGCTGCTTGTGGATTGTTGTCAACAATCGAGCAGGATGAAGAGAAGAGTAATGAATAATTAAAAAAAAATAGTATGAAAAAGATCACATTAATTATGCTTTGTCTAGGAGCTTTCCTTTTTGGAAAAGCACAAGATAACAGTAAAGGAATTAAATTTGAAACAGGAACATTTAGCGATATTTTAGCTAAGGCTAAGGCTGAAGATAAACTTATATTTATGGATGTTTATGCAACATGGTGTGGACCTTGTAAACAGATGTCAAAAAATGTATTCCCACTAGAGAAGGTTGGAACATATTTTAATAAAGGTTTCGTAAATGCAAAGTTTGATGCTGAGAAAGGTGAAGGTATTACACTAGCTAAGAGGTATAAGGTGACGGCTTACCCTACTTTTTTACTTATTAATGGTGATGGAGAGCTTGTAGGAAGATTAGTTGGAGGAGCATCTCCAGATAGTTTCATTAAAAAGATTGAAGCATTAAAAGTAAAGGCTCTAAAGAAATAGAAATATTTTAAATAAACTATATCACAAAAAAAATGATAAAACCTTATAAAGTTTTATCATTTTTTTTGTGATATAGTTTGCTGAACTTTTTCGGTGACTACTCTCCGTCAGTGTGTAGTGCACTCCATAGCATATCTTTCAGTTGTAGAATGTTGAATCCTGATACAGAAGAGATAAATATACTTTTAATCCCTTCAGGTATTGTAGATTTAAGCTCGTTGCTTAACTCCTCATCTAACATGTCACACTTTGTGATCGCTAGTAAACGCTCTTTATCAAGGAGCTCAGGATTGTACATCGTTAATTCGTTAAGCAGAATTTCATACTCTTTTGTAATATCTGATGTATCCGCAGGTATCATAAATAGTAGAATAGAGTTACGTTCAATATGCCTTAAAAAGCGAATTCCAAGCCCTTTACCTTCGTGTGCACCCTCAATGATACCAGGGATATCTGCCATAACGAAAGATTTGTAGTCTCTATACTCAACAATTCCAAGATTTGGTTCGATTGTCGTAAACGCATAGTTTGCAATTTTTGGTGTTGCTGCCGAAACAACAGAAAGTAGTGTTGATTTTCCTGCATTAGGGAATCCTACTAAACCTACATCTGCCAAAACTTTAAGCTCTAGAACATAAGTTCCCTCTATTGCCTCGCCACCTGGTTGAGCATATCGAGGAGCTTGGTTTACTGAAGTTTTAAAGTTCCAGTTTCCGAGTCCGCCTCTACCACCTTTAATTAGTACAACCTCTTGTCCCTCTTCCGTGATCTCGCAGGCAATCTCTCCTGTCTCAATATCACGTGCAATAGTTCCTAAAGGCACATTAATAATGATATCTTCGCCATCTCTACCAGAACTTTTCGATCCAGATCCAGATTTTCCATCCTCAGCAAATAGATGTCGTTTGTATTTTAAGTGGATCAGTGTCCAATATTGTTTGTTTCCCTTTAGGATAAGACTGCCGCCAACTCCGCCATTGCCACCGTCAGGGCCACCAAAAGCTTCAAACTTCTCTCTACGAAAGTGAGATGAGCCATTACCTCCCTTACCTGCACGGCAAAAGATTTTCACATAATCAACAAAGTTTGATGAAGCCATAATTTTGAGTATTTTTATTTTTGTATATACTTATATAGCTACAAAGATAGTATTTTTTTCAGCTACTACAATTCTACCACCAATTAGTGTGCTTTTTTAACATAATATTATTGTTTGGCAATGAATAATATCTAAATATACATGTTGCTCCTTGCTTTAGGAATTCGGTAGCTTTAAGCATCTGTACTGCTAAATTGGGAAAAAGATTCGTTTTATGCCATGAGTTTGGTTTGGCTTAGCTATTTATCGAACAAAAAATATTATATTTGTAGCTATTAATTAATTAATAACAAGTATAATGCATAAAGCAGGTTTCGTAAATATAATCGGGAATCCAAATGTTGGTAAGTCAACATTGATGAATGCCCTTGTCGGTGAACGACTGTCAATTATAACATCTAAAGCACAAACTACCCGCCACAGAATTATGGGGATTGTGAGTGATGAGGATTATCAAATAGTATACTCAGACACTCCAGGTATCTTAAAGCCAAACTATAAGATGCAGGAGTCTATGATGAAGTTTGTTCAGGGTGCAATCCGTGATGCAGACGTTATACTCTTTGTTACTGACACAGTAGAGCATGGGGATCGTAGTGCTGATTTTGTAGAGAAGGTAAGACTTAGTGGTATCCCTACTATAGTAGTTATCAACAAAATCGACTTAACGCAACAAGAGCCTCTTGTAGCTTTAGTAGACAAGTGGCAAGAGAAGCTCCCTAATGCTGTCATAGTGCCAGCATCGGCTCTAAATAAGTTCAATATCGAAGGTCTTTTCTCTCTAATAATTGAGAAACTTCCAGAGGGAGAGGCGTTCTACTCTAAAGATACACTTACGGATAAGTCTTTGCGTTTCTTCGCATCAGAAATTATCCGAGAGAAGGTGTTTCTTAACTATGACAAAGAGATTCCATACTCTGTTGAGATCACAATCGACGAATATACTGAAGAGCCAACAATCGATAAGATTCACGCTACAATATACGTAAGTCGTAACTCTCAAAAGGGTATCATTATTGGTCATAAAGGTGCGATGCTAAAGAAGGTCGGAACTGCGGCTCGTGAGGATATGGAGAAGTTCTTGGATAAAAAAGTATTCCTTCAACTGCACGTAAAAGTTAACGATGATTGGAGAAATAGCGATAGACAGTTGAAGCGATTCGGTTACGAAGAGTAGTTGTAAATAAATATATAAATTAATAAACACTAAAATAATTTTTTATGAAAACATTGTTTGCCTTTTTTATCTCAATAATGTTTATGGTGCCTCTCGCATCTCAAACGTTAAAGGTGTATCCGAAACCGCAATCGATTAAATTATTGTCAGAGAATGACTCTAAATTTACTAGTATAAAAAATATTACTCCAAAGGGTGATGATGTACTAGTTGATGCTTTTTGCAAGTCATTGGGAAGTAAAATAACTAAAAAAGGAGTTAAACTTCGTATTGGAACTGTAAATGACAAAGCTGTTAGAAAATATGCAGATAACGTAAAAGCTGTTAAAGGTGCATATTATATCAAAGTTGAAAAAGAGATTGTTGTTGTTGGTTATGATCAACGAGGAGTTATTTATGGACTTAATACCCTAAAGCAGATACTTATCTCTAATAGTGTATTGCCTTATGTCGAAATTTCGGACTACCCTGATGTTGCAGATAGAGGGGTTGTTGAAGGTTTCTATGGTGAGCCTTGGAGTCATGAAGACCGTATATCTTTGCTTAAATATTTTGGTAAGAATAGATTGAATATATACATCTATGGACCTAAAGATGATACATTTCACAGCCTTCCTAACTGGAGAAAACCATATCCAACGGAAGAGGCTAATAAAATTTCAGAACTTGTTAAGGTTGCAACTGAAAATCAAGTTGATTTCGTATGGGCAATACATCCAGGTCAAGACATAAAGTGGAATGATACGGATCGTGAAAATATTGTTAAGAAGTTTGAAATGATGTACCAATTAGGGGTTAGATCATTTGCTGTATTCTTTGATGATATTTCGGGAATCGGAACAGATCCCACTCGTCAAGCGGAGTTGTTGAATTACTTACATGACAACTTTATCGCTCTGAAGAGTGATTGTACACCACTTATTATGTGTCCTACGGAGTATAATAAAAGTTGGAGTAACCAAAAACCTGGGTCATACCTTGATATATTGGGAGATAAATTATATCCATCTATTGAGATCATGTGGACGGGAGATAGAGTTATATCGGATATTACCGTAGATGGTCTGAATTATATAAATAAAAGGATTAAGCGTGATGCATACATCTGGTGGAACTTCCCCGTTAGCGACTATGTGAGAGATCACTTGTTGCTTGGGAAGTCATATGGACTAGATACTAATGCAGAGGGTTTAATGTCTGGATTTGTATCAAACCCAATGGATAAGGCAGAGTGCTCAAAAGTTGCAATATACTCAATCGCACAGTACGCTTGGAATATCTCGGAGTATGATAGTGAGGTGGAGTGGAATAATGGTATGAGAGATATTATGCCTAAAAGCTTTGATGCATATAAGACATTCTCTACACACAACTCGGATCTAGGAAAGAATGGTCATGGGTATCGTAGAGAGGAGTCTGTTAATATGGTAAAGTTGGTAGATGACTTCTATAAAACAAACTCGACAGCTAACTTCAAAGTGATAAACGATGAGTTTGTTAAGATTGAGAGTGCTCCAGCAATAATTCGTGGAAATAACGAGAACCCAAATCTTATAGATGAGATCTCTCCATGGTTAGACCAGTTCGAGAAACTTGGTGAGAGTGGACAGTTGGCTATATCTATCTACAATGCTTGCCCTAATGAGAAGGCATCGCTAACGTGGGCTAAATTGTGTACCCTCCTTAATATTAAAGATCAACAAAAAGCTATTGATAAGAGTAACAACCAAAACCCATATCAACCAGGTATCGAGTCAGGATCTCTTGTTATGCAGCCATTTGTTGATACATTGACAAAAAGAATAGTTAGTAATATCACAGCTAAATTGAGTGGTAATAGTGCTGTAAGTAGTGCCTCTGTACCTGTGGTTATATCTAACACACCGCAGATTAAAGAGAATCCTACGCAGCAAGTTGGGTCTAAGATCTCTATCTCGCCAATACTTGAAACTGTAACTATTGATACAAATCAATATTTTGGTGTTAAGTTACCTATGGTAATCACTGAGGGTGTTGTGGAGTTGAACTTTAATAAAGATAAACCCCAAGATCTTTTCGTTGCAGAGGTTTCTGTGGATGGTGAGAATTGGACTCCTATCGAGATGCAGGTTAACGGTCATAATTGTAAGTTCAACACTCCAAAAGAGGGGGTATCATACATTAGACTTGTTAGTAAAAGTGATAAAAAAGAGCAGTTTCACATGAGAAAGTTCCACGTTACATCGGCTCAACTTGACGGTGAGAATGGAAATAGTTTCATGGCTTTAGATGGAGATATTCATAGTAGCTTTAATTTGAAGTACTCTGCTACTATTCCTAATGTAAAGGCTGATACTAAGACAATTACTACTCTTGTAAACTCTACTAGCTCTATTTTGATGGATGTTTATGCTATTGATTCACAGAAAAAAGAGACTAAGATTGGTGTCGTTAATAGTGTCTTCTCGAAGATGTCTATTCCTACAAAATTAAGATCTAATATAGAGGCTTTCAGACTTCAAAGTACAAAACCTATAAAAGTACATGAAGTAATATTGCAGTAGGTTAGTCGTAGTGCACAAAAAGGCCGTTTTCGGTGAGATGTAATTAAGTCTCTCTGAAAACGGCCTTTTTATTTTGTGGTTACTATTTTTTCCTATCTGCTATGTAGTCGCATAGCTCAAGTAGGGCACTCTTTATTGGAGAGTCTGCATAGCCACTAAGCTGTGATTTAGCAGCTGTAATATATTGTTGCATAACGTCATATGCTTTTTCAATCCCGCCGCCATTCATAACGCTATCTATAATATAGTTTGCATTTGATGGTTTGTTTCTAATGTTTGATAGTAGTGATATTATCTTTTTGTGTTCTGATGGAGTCGCCTCTTCGAGTACTGTTAGAAGGGGTAGTGTAATTTTACGCTCTCTAATATCTGCACAGTTTGATTTTCCTGTATTCTTAGTTGGTTCAAAGTCTAGAATGTCATCTTTTATCTGAAATGCCATACCTAAATTATCACCAAAACTCTTCATTAACTCTATTGACTCTTTTGTTGCTCCAGCAGCAATTGCCCCAGTTGCACTACTCGCCCCTATTAATGTTGCAGTTTTTTTGTAAATTATATCTAAATATATAGATCGTGTCATTTTTAACTTCTCGCTCTGACTGCTTTGTAGAAATTCGCCATCGCAGAGCTCTTCCATAGCTTGAGTAATATACCGTACGATGTCATACTCCCCCAATTTCAGACCCACAGAGTAACTCTTCGCAAGAATATAATCTCCTGCTAGTACTGCATTGTGAGATCTCCATAGTGCATGAGCGGATGGTTTTCCCCGCCTTACATACGCTTCGTCTACAACGTCGTCGTGAAGTAGTGATGCTGTGTGTATCATCTCTATGAGCATCGCTCCAATATAACACCTGTCATTTGTTAGCTCTCTCTGCTCCTGCGTAGTGTGCAGTGAGTGGGTCAACATAACCAATAGAGGTCTAATTCCTTTCCCTCTAGTTGAATGTATGTACGTTAATATGTTTGTAATCGCCCCAGAGTCGCTTTTTAGCCAAGAGCTAACCTTCTTGTCATACTGTGCTATCTGCTCGTTGATTGGAGCTTTTATTCTATTTAATGATGTCATCGACTATAATTATCCCGCTTGTAAATATAACTTAATGAGAGACAAAAGTATATTAAAATTCTTATATTACAACAATTTTTTGTTTCTTTGTAAATTGTTATAATGTATATTTATACTGATAGAATTTATGAAAAAATGTAACAGACTATTTAAAACACTAAGTTATGCAGCTATTGTAGCATTATTTGCAATAATATCGCTTTCATATTTTGCGCCACAACTTAGTGGTAAGGTGATAAGAATGGGTGATGTAGTGCAGTACGAAGGTATGCATCAGGATATTACAACACATAAAGCTAAGTATGGGGAGGATCCGCAATGGGCTGGAAGACTCTTCGGTGGAATGCCATCATACCTTATTAACTTCACTAATGATGCAATGTTGGTGAACCAGATAGATAAATTCCTTGAGAGGACGTGGAGACCTGCTTCTCTGATATTTACGGCGATGCTCGGCTTTTGGATTATGCTCCTGTTGTGGGGGGTGAATCCCTGGTTAGGTGCAGTATTTGCCGTTGCATATGGTTTGTCAAGCTACTCAATTATAATAATCGGCGCAGGTCACATAACTAAAGCTGTTGCAATTGCATATATTCCTATGCTACTCGGCTCAGTATTCTATGCATTTAGAAAAAATATGTGGATCGGTGCTGGACTTACATCGCTATTTGCTGCCTTAGAAATTTATGCAAATCACTCTCAAATAACATACTATTTCTTATTTGTACTCGTGGCATTTTGGATTAATGAGGGGATAAAGGCGTATAAAAATAAACTGATGGCTCGATTTGCCAAAACTACTGCCCTACTAGCTCTTGCTGCGGTGGTGGGTGTTGGAGCAAATCTCTCAAACTTGTGGTACATTCAGGACTACGCCAAAGATACGATGAGAGGTGGTGCTGTATTGGCTGAAGAGAGTAGTGGTGATCAGAGTAAAAGTGATAAAGGGTTGTCTCTCGATTACGTTACAATGTGGAGCTACGGTAAGGTTGAGAGTCTAAATATGTTTGTTCCATCGCTTATGGGTGGGGCTTCGGATAAAACTTTTAGTCGTGATGGAGAGGTTGCTGACGCTCTATCAAAGTATGATGCGAAGGAGATGGCAACTCAGTTACCAGCATATTGGGGGGATCAACCTGGAACATCAGGTCCAACATATATTGGTGCTGTTATGATATTTTTGGCTGTATTTGCACTGTTCCTGTTAAAAGGGAGATATACATACTGGGTCGTAGCGGTCTCTGTCTTGGCAATCGCTTTAGCTTGGGGACGTAATATGATGTGGTTTACAGAGCTATTCTTCAATTACTTCCCACTATATGGTAAGTTTCGAACGGTGTCAATGATTCTGGTTATCGTGCAGTGGAGTGTTCCGTTTCTCGCTGCATTGAGTGTTGCAAAGGTGTGGAGTGGAGACTACTCAAGAGAATATGTGTTAAGTGCACTGAAAAAAAGTGTTATGGTTGTGGGTGGAGTTGCACTAGCTCTCCTACTATTCGGGGGGGTGCTATTCGGATTCTCAGGAAATTATGATGTGCAGTTTCAGTTGCCAGATGACGTAATAGAGGCTATGAAAGCTGAGAGAGCTTCAATAATGAAAATAGATGCATTCAGATCTTTGATTTTTGTTATGTTGACGGCTCTTGTGATGTGGTTGTTTGCAAAGGGGCGTGTGAAGAGAGTTGTTGTTGTTGTTGCGTTGATGGCTTTGACTTGTTCGGATATGATTCCTATCGGTTTAAGATTCCTTCCTCAGAGCAGATTCTTAGAGCGTAAGACAATTGAAGTTAAACCTACAACGGCAGATATCGAGATATTAAAGGATAAGGAGCTTGGTTATAGAGTGTTGAATACTAGTGTTAGTACATTTAATGACGCTTCAACTTCATACTATCACCGTTCAGTGGGAGGTTACCACGCTGCAAAACTTCAGCGTTACCAAGATATTATTACTTACCATTTAAGTGAAAATAACTGGAATGTATATAATATGCTCAATACGAAGTATATTATTTTTGTAAATAAAACTACAAAAGCTCTAGAGGTAGAGTTAAATAAGGATGCACATGGTGCAGCATGGTTTGTTGATGAGGTGATGTTTGTAGATAATCCAAATCAAGAGATTGAGGCGTTGAATAGTGCCGATACTAGATATGTAGCTATTGTAGATGAGCAATTTAAAGGTCAAGTTAATGGTCTGGAGATCGTGGTCGATTCAATGGCAACGGTAGATTTGATTGACTATAAGGTTAATCACCTTACTTATAAAGCGAACTCTAAAAATGATGGTGTTGTAGTCTTTTCAGAGGTGTTTTATGATAAAGGTTGGAGCGCTTGGTTAGATGGTATAGAAGTCCCTTATTTCAGAACGGACTATATTCTTAGAGGTATGGTTGTACCAGCTGGGGAGCATACTATTGAGTTTAAATTCGCCGCACCACACTTCAAACTACTATCTACGATAACATTTATTTCATCGCTCATTGCAATCTTAGGAGCATTAGCAGCAATAATATATTTGGTATTTAAAAATTATAATGTAAAAGATGGGAAAGAAGTCAAATAAAATTAACCGTAAAGTTAGAAACTCATATATTGTATCCACGATAAGTGTGGCTATGGTTCTGTTTTTATTGAGTTCTGTTAGCTACTTAATCTTGAATGCTCTTAGTGCAACGCAGAGTATTAAGGAGAGTGTCGTTATACACATGATACTGAATGATAAGCTGCCGCAAGAGGATAAAATTGCTTTGAAAGATAAATTGATAGAGCTGAATACTGTAAAATCAGTAGTGTATATCACGAAGGATAAAGCCGCAGAGGAGTTTGTTGAGTATATCGGAGGAGACTTTGAGGAGTTCTTAGAGGGTAATCCCCTACCAGATTCATATGAGATAAATATGATGGCTGAGAACTCAGACATGAGTAGTGTAGAGAAGTTCGAAAAACTCGTAATGGAGTGGGACGGTGTTGATGAGGTGATATATCAGAAAAATGTGCTGGAGCAGATAACTTCAAATATTAATAAGTTCAACTTGGTTCTTTTGATGTTTGGCGGGATGTTGTTGTTGATCTCACTTATCCTACTCAATAACACTATACGAGTAAGTATCTATGCAAAACGACATATTATAAGTACAATGAAACTTGTTGGTGCTACCAAATGGTTCATTCAACGCCCTTTTATTTGGGGTGGAATTAAACAAGGTATTGTAGCTGCTACAATTGCAACTATTATGTTTGTTGGCTTGATCGCAGGGTTACATGAGGGACTCCCTGATATTGCTTTTTTATCTAATAATGTTTACATCGCAATGATTGTTGGTGGAATGTATGCTCTAGGTGTCACTATTTCACTCCTATTTACAACTATTGCTGTGAGTAAGTTTATTAGAATGCACTCTAATGATATGAACTTCTATTAATAGAGTTAAACGCAGGGTTGGACATATGATAAAGTCTTACATTTAGGGTGTAATTAATGGTCGAAAAAATATATAATAAATAATTCAAATAATATGAAAGATCAAAAGAACGAAATTGAAGCTACTGAGAAAGAGGCTCAAATGGCACTTACAAAGAAAAATTATGTATTAATGCTTATAGGCTTTGGTATAATTATTCTTGGTTTTATATTGATGATTGGTGGAGAGAGTACAGATCCTGTTAATGAGTTTAACTATGAGATGTTTAATTTTCAGAGAATAACACTTGCTCCAATGTTGGTAATTGGAGGATTTATTTTTGAGGTGTACGCAATTATGAAACGTAATAAATAATATAGCATATGAGCATTTTAGAATCTATTGTTCTTGGTATAATTCAAGGATTAACAGAATTTTTACCCGTTAGTAGTAGTGGACACCTTGAGTTGGCAAGCTATCTTTTTGGCATCGAGGAGTCTAATAATATGCAGTTCACTGTTGCAGTTCATGCTGCTACGGTATTGAGTACGATTGTTGTTTTTTGGAAAGAGATAGTAAAAATATTTCAAGGAATATTTAAATTCAAATTCAACGATGAGACTCTCTTTGCAATTAATATCATAGTCTCTATGATTCCAGTTGCATTTGTAGGGCTATTCTTTAGAGATGCTGTTGAGTCTCTATTTACCAGTAACTTACTTCTCGTTGGGTCAATGTTGTTGGTTACTGCATCACTCCTTACATTCACACACTACTCAAAAGTGCGTATTAAACCTATTACCCCACAAAGAGCCTTCATAATCGGACTTGCTCAAGCTTGTGCCGTACTTCCAGGATTGTCTAGGTCTGGGTCTACAATCTCTGTTGGACTGCTTCTGGGTGTCAATAAGGATGAAGTTGCGAAGTTCTCTTTCTTGATGATATTAGTTCCTATTTTAGGAGTTAGTTTTCTTGATGCAATAGATACTCAAACTACTAGTTCTGTCGATATGACAAGTATTATAGCTGGTTCTATCGCAGCTTTTATATCTGGATTAGTGGCTTGTAAGTTTATGCTTAGGATCGTTAAGCAAGGTAAGTTAATTTGGTTTGCAATTTATTGCGCAATTGTGGGTATCACATCAATCTCAATATACTTATTATAGTATTAGTTAAAGAGAGTTAAAATATACGTTTGATAAATAGTTAAAAATAATTATATGAATTTTATAGATGAATTAGAGTGGAGAGGTATGATCCACGACTCAACACCAGGGGTGAAAGAGCAATTAGCAAAAGAGATGACAACGGCATATGTAGGATTTGATCCAACAGCAGATTCGTTGCATATTGGTCACCTGGTAGGGGTTATGATATTGAAGCATTTCCAGATGAGCGGACACCGTCCAGTTGTTCTAATAGGAGGTGCAACAGGTATGATTGGTGACCCTTCGGGCAAGTCTCAAGAGCGTAATTTGCTTGATGAACCAACTTTAAGACACAACCAAGAGGCGATTAGAACGCAGTTGACTCAATTGATAGACTTTGATTCGGATGCTAAGAATAGAGCAGTCTTAGTTAATAACTACGATTGGATGAAAGAGTTTTCATTCCTAGATTTTATTCGTGACATTGGTAAGTTGATTACGGTTAACTATATGATGGCAAAAGACTCTGTTAAGAAGCGTTTTAGCGGAGATGGTGATGGTATGAGCTTTACGGAGTTTACATATCAACTTGTGCAGGGATATGATTACGTACACCTATATAAAGAGCTAGATTGTAAAGTTCAGCTTGGTGGTTCTGACCAGTGGGGTAACATTATAACTGGAACAGAGTTAATTCGTCGTATGTTGGGTAAAGAGGCTTACGGAATAACTTGTCCACTTATCAAAAAGGCTGATGGAACAAAGTTTGGTAAGACTGAAGGTGGTAATATCTGGCTTGATCCTAGATATACATCTCCATACAAATTCTACCAATTTTGGTTGAACGTTAGTGATGAAGATGCTAAGAGTTACATCAAAATTTTCACACTACTAGATAAGGAGACAATTCATGCTCTTGTTGCTGAACATGAAACTGCTCCGCATTTAAGAGTCCTACAAAAAACTCTTGCAAAAGAGATTACATGTATGATTCACACTGAGAAGGAGTATAATAAAGCTGTAGAAGCTACTGCAATCCTATTTGGTGGAGCAACAGCAGAGGCTTTGAAAAGTCTTGATGGAGAGACTCTATTGCAAGTATTTGATGGAGTGCCTCAATTTAATATTGAAGCTGCAGATATTGAAAACGGTATCAATTTCATCGATCTATGTGGTGAGAAGTTACCTGTGTTCTCATCTAAAGGAGAGACTCGTAAGTTGATTCAAGGTGGTGGTATCTCACTAAACAAAGAGAAGATCACTTCTATTGATGCAGTCGTTACAGAGGCGGACTTCATTGCAGGAAAGTATCTATTGGTACAAAAAGGAAAGAAAAACTATTACTTGATAATTAAAAAATAATAAGATGTCATTAGTTAAACCTGTAGGTTATCGCAATGTATTGGGTTCAGTAGAGAACACAGAGAAAGCAATCAAGTTGGTAAAGGATATGTTTCAGATAAATCTATCTGCACAACTCGCATTATTGAGGGTTACTGCACCAATGGTAGTTTTAAAGGGTACTGGTATTAATGATGATTTAAACGGAGTGGAGAGAGCGGTTTCATTTCCTATTAAAGATATGAATGATGCTCCAGCAGAGGTGGTTCATTCATTGGCGAAATGGAAGCGTATGAAACTCGGTGAGATGGGTGTTAAGCCAGGAAGAGGTATATATACAGATATGAACGCTTTGCGTCCAGATGAGGAGCTTGATAATTTGCACTCTATATATGTAGATCAGTGGGACTGGGAGGTTGTCATTAAACCTGAACAGCGAAATATTGAGTTTTTGAAGCAGACCGTAAGACGTATTTATGAGTCGCTAAAGGTTACTGAAAATAGATTATATGTTGAGTTCCCAGAGATTGAACCTCAGTTTCCAGAGAATATTTGTTTTATTCATGCGCAAGAATTATTAGATCTTTACCCAACTCTCACACCAAAAGAGAGAGAGAATGCGTTTGTGAAGGAGAATAAGGCTGTATTTTTAATGGGAATTGGTTGTAAGTTGTCAAATGGGGAGTCTCATGATGGACGTGCAGCTGATTATGACGATTGGAGTACACCTAACGGAGATGGTTTCTTTGGACTTAATGGTGATATACTATTGTGGAATCCTATAATCGAGTGTACTTTTGAGATCTCTAGTATGGGTATCAGGGTAGATAGAGATGCATTGAAACTTCAACTTGAAGAGAGAGGTCAGCAGTGGAAAGAGGAGTTGATGTTCCATAAATCACTCTTAAATGGAGAGTTACCACTAACAATTGGAGGAGGAATAGGACAATCAAGGCTATGTATGTTGTTACTTAGAAAGGCTCACATTGGTGAGATTCAATCTAGTATATGGTCAGAGAGTATGAGAGTTGAGTGTGCAGAAGCAGGGATTGAATTAGTATAGACTATACTACAAAACTTGAATATATAGATACCAGAAAACGAAGTTTTCAAAGAAATTTGATGTGGCTTTTTATAGTTTTCTGTCGGAGACAGTTTGTAGACTAGGTTTATAGAGACAAAGTACTATCTCCGACAAAAAATGTTAAAAATGTCTATTAAATTTACTTGAAAACTTCGTTTTCTCGTATACTAATAAGTAAAATAAAAGAGTATGAAGAGGGGTTTATTATTATTTATATTTATTTTGGTCTCACACTCTCTAGTCGCTAGAGAGGTGCATAATATTAATCGTGGGTGGAAGTTTTTCTCAAATAGTGCTGTTTCTAGTGATGGAGCACTTACGGTCAATTTGCCGCATATGTGGAATAATGATGCGCTAAGTGGAAAGAGAGACTACTTTAGAGGTATTGGAAATTATCTTAAATCTATAAAAGTTCCAAATAACTGGCAGAATAAGCGTGTATTCATACGATTTTATGGTGCGAACTCATTAGCCAATTTCCTAGTAAATGGTAAACATGTAGGTGAACACCGTGGTGGGTACACAAAATTCACATATGATATTACAGACTGCTTGAAGTATGGTGAGGCTAATACATTCTGGGTTATTGTCAATAACTCCCCACAGATGGATATACTGCCGACAGCGGGGGATCAAAACTCATATGGAGGGCTATCTAGAAATGTTGAAATAATTGTGACAGACCCAACGGTTATATCACTAACTGATTACTCTTCAGATGGTGTGTCTGTTGTGCAAAATAGAGTCTCTGAAGAGATGGTAGAGGGTGTTGTTAACGTTATGGTAGATAGTCATTTGGGCTGTAATGTGACTGCCGAGGTTACAATAAGTAAAAATGATAGTATGGTGGTGTTTACGCAGAGTACGGGATCGTATATTGGTGCTGATGAAGAGCCTAAAATGTTGACAATTCCATATACAATTCAAGATCCAATACTTTGGAATGGTGTAATTAATCCTTATTTATATAGTGTAAATGTTAAGTTGTTTAGAGATGATACTCTTGTTGATTCACTGGAACTTCAAACAGGATTTAGATACTTCTCAATAGATAAGAATCGTGGGTTTATGTTGAACGGTTCGCCATATAGGTTAAACGGTGTTGTTGCTCACCAAGATAGAGTGATGGTTGGACCAGCTATATCGACCTACCAAGTGATGGAGGATTTCACGTTAATGCAGGAGATGGGGGCTACGGCTGTGAGGGTTGCTAATGTACCGCACCACGCAGATTTTTATAAGCTATGTGATAGATTTGGAATGATTGTTTGGAGTGATATACCCCTGATTGGAGCCGCTTTCTTAACAGATAAAGCATTTTTAGATACACCGTCGTTTAAGAATAATGGCATACAGCAAACTAAAGAGATTGTAAAACAGCACTTCAACCACCCGAGTATTATATTTTGGGGGATATTTTCCGATCTAAGCCTTAGGGGTGATGATCCATTAAATTATATTAAAGAGTTAAATACTATCGTTAAAACAGAGGATGCAGGTAGATATACTGCGGCTACTAGTAGCGAAGATGGTGAGATAAACTTTGTTACAGATGTGATTGTTTGGAACCATCATTTAGGTTGGAAAGAGGGTTGGCCAGATGATATTATTGTGTGGTTAGAGCAGTTGAAAAAAGAGTGGAGTAACTTGAACTCTGGTATAAGCTATGGAGCAGGTGCATCAATCCACCATCAGGAGGATTCGCTGTATCGCCCTAACTATATGGATAGTTGGCACCCTGAGCGTTGGCAGACATATTTCCATGAGTCATATTATAAAAATACGCAAAATAATCCGCAATTGTTTGGTACGTTTGTTTCGAACATGTTTGACTACGGTGCAACTGGTAGAACATGGGGTGAGGCAAATGGTATTAATGATTTAGGCTTAGTGACATTTGATAGAAGATATAAAAAAGATGCATTCTATCTATATAAGGCGAATTGGAATAAAAATAAACCATTCGTTTATATTGCTGAGAGAAGGTGGAATCAGCGTAATAATTCAAATCAAGATATAAAAATATATTCAAATTGTAGAGAAGTTGAGCTATTTGTTAATGGTGTATCAATGGGGATGAAGAGTGGAGATAATGGGATCTTTAGATGGAGTGATATACTATTTAAAGATGGAATTAGTCGTGTTGAAGCTAATGCTGTTACGGCAAAGGATGATATGTTTTTGGAGATTTTAAATATTAAACCAATGGGTATTAGTATAGAGTAGTATAGTGTGAGGGCTGCGCCTCCATCTTCGGTCTTATAGCTTTAGGGTTATGAATATCGGTAAGTGGTCGCTGTAGCCGCCATTGTACTTGCCCTTGTGGTATGAGCCGTTAATGTTGTGGCGATCTTTATACGACTCAAAGAGTAGGAATGGCTTTAGATAGATGCCGCAATGTTGAACGGTGCTAATAGCTCCATTGGATAGGCGGCGGTCAATCAAAATATTGTCATATAGATACCACGTTCCATCATATAGATATGAGCCAGCATCTTTGAAAGTATGCCCTACGGGGTTATCTAGTTGTGTTAACATTGCGTAGTAGTCATCTCTACTAAGTGATAGTTTTCGTATAGATTTTTCTGTCGTACTCCAGTTGAAATCTCCCATTAGTATTAGGGCTCTCTTTGGATCGTATACTTTGTTGTGCCATCTTGTTAGTGCAGAGAATGAGCGGTCAAAAACGGCTCTACTATTGAGTCTGGATGGCATGTGGCAGATCACTATCGATACATCTTCTCCGAATAATTTCCCATCAATAGCCATTGGTTCTCTGTATGGGGATGTGATTAGATAGTGCTTTGAGGGGATAAATATATCTGCTTTATATAGAAGCGCAAGGTCTAGTCCTCTTCTGTCTGAGGAGGTGATGTGTATATATGTATAGTCGGTTTTTAACCTCTGAACTAAATCTCGAATGACACTTTCATTCTCCACTTCGCAAAGACCAATGACGTCACATGACATTTGGTCTATCACTTGAGTGATATTATTCATCTTGGTTTGATAACGATCACTTGTCCATGCTTTGCGACCTTCTGGCGTGAATTCGTCTTCGTAGAATAGTGATGGGATTGTATCAAATAGATTTTCGACGTTGTAGAATCCTATCGTGACACTCTGCGCTTGTGCTTGATTAACAAGGGTAAATAGTGCGAGTATGATGAGGTGTTTGAGCATGATTTTTGTTTTTATGAAAAGTGTGCTCTCGGTTATTTTGAACTCCTACATATATAGAGTAAAACCTCAGTTCTTTAACCACATAAATCGTGTGTGTACCAGATTTTAGTTCGATTTAAAAGATGATTTAGTCTCGATTACTAAGTCAACAAACTCTTGTGGATTGGGGCAGCTAATAATATATTTTTGACCATATGAATCTAATATCTCAACAAAATTACCCCAAGAACGAGTGTATAACTTAACAAGTTCCATGTTTTTTAGGTTTAAGTAGTACCCATAATATCCGAAGAAGCCAAAACTTCCCCAAATGGGAATGCACCCCTGCATATCTTTGTTCTGAAGAGTGCGTACTCTAGTAACATCCTCAATATTTATGGAGGTTAGCTCTAGTAGGCAGTGTATCTCTACGGAATCATCATTAATATCTATGTGTCGAGGGATTGAGAGGGTGTATATTAGTATAATAGATATGATAAAAGCGAAAAGCCATGCCGAAAAATAACTTCCCAAACTGATAAGTATTACAACGCCAAATAGTGCCAGTAGAGCAATAATAATAATTGTAGTGATTATTTTGCTGCGTGTATCGCTCTTGTATTTTAATCTTGTACCCATATATAATACCTATTTATGATCTTTTTTCTTTTTACTTAAACTATCATGTTCCCTGCGATCACGCAGCTCCGCCCGAGCAGGGCAGTTTCATCATACTATGTCTCACTAAACTAAAAAACCCTCAGCAATAGCAATATCCATCGGAGTAGTAATCTTAATATTTCGTATATCTCCTTGACAAATTGTTATTTTATGTCCAGAGTGTTCAACAACCGAAGCATCATCAGTGAAACTATCATTATAATCAACTCTATACGAACTCTTCAGTAGCGTTGCGTCAAACCATTGTGGGGTTTGAATCGCCTTTAATGTACTTCTATCAATTATATTAGAGCTTCCATCCTTGTTAAGTACTCTGAATGAGTCGATAACATCAATCGCAGGGATTGCAGTGCCATTTAGTTTTACACACTCTAAGGCTCTGTCTATCATATCCTTTGTGAAGAGAGGTCTGACTCCGTCGTGAATTGCAATGTAGTCACACTCACCAATTGAGGTGACTGCATTTTTTACGGACTCAAATCTTGTAGCTCCACCGATACATATATTATGGGTAGACTCAATATTATACTCTTTACAAATTACACTCCACCTCTCAACATCGCTCGCAGATAAAACAACGGTAATCTCTGCCATTGGGAGCATACTGTGTATCGATTGTATACTGCGTACCAATATCGGAGTGCCTAAAATTGGTAGAAACTGTTTCGGAATTGTGCTATTCATGCGCAAACCTCCGCCTGCGGCTACTATAATAATGGATAATCTATTCATCTTTACTCTTCAGATAGGCGTTAACAGTTCTGCTTATTGTATCATCAATAGGTGTGTATTTAAAATCTATAAAATGATGCACTTTTGTCCCATTGTAATAGTTCTTATTCTGAGAGGTACGTGCCGTATACTTATTAAGGCGAGGTGGTTTGCCACTAAATAGACCATACAATAAGCTAATATAGTAGGCCATACGAATAGTTATTTCTCCGATATTTATGAATGGTGCTCTTCGCTTGACTACCTTAGATGCTTTGGTCATTAACTCCATAAAGCTAAGATTCTCACTAGAGAGTATGAATTGCTCTCCAATGGCTTCAGGTGTAGCACTCAGCTCAACTATTGCCCTTGCAACATCTCGAACATCAACATAACCTGTAACCCCTTGTGTACTAAATATTAACCCCTTAGTAAGAGGTGGTATTAGTGATGCACTGCTACTACCATTCCAATCCCCCTCACCAAGTATAACCGATGGGTTGACAATTATGGTTGGTAGACCAAATTCTGCGCCATATCTAACAACATTTTCACTATAAAACTTACTCAGAGTGTATGGAGATGATCTCTTCACAGTGGTCATCACACTACTCTCGTCAATATCTCTATTTTGACTACTCGATGAGCTCAGAGTTGCAATAGAACTTACGTGTATAAAGAGTCCTACTTTAGCTTCAATAGCTGCATTTATTACGTGTGTTGTGAGTTCAACGTTGCAAGCTACAATATCAGTATCTGGATTAAGAGAGACATTAGCCGCACAGTTATATACACACTTAACACCATCCATTAGAGATGATATTTCGTGAGGGTTATTGAGTTGCACCAACTCAATAACACAACGCTCTTTCACTATCTCTTCTGGATTGGAATAGCCTAGATGAGAGAGTGTTTTATATATCTTGAGTATTGAGTCCTGTGTGCGAAGTGGAACTGAGATATTATCTGCTCCTCGTTTAATTAGCTCCCCAATTATATGGCTGCCAACTAATCCACTTCCTCCCGTTACTACTATCTTATCACTAAAATTTTTCATCACCCCAAATCAACTTTTTCCCGAAACCTAATGTATTATCGGTATACTTTAAGAAGTGTGGTTTTAAAACCCATAGCTCTAGATCTGGAATTGCTATTGCATATGGAAACTGCTTCAAATATGACCTTCTTGCTGACTTCGCAAAATCACTGTCAATTTCCGAACATAGCGTCATCTCTCCTTGAAATTGTAAGCCTTGTAGCTTTCCAATAATCTTGCTCTCTAGGGTGATAGAACCCGCAACAGAACTCTGAGCAAGAGCATCTTTCCCATGTCG
>CAMRBL010000003.1 GCA_947040435.1 uncultured Rikenellaceae bacterium
TGTCGAGTAGATTGTGACGAGGCAAAAACAAAACACTCGGACTCCCCCATCCAGCTATAAAAGATACTCGAACAGTATGGAATTGATCCCCCACTGGTAGCTAGTGTCATAACGTGGTGTCGCCCGATAAATGAGACTATTTTACTATCTATTTCCATCTTCTAATGCTGGTTCATTATTTGGTAGAGTATCATTTAAGTTCGTAACGAACATTGTACTATCTATTGTCATTGACAACTCACCTAAGACTCTATCCTTTATGTAGTTAAAGTCCTCTTTAGATGATGCCAATATTGGTTCTGCTGGTTCTGATGGAACTTTTAATGGGTCAATAGGAACTCCACCTCTCCAAATTCTAAAGTCAAGATGTGGACCTGTTGATAGTCCCGTTGATCCTACATAGCCAATTAGATCCCCTTGATTGACGTGTTTACCCGTTGCAATACCTTTTGGATACCCTTTTAGGTGAAGATACCCTGACATCATATTATTTCCATGCTTGATTTTCAGCGTATTCCCACCACCTCTAGTGTATGCTTTATATGTAATAACTCCATCTGCAATAGCATGAACGGGAGTTCCAGATGGTGCAGCGTAGTCAACCCCAGTGTGTGCACGACGGATTTTTAAAACGGGATGCAGTCTTGAGTATGAAAACTTAGAGGATATGCGTGAAAACTTTAACGGAGCTTTTAGAAAGTTCTTCCTAAGGCTATTACCATCTATATCCCAATAAGATAGCTTACCCGCTTGTTCAAATGGTATCGCATGGTAATCTTTGCCGTGGTGGTTGAAGATTGCTCCCCAAATCATTCCAGTGCCAACACTCGTTGAATCAATATACTCATTGTCATATATCACAGTAAATTTATCCCCTTTTTGTAATCCAAAGAAGTTTACTGACCATGCATATATATCAGATAACTGCATTGTTAGCCCCGCTGGCATACCCTGCTCAACCATTGCATTCCACAGTGATGAGTTAATTACTCCACTCTTCATCTCGCGCTTGATTGTAACATCACGACTTCCAGCTTTTGCACTAATAGAGTCATTGTCATGGAAGGAGTAAACAACGTAATCTTTAACATTATGTTGGTAGACTAAATGGTACAGATCATGCTCAACAGATGTAGTGTCAATAAATGCTGTATATTTGTTCCCTGCTCTAAAGTTACGAGTAGAAAACACATCTTTTGAGCGCTCCTCTAGTTCATATGCTACCGCTGCACCTTTGCCATACTTTAGAAGTATCTCTGATAGTACCTCTCCATTTTTTATAACATCGTGTGACAGCATGAAATCGTCTTGCGGAATGCCAAATAATGTCTTTGGCTCTATCTCTACAATTAGTTCTTCTGTTGGGTTGTTGGTTTCATCTGCTGATTCCGATGAATCATTAGTTGTAAGTTTAACTATTCCAGTAATTGCTATTGCGCTGATTAATACGCCAATACCTATGATTTTTATTCTTTTGTCCATGGATGCAAAGTTAATGAACTTATTTCACAATTTTAGTAAACAAAAGAAAGAAAACGTTTTTTTTATAGAATATAATTGAGGGTTGCGACCACGCCGTATAGCCAGCATAGAAGGCTCTCCTATTTATGTTAATATGCACATATCAGAATAGCAGGTGGAGGAGATTAGGTGAAATTATATGGTGAAAATTAACTATTAGGAGGCTTTTTTGTGTATATTCTTGAAAAAAATGTATATATTGTAAAAGCATTATTAAAATAGTTTGTAAATATAATATTTTGTCAATTTAAATTTATTAAATAATAAACCTTAAAACGTCATCTGTTATGAAAGTATACCAAACAACTGAAATTAAGAATATCGTTCTTATTGGTGCATCCGGATCTGGAAAAACAACCCTTGCCGAAGCTATGGCATTCGAGGGGGGAGTGATTGCACGTAGAGGAGCTGTGGAGAGTAACAATACATTGTCGGATAGCTCCGAATTAGAACATATGTATAAACGCTCAATATATTCAACAACTCTTTTTACAGAGTTTATGAACTATAAATTTAATATTATTGACACCCCTGGATCTGATGATTTTTGTGGAGGACTATTTTCAGCATTTAAAGTTGCAGACGTTGGAGTAATGGTGTTTAATGCACAAAATGGGTTTGAAGTGGGCTCGGAGATCCAAGCTCGTTACGCTAGGGCGCACCAAAAACCTATAATTGCAGTTGTTAATCAACTCGACCACGAAAAAGCAAATTGGGAGAATACGCTTGAGTCTATACAAGCGGGGTCGCATGCTAAAACAGTTGTAGTACAGTACCCTGTTAATCCAGGTGTATCATTTGATACATTTATTGATGTGTTGATGATGAAAATGTACAAGTTTAAAGATGAGAATGGTCTACGTGAGGAGCTTCCAATTCCTGAATCGGAAATGGAGTATGCTAAAGAACTACATAACATACTCGTAGAAGCTGCTGCTGAGAATGACGAGGATTTAATGGCACTATATTTCGAAAAAGGTACACTCACTCAGAGTGAAATGAGGGCAGGACTTAAAGTTGGTCTATCTAAACGTGATTTAATTCCTATATTCTGTGTATCGGCAAAGAGAGATATTGGTACAAAACGTCTGATGGAGTTTATTATAAATGTTGCGCCAGGTCCTGTTGCTGCGCCTAATTTCACAACTGTTGGTGGTGAGGAGGTTGCTCCAAATCAGAGTGGTTTGACGACATTGTTTGTATTTAAAAGTACAATTGAACCACATATTGGAGAGGTTACATACTTCCGTCTCATTAGTGGTAAGCTAACTGAGGGTGCGGAGTTACTAAATACTAGAACGGGAAATAAAGAGAAAATTACACAACTTTTTGCAGTAGCTGGAAAAAATAGAGTTAAGGTATCGGAGATATTGGCTGGAGATATTGGATGTACGGTGAAGCTTAAAGCTACGAAGACAAATGATACGCTTTGTATGCCATCAATGCCAACAACGATCGAACCAATAATATTCCCTGAACCAAGATATAGAACGGCAATTAGAGCAGTTAATAGTTCCGATGACGAGAAGTTAGGTGAACTTTTAACAAAGGCTAGATATGAAGATCCTACAATTCTTGTTGAGTACTCGACAGAGTTAAAGCAGACTATCATACAGGGACAAGGTGAGCACCACCTTAATATCTTAAAATGGATCTTAGAGAGTGTTAATAAGGTTGCAGTTGAGTTTTTTGCGCCAAAAATACCATATCGTGAGACGATCACAAAGATTGCAACAGCAGATTATCGTCACAAGAAGCAGTCTGGGGGATCAGGTCAGTTTGGAGAGGTATATCTCTTAATAGAGCCTTATTATGAGGGGATGCCCGATCCTACGAAATACAAAGTAAATGGCAAAGAGATCCAAGTTAATATCAAGGGTAAAGAGGAGGTGAAGCTCGATTGGGGTGGAACACTACAATTTTTTAGCTCTATTGTTGGAGGGGCGATTGATACAAGATTCCTTCCTGCAATTTTAAAAGGCGTCATGGAGAAGATGAATGAAGGACCTCTAACTGGATCGTATGCTCGTGATATAAGAGTTATTGTGTACGATGGGAAAATGCACGCTGTGGACTCAAATGAAATATCTTTCAGACTCGCTGGAAGGCACGCATTTAAGGAGGCGTTTAAAAATGCAGCCCCTAAGATTATGGAGCCTATATATAGAGTCGAAGTTCTAATGCCTTCGGATAAGATGGGAGATGTTATGAGTGACCTTCAAAGTAGAAGAGCAATGATTGAGGGGATGTCATCGGACAATGGTTTTGACAAGTTAGTAGCAAAAGTTCCATTGGCTGAGATGTACAGATACTCGACAACACTTAGCTCTATAACTAATGGTCGTGCTACGTACGCAATGGCGTATTCATCATATGAGCAAGTCCCATCTGAGGTGCAAAATAAGTTGTTGAAGGAGTATTCTGACGATGACAGTGATGAGTAGATTCGTATAATAGGTTTACATATGAACAATTATAAGGAGGGAAACGACGTTTTTCTCCTTATATTTGTATAAATTAATTTAAATTTAGAATGAAAACATTTAGAGCGTATAGAACAGAGGAGATTAACGGTGAGTTTGTAAATTCTATAAAAAATATAGATAAATCAACACTAGAGTCTGATGAAGTTATTATTAAGGTTGCGTACTCAGGCATAAATTATAAAGATTACCTATCGAGTATAGGAAATAAAGGGATAACTCGTAACTACCCTCACACACCAGGTGTTGATGTATCGGGATGTGTCGTATCTGATAAAACAAATACTTTTAACGTTGGTGATGAGGTAGTTGTTATGGGTAATGACTTGGGAATGAACCACGATGGAGGTTTTGCAGAGTATATATCTGTGCCTTCGGCTTGGGTTCTAGCCAAAGTAGGTCGCTTTACTTTACAAGAGACAATGCAGATTGGAACTAGTGGTTTCACCGCAGCATTGGGTATTAAAAAGATGTTGCAATCGGGGCTTAAACCATCTGATGGAGCAATTGTTGTCTCTGGGGCTACTGGAGGAGTTGGTGTGTGGGGTGTTCAGATGCTATCTAAACTAGGATTCGAAGTGTGGGCGATGACTGGAAAGGCAGAGGCTGCTACAATGCTTGAGGCATTGGGTGCTAAGAGAGTTTTGGGTAGAGATGAGGTTCTGGCACCACTTGAAAAACCACTTCTTCGTCCTAAGTGGGCTGGAGCACTGGATACCGTAGGAGGTGTGACCCTTGCTTCACTACTGAAACAGACATCAAAATCGGGTTCAGTTGCAACTTGTGGAAATGTTGGAGGGATGGATCTTCCGATAACTGTACTACCATTCATTCTTAATGGTATAAATCTGTTGGGGATTAATGCTGCGGATACTCCAATGGAGATACGTAAAGAGGTTTGGGCACTATTGGGTGAGATTGCTGAACCATCTAAAGTAGCTGGATTCTGTAATGAAATATCTCTTGAACAGGTTGACGATGCGCTAAGCCAGATGGGTAAGAGTGGGCATATAGGACGATTTACCATTAAAGTGGAGTAATCTTTTTGTAATAATTTATTAAGTGTCTGTTAATTAGATTGTTGTGGTTGTGGCGTGCGGATAGTGCTACATGATAATAGTGGACGGATTGTGGAGATAGAAAAAAAAGCGATATAATTTAGATAGTTTCTTAATATAATACTGAGAGACCCTAAATTATATCGCTTTTTTTATACCTTTGTGCTGATAAAAAAATAACCATTATAAATATTGATAACTCAAAATGTTTAGCTTTGAAGATATATCCATTCTAGGTATTATAGATGTTCTTTGTGTTGCACTAATACTATTTTACATCTATAAATTTACAAAAGGAACACACGTATCAAGTATCTTGATTGGAATCTCAATTATATACATATTAGGGATTGTAGTTAAAGCTCTCAATATGGAGTTCTTATCTGCAATTATTGGACAGATTGTTGGAGTTGGAGTTATCGCTCTTATTGTGGTTTTTCAACCTGAGATTAGACGATTCCTCCAGATGATAGGGAACAGTAGTCGATTGAAACATGGCTCTTTTTGGAGTAAAATATTCCCAGTTCAAGAGTATCAGAAGCTGAGACATGAGACTGCAAGCCAGATTGTAAAGGCTTGTGTTGATATGTCAAAAAATAAAGTGGGTGTGTTACTCGCAATTCAGCAACGAAGTGACTTGAGTGTAATTGTCGATAATGGAGTTAAAATAGATGCTGTTATTACATCGTCACTTCTAAAGAATATCTTTTTCAAAAACTCTCCTATGCATGATGGCGCAGTTATGGTTATCGGAGGAAGGATTGCAGCTGCAAAGTGTATTCTACCAACCACATCTTCTGATGTACCTATTAATTTTGGTATGAGACATAGAGCTGCTATGGGACTTTGCGAGGAGTATGACGCATTAATTATTGCTGTTTCAGAGGAGACTGGAGCCATATCTATTTTCCAAGAAGGTGAGTTTACTCTTAATGTATCGGAAGCAGACTTAATGTCGTTCATACAGAGTAAAGAGGCACTAGTAGCATAGGTATATTAACTATTATATCGGAACTTTATTGATCTTTATTAAGAGTAATTATTTGTAATAAATGTGTCATTATCAATACTAGACTAAAATGGGATATCAAGAGGAGAAGCAGCGACAATTGGATATTAGATATATACGTATGGCAAAAATATGGGCAGAAAACTCATATTGTGTTAGACGCCAAGTTGGAGCATTATTGGTAAAAGACGGCATGATTATATCTGATGGATATAACGGAACACCATCGGGATTCGAAAATATCTGTGAGGATGATATGGGGAGTACTAAGCCGTATGTTCTTCATGCTGAGGCTAATGCTATAACTAAAGTTGCAAAAAGTGCAAATAGTAGTAGTGGCGCAACTCTATATGTAACCTCATCTCCTTGTATTGAGTGTTCAAAACTTATTATACAGTCTGGAATCAAAAGGGTTGTATATTATGAAAGTTATAGAACTGAAGATGGGCTTAACCTTCTTAGGAAAGTTGGTATAGAAATCGCACAAGTTATATGTGAATAGATAATGAACCACCTTAGTTGGTGCTCTTTAAATATGTAACTAAACTCTGTTTACAACTCCACTATCCTCTTTTGTGTGCTCTGAATCTTTTGGTGGTAGAGCGTGATAATCTCCTGCAATACCTAGAACTGCAACACTAAATTTACAACCTTTTACTTGCTTTGAGATTGACTCGCCGCACGATATAATCGTTGCGCCAGTTGTCAGTACATCATCTATCAGAAGTATGTGTTTGCCCATAAGTCTGCTTGGATTCCTTACAGTAAATATATCATCTACGTTCACCCATCTCTCAGTATAGGAAAGTTTTGTTTGACTAGTGTTGTTCGTTTTTCTCGTGACACTATTATAGTCAACCTCTACTCCTAGCTCTTTTGCAATGCCTTTTGCGATCCAATCAGATTGGTTGTAGCCTCTTTTAATCCTCTTTATAGGGTGAAGTGGGATGGGGATAATAACATCTATATCGCTATAATTCCCACTGTCTCTAAGTTCTGCCCCATACCACTCTCCGAGCATTTGTGCATATCTCCAGCCTTTGCGATATTTGAAATTGTGGATAATAGACCTCCACCTGCCACTAGCCATGTAGTAGAAGTATGCTGAGCCAGTCTCAATTGGTATGTGTCCCCAGAACTTTAGAGACACAGGGTTGTCAGCCTTTTTCCAGAAGTAGGTCAGAGGGAGGTCAAGCCTGCAAGTTAGGCATATATCTGTAATCCCGTGTCCTAGAGGTGTGCGACATATTGCGCACTGCGAAGGGAATATTAGTCTAAATATATCTTTTAAAGGGTTCATCTGTCGAAAAGTATGTTTTTATCTCTAAAATTAGACTGCAAACTGCCCTCCTCGGGCGGAGCTGCGTGATCGCAGTGAACATGTTTTATTGAGGGTCTACGTTGCATTGGGCACTTACACTATGAAAACGAGAATCACTACCCATAGCTTTTACGATGTTTAAGAGCATCTCCTTTGCTCTAGCAAAAGAGCCTGTTCGCTCAATCTTCAGCATGAAACATAGAATATGCTCCCTCTTAATCTTATCTACACTTGGCGGTTGCGGCCCTAGTAATCTACTCCCAAATATCTTGCGCCCCTCATTCCCAAAAACTGCCGCAGCATCATACAACAGCTGTTTGTCTCTGTGTTTTAAGGATAGCGTCACAACTCTACAATATGGTGGATATAGAAATGCCGATCGCTCTTGTAGCTCCTCATGTACCATACCTATGTAGTTATTATCTGCAACATATTTGATTGTAGGGTGTTCTGGTTGTGAGGTCTGTATTATAACGGTGCCTTTTTTGTCTGCACGTCCTGCACGTCCCGCAACTTGCGTCATTAATTGAAAAGCTCGCTCCGAAGCTCTAAAGTCGGGGTAGTTTAGCAGATTATCTGCATTAAGTATCCCGACAAGAGACACCCCAGAGAAATCAAACCCTTTCGCAAGCATCTGCGTTCCTATTAGTATGTCTGAATCTCCTCGACTAAAGTCTGAGATTATTGTCTTATAACCCTTTTCTGTTCGTGAAGTATCTCTGTCAAGACGAGAGATGCGAGCAGTGGGTATTAGTTTTTGTAGCTCCTCTTCAACTTTCTCTGTCCCAAATCCCTTAGCGTCGGGAATGCCAACTCTGCATGATGGGCAGTGTTGGGGAGGTGATGTTGAGAAACCACAGTAGTGACAGCGTAGTTTACCCTCCATCTTGTGTAGGGTTAGAGTTACGTTGCATTCGTCACATCTTGATGTCCAGCCACAACTATTACACTCAATATATGGCGAAAAACCACGCCTATTCTGAAATAAAATAACTTGATTCCCATCAGAAATAGTATCATTAATCGAGTCAAGTAGAATTTTGTTGAAATGTACCTTTCGCTCGCCACGCTTTACAGATCGTATATTATCGGATATTATTATATTAGGTAGAGTCGCTTCTCCATATCTTTCAGATAGGTTTACAAGAGTATATTTACCCTCCTTAGCATTTGTGTAGCTCTCAATTGATGGTGTTGCACTCCCCAAAACAACCTTAGCTCCACACATAGATGATAGCACAATTGAACAATCTCTAGCGTTGTATCTAGGTGCAGGATCGGTCTGTTTAAAACTACTTTCGTGCTCCTCGTCAACAATAACAAGCGAAAGATCTCCTATTGGCATGAAAATAGCCGAACGAACACCAATGATTAATTCACCACCATTATGTCTATTTACTCTTAGATAGTTCTCAACTCGTTTGCGAGGTGGGTGTTTTGAGTGGTAGGTAATAACTCTCTCCCCAAAATATCGCTTCATTCTCTCAATAAGCTGCGAGGTTAAAGCTATCTCTGGTAGTAGATACAAAACATCCCTACCCTCTCGTAGATAGTTGTCTATTAAACGGATGTATATCTCAGTCTTTCCACTACCTGTAATGCCATGTAGCAGAGCTACATCTCGCTCTTTATGACCTTCTAATATCTCTGTAAATGCAATCTCTTGCGCCGAAGATAGTATTGGTAAGTTTGTATTATATGGTACATTATTTAGTTTGTCTTGCGTTATCTCTACTTTGACGATCTCTATTATGCCTCTTTTTTCTAGAGCCTTGATGATTGTGGAGTCGTAGTCAAATGCATTGCGTAGAGTGCGAAAAGACCTATCTATATGGGTGTCAGTGTCTTTTATGTTAGCCATATTGCATAGCTCTAACACTGCTCGGTACTGTATCTTTGCCCTCTTTAAACCCTCTAAAGTTCTGTTTAACTCATCAATAGTGTTGATCTTCTCTCCCCACTTTATCTCAGAAATAGTTAGAGGTTTGTAGAGGTCTCTCATAAACTCTTCAGAAGAAAAACCCTCAGGTTTTAGTGCCGAAGGGATTGCCGCTCTCATAACCTCCCCTAGTGTGCAGATGTAATAGGAGGAGATCCACTCCCAAAATTTAATCTGTAAAGCTGATAGGCGTGGAGAGTTTCCCACACGCTTATATACGGTTTTTATCGTTTTGTAATCTGGCTTTATATCATGTATAGCCCAGACTATGCCTATATATATCTTGCTCTTGCCTAAAGGAACTTCAACGCACTCCCCCACTACAAGATCACTTAACTCTTCCCCAATCTGAAAAGTAAAGTAGTTTTGTGCAAGTGGTAAGACTATATTTGCATATTTTACATCCAAAATTCCCAAAGTTTTAAAAAAGAAAAAGGAAGTTCTCAGAGAAATTCGATAAAACAGTTTAAACTTTTATCAAATGTCTCTGAAAACTCCCTTTTCTGCTTCGTTATTATTTTATACCTCTAACGTTTTTCTCCCATGCCCATGCTGCCGCCATTGTCTCATCAATAGTACGCTTTGCACTCCAGCCTAGTTCGTTGTTTGCATAAGTAGTGTCAGCCCAAACAGCCTCAATATCACCCTCTCTACGTCCAACAATCTTGTAGTTTACCTTCACGTCATTAACTCTTTGGAATGTCTCAACAAGCTCTAGTACAGATACTGCACGTCCAGTTCCAATGTTAAATACCTCATAGTTAGCCTTACCCTTACCTTCAACAAGTCTAGTAACCGCAATAACGTGCGCTTTAGCTAGGTCAATAACGTCGATGTAATCTCTAAGGTTTGATCCGTCAGGTGTGTTGTAGTCATTACCAAATACACTCAACTGCTCACGTACGCCTGCTGCTGTCTGTGTGATAAATGGTACTAAATTATTAGGTACTCCTTTTGGTAACTCACCTATAAGTGCTGTCGGATGTGCTCCAGTTGGGTTGAAATATCTCAACGCAATTCCATGAATTGATGGGTATGCTGCTGTTGAGAAGTTCAAAATATCTTCACACATCTGTTTTGTATTTCCGTATGGAGATGTCGCATCTTTACGTGGAGTCATCTCTGTTACAGGTAGTACATCTGCTTGACCATAAACTGTACATGATGATGAGAACACAAGGTTATTAACCTTACTATCTCTCATAACCTCAAGTAGGGTAATCAATGAGCCAATGTTGTTTTGGTAGTACTCCAAAGGTAGAGCCATAGACTCTCCAACTGCTTTGTAGGCTGCAAAGTGGATAACTGCATCAAATTTGTAGTCGTTGAAAAGCTTCGTCATTGCAACTTTGTCACAACAGTCTGCCTCTACAAATGGGATGTCTACTCCAAGAATCTGCTTGATTCCATCAATTGCTCTTAATTCAGAATTTGATAAATTATCTACAATCACAACGTCATAACCTGCTTCGATTAACTCTACTGTTGTGTGTGATCCAATGTAACCAGCTCCTCCAGTTACTAATACTCTCTTTTTCATAATCTTATTATAATTAGTTATACTTGATCCATTTAAATAACTCTTTGAATGATGGGCGTTTGCCATGCATAAATATACCTACTCGATATATCTTAGAGGCAACCCATACCATGCCGATAAAGCTACTATAAAGAAAGACTATCGACGTAACCAACTCCCATGTTGGCACTCCATATGGTATTCTAGCCATCATTACCACTGGGGATGTAAAGGGGATAATACTCGCAATTACAGCTAATGTGCTATTGGGCTCTTTAATGACACTTATCATTATAAATATTGATAACATCATTGGTATAGTGATGGGTAGTTGTAGTTGCTGTGACTCTTCAACGCTACTAACTGCACTACCTACTGCGGCAAACATAGCTGCATAAAGAAGGTAGCCTCCAATGAAGTAGATGATGAAACTGCCAAATATTGATAGTAAAAAACTCCAATCTGTTAGTGTTGTCAACGCTGTCATAGCCTCTGTGTCTACGCCTGCGGGTAAGGATGCTCCCATTTGCATAGAGTTTTGTATCGTTGCTGGGTCAATCGTTATCATCTGAAGCGCAATGTTGCTGAAGATGACAATCAAGATCATCCATATGCAAAATTGAGTGATCGCAACACTTGCAATACCTATGATTTTACCCATCATCAGTTGAAAAGGCTTCACAGATGATATAAGTACTTCAACTACCTTAGAGCTCTTCTCTTCAATGACACCTTGCATTACCATCATGCCATACATGAAGGTAAACATATAGATGAATATTCCAAAAACATAGGCGATTCCCATTGATAATGCACTCGAAGAGGCACTCTTCTCTCCATCTTCCTCTATTTTGAACGAAGTAACCTTAGCGTTGGACTTAATATTGTTAATTATACTGCCAAGTCCTTTGATGTTATGATTCATTAGTCTCTCCTGCTCAATGATGCGATTAAGCTCTCTATTTATCGCATACTCTGTATCTAAAGTTGAAGATTCGTATGTGTGTAGTTTTATGTCGTTAGGATTTTTAATCACATCTGCCCCAATAACAATATAGCCAAATAGCCCCGATTGTTGAGTTTTTAAATCTTCCTCACTTTTGTCTGTTGTTTTGTAGATCAACTTGTTATTACTAATTAATTTATCTCCAATAACATTGCTGTGGTCAATCACTAAAATAGTCCGACTATTATCAGTCTCCATTCTCATTAAGAGCGTGGGAGCAATCATTAGTCCGACAAATAGTAGTGGCATTAGCATAGTTGTAATTATGAAACTACGTTTACGTATCCTAGTGTTGAACTCTCTAGCTATAATAATTCCTATCTTTCCCATCCTATAAGTTGAGTTTTCCCTCTACGGCGTTAATAAATATATCATTCATGCTAGGTATCACTTTATTAAAAGAGTAGATGTCAACCGTTTCGTTTATCTTAGAGATGATATCTCTAACTCCATCTGTTGATGGAAGTTTAATTATAGCACTCTTTGTATCCGACTCTTTGTTCTCACTAAATGCAATATTGACACCAAATAAAGCTCTACTTAATTGCTCTTCATCTCCGCTAAAAGCGAGATCATACGTGCTACTTGCATATCGTTGTTTGATCTCATTAACCTCTCCGCTAAGAATGTTCTTCGATCTGTTAATAAGAGAAATATGGTCACAAATTTCCTCTACGGAGGACATGTTATGTGTAGAGAATATGATTGTAGCACCCTCCTTTTTCATATTTAAAATCTCCTCTTTCAGCATATTCGCATTTATGGGGTCAAACCCACTAAATGGCTCATCGAAGATTAGTAATTTTGGCTTGTGGAGAACTGTTATAATGAACTGAACTTTTTGTGCCATACCCTTACTCAGATCTTCAACCTTCTTGTCCCACCACTCCTCGATCTGAAACTTTGTAAACCAGTATTTTAGACGAGATATAGCCTCGCTTTTAGATAGTCCTTTAAGGCGAGCAAAATATATAGCCTGCTCTCCAACTTTCATCTTCTTGTATAGCCCTCGCTCCTCTGGAAGATAACCAATTTTATAGACGTCATCAGCACACAATCGTTTGCCCATAAACATAACCTCACCACTGTCGGGAGCGGTGATATGGTTGATGATACGAATCAATGTTGTTTTACCCGCTCCGTTAGGTCCGAGGAGTCCGTAGATAGAGCCCTCTGGAACACTTAGTGAAACATCATCAAGCGCAAGATGATTTGAATATTGCTTCGATACATTTTTTACACTCAGTATCTCCATTGTTTTTCGTGTTAGTGCCGTAGCTTTAAGTTTAACACTTCAAAAGTAGCAATTTTATTGTTAATTTAGAACAAAATTAGCTCATAAAACATAGTTTTCATATACTATATTACCAATTAGTAATAAAAATGTAGATAGGGTATGAAAAATTGCTAAAAAACAATTATATTTGGGGTTGTTATTGAGTGTTAAAGTTAAATGTGAAAAAAATATGTTATATCCATTGAAATTCAAGCCACTTCTGAAAGAACGAATTTGGGGAGGATCTACTCTAAAAGAGAAGTTTGGGAAATCGCTACCTGAAGAGGTGAAGATTGGTGAGAGTTGGACTATTTCGGGTATTGAGGACGATATATCTGTCGTGACGAATGGTGCGCTAGCTGGAAATAACCTGCAAGAGCTTATTGAAGTATATATGGGTGAGCTTGTGGGAGATAAGGTGTACGCAGAGTTTGGACTTGAATTTCCTCTTTTGATTAAATTGATTGATGCTCAAGATGTTCTCTCTATACAGGTACACCCTAATGCCGAAATTGCGCAAGAGAGACATAACTCTTATGGAAAAACTGAGTTGTGTTATGTGGTGGATGCACAGAAAGATGCAGCTATGTATGTTGGCTTCGAAGGAGAAGTGACTCAAGAGATGTATCTCAATAGCCTTGAGCAGGGGAATCTTTCTAAATTGTTGAAGAGAGTCGACGCAAAAGCTGGTGAGGCATATTTTATCCCTGCAGGTACAATTCACGCTATTGGAAAAGGTTTGCTAATTGCTGAGATACAACAAGCATCTGATATTACATATCGTGTTGATGATTGGGGGAGAGTGGATGCTGATGGTGAGCCCAGACAACTGCATACAGAGTTGGCAGTGGATGCAATCGACTTCAAAAGTAGTTTAGATTCTAAAATTACAGTAAATGCAAAGACTAATGATACTGTAGAGGTGGCTGTTTGCGACTATTTTACGACTAATCTTGTTAGTGTTGATGGCGAAGTCACTAAAGATTATGCAGAATTAGACAGCTTTGTTGTATATATATGTATTGACGGTGGCGTGACTGTTAAAGTTGATGGAAGTGTTACTATTCTTGAAAAAGGAGAGTGCCTACTGGTTCCCGCACAAGAAAATAGTGTAGAATTAATCGGAAAAGCCGAAGTTCTTGAGGCTTATATTAAATAGTAAAATTATTATGGTCGAATTATCTAAACAAAATTTATTATCTACTATAAAACAGTATGTGATAATATCAATTGGAATATCCCTATTCTCTTTCGCTTGGATGGGAATTATTCTCCCTGCAGAGCTTGTTGGAGGTGGTGTGAGTGGTTTGTCAATGTTGTTGTTCTATGGGTTTGAAATCCCTTTGACGTACTCTCTGGTTGTAATAAATGGAATATTCCTTCTTATTGCATACTTCGCAATTGGTGCCAAATTTAGTACCAAAACAATATATGCTGTTTCATTACTATCATTTATGATGGGGTTTATGCAAAAAGTACTCCCCGTCGATTTAGTAGGATTGTGTAACGATAGATTTCTATCTGTAATTCTTGGTGGTACAATTGCTGGTTTTGGAACTAGTCTCTGTTTCTCGCAAGGTGGTAGTACGGGTGGTACGGATATCATCGCGATGATTATAAATAAATACAGAACCGTGAGTTATGGTAAGGTGATAATGTATTGTGACTTTATTGTGATCGGACTATCTTATTTCATAAGTTATGATATTACTACGGTTATTTATAGTTTCGTCCTTGTTACTGTGTTCGGATACTCTTTAGACCTATTCTTAGCAGGAAATAAACAGTCGTCGCAAGTGTTAATAGTGTCGAGAAACCATAAACTGATCGCTGAAAAAGTATACGAAGAGATTGGTCGTGGTGTGACGTTGATAAATGGTGAGGGATGGTACTCAAAAGAGCCAATGAAGATTGTAATGGTGGTTTGTCGAAAAAATGAGATGCCAATGCTTCTAAGAGTTGTTAAAGAGCATGATCCAAATGCATTTATTACAGTTGGTAGTGTGATGGGCGTGTATGGTTTAGGTTTTGAACCACTTAGAAAATAGACCCTTGTAGGTAAATAAATTGTTTGATATAACTACCCCTTGAGGATAGCACTGCGCAATAGCAGTGAAATAATAATAGTATAGATGAAAAAATTTAAACGTCACCTTGTAACTTCAGCCCTCCCATATGCAAATGGACCAGTACATATTGGACACCTGGCGGGGGTATATATACCTTCTGATATATATACTAGATATTTGAGGTTGAAAGGAGAGGATGTTATATCTGTTTGTGGTTCTGATGAACACGGTGTTCCAATCACAATCAAAGCTCGTAAAGAGGGAGTTACTCCTCAGGATGTTGTCGATAAATATCATGGAATGATTAAAGAGGCATTCCAGAGTTTCGGAATATCTTTTGATATATATTCACGTACAACGTCAAAAACACACAGTGAAACAGCTTCTAATTTCTTTAAGAAATTGTATGACCAAGGTGAGTTTATTGAGCAAACAACAATGCAGTACTACGATGAGGAGGCTAAGGCATTCCTTGCGGATAGATATATTACGGGTACATGTCCTCATTGTCAGAATGATAGAGCATATGGAGATCAGTGTGAAAACTGTGGAACAACATTAAACGCTACGGATCTTATAAATCCAAAGAGTACGATTACTGGTTCTGATCCAGTGAGAAAAGAGACTAAACACTGGTTTCTTCCGTTGGATAAACATGAGCCAATGTTGCGTAAATGGATTTTGGAGCAGCACAAAGAGTGGAAACCAAATGTGTACGGACAGTGTAAAAGCTGGTTGGACTTAGGGTTGCAGCCTAGAGCTGTGAGCCGTGACCTTGATTGGGGTATTCCCGTTCCTGTGGAAGGTGCGGAAGGTAAAGTGTTATATGTGTGGTTTGATGCTCCTATCGGGTATATATCGGCTACAAAAGAACTTACGCCTGATTGGGAAAAGTACTGGAAACAAGATGATACCAAGTTGGTGTGTTTCATTGGTAAAGACAATATCGTGTTCCATTGTATCGTTTTTCCTGCAATGTTAGAGGCACATGGAGATTATATTCTTCCTGAAAATGTACCTGCAAATGAGTTTCTTAATCTTGAAGGGGATAAAATATCAACCTCTCGTAACTGGGCAGTATGGTTGCATGAGTATCTTGAAGAGTTCCCGGGTAAAGAGGATGTGTTGAGATACGTGTTATGTGCTAATGCTCCTGAGACCAAAGATAATGACTTTACTTGGAAAGATTTTCAAGCACGAAATAATAATGAATTAGTTGCTATTCTTGGTAACTTCGTAAATAGAGCTCTAGTTTTAACTGATAAGTACTATGAGGGAGTCGTTCCTGAGTTAGGGGAGTTGACTGACTATGACAAAGATACACTTAAAGAATTGCCTGCAATTAAACTTTCACTAGAGAGTAATGTTGAGCATTATCGATTCCGTGAGGCACTAAAAGATGCAATGGCAATCGCTAGGCTTGGGAATAAATATCTTGCTGATACAGAGCCTTGGAAAGTGATAAAAACTGATCCAGAGCGTGTTAAGACTACGCTCAATATAGCTTTGCAACTTACGGCTAATCTTGCTACTGCGATAGAGCCATTCCTCCCATTTACATCGGCGAAGTTGTTGAAGATGTTGAGTATTGAGAAGCCAGAGTGGGAATCTTTAGGTTCTAGCTCGCTAATTAGTGCAGGACATAAGATTGGTAAGGCAGAGTTGCTTTTTGAGAAGATAGAAGATAGTGTCGTAGAGCAACAGATGGCTAAATTGGAGAGATCTAAGCTTGAAAATGCAGAGAATGAAGCTCTACAAAATATAGCATCTCAAAAAGAGAATGTCACTTTTGATGACTTTGGAAAGATGGATATTCGTGTTTCAACGATTGTTGCAGCTGAAAAAGTAGCGAAAACTAAAAAATTATTGAAACTTACAGTAGATACTGGTATAGATACTAGAGACATTGTATCTGGTATCGCAGAGCACTATAAACCAGAGGAACTTGTCGGGAAACAGGTGCTAGTACTAGTTAATTTAGCGCCTCGTACTCTAAAAGGTATAGAGTCAAATGGTATGATTCTTATGGGATCTGATGCTAGTGGTAAACTAGTATTACTATCTCCGCAGGATCAGGTTAATAGTGGTGCTATTGTAGGGTAGTTTTTTATATAATAAATGTGCGGGTAACCTTGCATGTTTGAAGTGAATAAATCGAGTGTAAATAATTTTTTTGTAATATATAATATAATGGAAAATATTGATTGGAGTAGTTTGGGTTTCAATTATATGAAGACGGACTACAATTTAAGATGTTATTATAGAGATGGTAAATGGGAAGAGATGACTCTATCCCAAGATGAGAACATTCCTATGCATATGGCTGCAACGTGCCTTCACTATGGTCAAGAGGCTTTCGAAGGGTTGAAAGCATATAGAGGTGTCGATGGTGAAGTTAGACTCTTTAGAGCAGATGAGAATGCAAAGAGAATGCAAAGCTCTGCTGACTATTTGATGATGCAAGCTCCATCGGTAGATATGTTCACGGAGGCGGTGATGAAAGTCGTTAAAGCCAACGAGAGATTTATTCCTCCTTATGGTACGGGCGCATCTTTATATATTAGACCACTGTTGATTGGTACGGGTGCACAAGTGGGTGTTAGTCCCTCTACGGAGTATCTTTTTGTGATATTTGTTACACCAGTTGGTCCTTATTATAAGAGTGGATTTAATCCTATGAAAGTTATTGTAGATAGAGACCATGATAGAGCTGCTCCGCTTGGAACAGGTCATGTTAAAACTGGTGGTAATTATGTGGGAAGTTTGCTCTCTGCTAATTGGGGGCATGATATGGGCTACGCTAGTGTTCTTTATCTAGATGCAAAAGAGAAGAGATACATTGATGAGTGTGGAGCGGCTAATTTCTTTGGTATCAAAAATGGAACGTATATCACGCCTAAATCACACTCTGTATTACCATCTATAACTAATATGAGTTTGACGCAATTAGCTGAAGATTTGGGTCTAAAGGTTGAGAGACGTGAGGTTGAATTGACTGAATTGGCTACATTTGAAGAGGCTGGATCTTGCGGAACAGCGGCAGTGATATCTCCTATTGGAAGTGTTTATGACCCGAAAGAGGATCATACATACTCATTTGGTGATAGCGTTGGTAAGCTTACCACAGAGTTGTATGGTAGATTATGCGGTATTCAATACGGTGAAGTTGAAGATACACACAACTGGGTTACGATAGTTAAATAGAAAACTTAGTCACAAAAAATGTGATGAAACTTCATAAAGTTTCGCGTCGCAGAGAGTTCAGTCAAAATAGACAAAGAACTCTCTGCGACGTTGGTCTTTAAAGTGTTTAATTTTTTTTAAAATGTCATGTTTTTTGTGACTCATGTATTACAAATTATAATTAATTGTGGAGAAAGTATTAACAAGTAAAATAAATTTCCCTGAAGGCTTTGTTCTTTATGTGGATAAACCATATCAATGGACTTCGACAGATGTTGTGAGAAAAGTGAAGTCTGCAATTATGAGACTCGGATTTAAAAAAATTAAAGTTGGACACGCCGGAACATTAGACCCTTTAGCATCAGGTGTCTTAATAATATGTATTGGTAAAGCAACAAAATTAGTCGAGTCTCTGCAAGCTGAAGAGAAAGAGTATGTTACCGATATTGTGCTTGGTGCTACGACTCCGAGCTTCGATATGGAGCTGCCTATCAGTGAAACTCTTCCAGTAGATCATATTACTCGTGAGGATGTAGAGAAAGCATTGGCAGAGCTTTGTGGAGAGAGATTACAGACCCCTCCAATATACTCAGCTAAAAGAATCGAAGGAAAAAGAGCTTATGAACACGCTCGTGAAGGTAGTGAAGTCGTTATGAGAAGAGCTCTTATAACTATACATTCAATGGAGATTGAAGAGTTCGAGATGCCGCGCGTTAGAGTGCGTATCAGATGTAGCAAGGGAACTTATATTAGATCAATCGCAATGGAGCTAGGTGAAAAACTTAATAACTTGGCATATTTGAGCTCCCTTAGAAGAACAAAAAATGGAAGTAATAGTGTCGATGAGTGCTACTCAATGACTGAAATTGATGAAATACTATCAGAAGTGAAACAAAATTAACATTATTACGTATATTATATTTAAGTGTCTTATGTAACTTAAGACGGTACTGCGTTGTTTTTATATTTAAATAAAAAGTTGGTCAGATGAAATTATCCCAATATGGGTACCCCTTTTCTCTCGATATGTTAGCTAAATACCCAGTTGACAATAGAGATGAATCTCGTTTAATGGTTATACACCGTGACTCAGGAAAAATTGAACATAAAATATTTAAAGATGTTATAGAGTATTTTGATACTGATGATGTTTTTGTATTTAATGATACAAAAGTTTTCCCGGCTAGACTTTATGGAAATAAAGAGAAAACAGGTGCGGAGATCGAAATCTTTTTACTTAGAGAGTTGAACCGTGACCTTAGACTATGGGACGTTTTAGTGGACCCAGCAAGAAAAATTCGTATCGGAAATAAACTATATTTCGGAGATGATGACTTACTTGTTGCTGAAGTTATTGATAATACAACATCTAGAGGTAGAACGTTACGTTTCCTATTTGATGGCGATCATGATGAATTTAAAGAAGCTCTACATAATATGGGTGAAACACCTCTACCTAAGTGGATTAGAGAGAAGGTTGAACCTATTGATAGCGAGAGATACCAAACTATATATGCAAAAAATGAAGGAGCAGTAGTGGCTCCAACTGCAGGTTTGCACTTTAGTAAACATCTGTTGAAAAGATTAGAAATAAAAGGTGTGAAAAGTGCATATATTACACTTCATGTGGGATTGGGTAACTTTAGAGCAGTTGATGTTGAAGATCTGACAAAACATAAAATGGACTCAGAGCAGATACTTATTACGCCAGAAGCAACCCAGATCGTTAATGGCGCAAGGGTCGACTCTAAGCGTATCTGTGCAGTAGGAACTACTGTTATGAGAACTATGGAGAGCTCTGTTACAACGGGCAGAAAATTAAACCCGTATGAAGGGTGGACTAATAAATTCATTTTTACTCCTTATGATTTTGTTGTGGCCGACTCAATGATTACAAACTTTCACCTTCCGCAGTCAACTCAGTTAATGATGGCTGCAGCATTTGGAGGATATGATTTAATTATGGATGCGTATAAAATTGCCAAAGAAGAGGGCTATAGATTTGGTACGTATGGTGATGCAATGCTTATCCTGTAGACGCATTTAGTTTTTTTTTAGTATCTTTGTAGAAATTGTTCATTACATGTGTTTTTTATTACACTGCATTGTGTGTGAAAAAAGTATGTGAATGTGGAATATAATGTAATTTTAACTATATAACTCACATGAGTAGTTGTAAAATTTTATATGTTAGTCAAGAGATAACTCCATATTTACCTGAAACTCAAATCTCTACTATTTGTAGAACATTGTCGCAAGCAATGCAAGAGAGAGGTAATGAGATAAGGACTTTTATGCCTAGATATGGGTTAATTAATGAGAGACGTAATCAATTGCATGAAGTGATTAGATTGTCTGGAATGAACCTAATAATTGATGATAATGATCACCAATTGATAATTAAGGTGGCTTCAATTCCTCTTGCTAGAGTACAGGTCTATTTTATTGATAATGAAGACTATTTCTCTCGTAAGGCAACATTGTCTGATGAAAATGGTAAATTATTTGAAGATAATGATGAACGTGCTATATTCTTCGCTAGAGGAGTGCTTGAAACTGTCAAGAAATTGCGCTGGCAACCTGATATAGTTCATTGTCATGGTTGGATGTCATCGGTTGTGCCAATGTATCTTAAAAATAGATTCTCTGATGATCCGCTTTTCAAAGACGCAAAAGTTGTTATATCAATTTATGATGATAAATTTGAAGGTGAGTGGGATGCTAATTTTTCGAAAAAAATAATTAGTGAAGGTATCGATGAAGAAAATAGTAAAATTGTTGAGAAGCCTACATACCATAACTTAATGAAGTTCGTTATTAATCATGCGGATGGTATTATTTTAGAGACTAGCTGCCTAGATCCTGAAATAGAAGAGTACTTGAAACAGAGCAAAAAACCAGTACTCCCATTTTGTGAGGATAAAACAAATACTGATTACGTAGATAAATACAAAATGTTTTATGAAGAATTGCTTTAATAGATTGAGTGTAACGGCTATGTTTGCTATGTTAGTAGCAATGAGCTCTTGTACTACTGTTGATAACCAATTAGGATCTGAATTTATTCCGACAGATCAGACTATGAAACTTGCTACTGCTACTTTGCATGGCGGAATGGAGACATATACAGTTAAAACAGACTCTATTCCTTCAAAAAATTTGGGGTACATAGTATTTGGTAAGAGATATAATGAAAAGTTCGGGCTAACCGTTGCCTCTACTTTTACATCTTTTATTCCTGATGCATTCCCAAATGAAAAGGAGTTTTTTGGATATAATCCAGTAGTTGACTCAGTAAGTATATTATTGCCTATATTTAAAACAGCATACTCTACAAAAAATGGAGAGTTCGGCCCTCAAATAAAGGAACAAGAGTTCGGGATATATCAAGCAAATAAAGTGTTGAGCCCAGATTCAACCTATTACTCTACAATTGAACCTAGTACATTTGTTGATCTAGAGCCGATATTCACATTCAAACACTCAGGAACAGTTGCAGAGGTACTATTTGAAACTTTGATGGTAACTCCAAATGGTAAGATATTCTTGGATGAGTTGATGACAAAAACTACGGCTGATGAGTATAATATTGATACACTATTCTTGAAGAAATTTAAAGGGCTATACATCGCTCCGATTAATCAGGATAAAGAGGATGCAGTAATATATTATAGTAAAACCCGTACAGATCCGAATTCGACTACTACGGCAACACTATACATTCACTATCACAATTATACTAAAGATAAGCCGCTTGATGCGAAGAATATGAACGACTCTTTATTCCAGAAGTTCTCTTTGACTGATGCTCCTTCATATAGTAAATTAGCTCTTGCAGTGGTTAAACATGACTACTCTGGGAGTGAAGTAGAGCAGTATATTGCTAAATCGCCTAGTGATACAGCGAAAGGTACGCCTGGACAACAGAAAGTATTTATTCAAAATATGGCTGGAGTTAACTCGTTTGTGAGATTCTCTGATGAGCTTTGTGATAAAATAAACTCTTACAAAGGGTCTTCATACAGAAAAATTATTATCAATAAAGCGGTGTTGTCTTTTGGTGTTAATTCTGCTAGTGAAGTAGATGTATTGAATGATGCACCTATTAGACTAGGAATGTATTACTCGTATAAAGGGTACTTGCCAATTCCAACTCCTGATTATGACTATATGTATGAGTATAATACGGGAGTTCAACTACCATATGGTGGCGGATTGAATCGTATTAAAGGTAGGTACGAAATGAATGTAACTTCATATATTCAGAGCTTAATTCTTAATTATGAGAATAGTGAGGATTTTAGTGGAGTTAAAAAAGATGTATTTTTCGCTCCAATATATAACAATTCTGAATTTGATAATGAAACAGGAGTTAAGTCTAATGCTGCTTTCCAAAGCTACTCGCAGGTCGAACTAGTTGGGGCAGTATCTCCGTTACCTGATGATGATATAGAAAGTATAGCGCCTAAATTAGAGCTAACATTTACATTAGTTAAATAAAATTAATAAATATAAACAGACCTAAAGTTTTCACTTTAGGTCTGTTTGCATAATATATAAAACTACTAAAATATGCACGAAAATTTAGTTATTGTCGAGTCTCCTGCTAAAGCAAAAACAATCGAAAAATTCCTCGGAGATCAATATATTGTAAAATCTAGTTATGGACATATTCGTGACCTCTCAAAAAAAGATCTTGGAATTGATGTCAAAAATGATTTTGCTCCGACATACGAAGTCTCTCCAGATAAAGTTAAGATTGTAGCGGAATTATCTAAGCTCGCTAAAAAAGCAAAGACTGTTTGGTTGGCTTCCGATGAGGACCGTGAGGGAGAGGCAATTGCTTGGCACTTAGCTGAAGCTCTAGATTTGCCACTAGATAGAACTAAACGAATAGTTTTTCACGAAATTACGAAGTCTGCAATTACTGCGGCAATTGAGAATCCTCGCCAAGTTGATATGAATTTGGTAAATGCGCAGCAAGCGAGAAGAGTATTGGATCGTTTGGTGGGGTTTGAACTATCTCCTGTTTTATGGAAAAAGGTTAAGCCTTCATTATCGGCGGGGCGTGTGCAAAGTGTTACGGTGAGATTGGTTGTGGAGAGAGAGCGTGAGATAATGAACTTTAATTCAGAACAATTTTATAGAGTTTCTGCTCACTTCTATTCTGCGGAGGACTCTGTAAAGAGATTGTTTAAAGCGGAGTTAAATCGTCGTTTTAAAACGAGAGATGAGGCTGATACTTTCTTGAAAGCTTGCGGATTGGCAACGTTTACGGTGAGAAATAACGAGTGTAAACCTGTTACCAAATCACCTGCGGCTCCATTCACAACGTCAACACTACAACAAGAGGCTAGTCGTAAGTTTGGAATGTCGGTATCACAAACTATGTCGGTAGCTCAAAAACTTTATGAACAAGGTTTTATTACATATATGCGTACCGACTCTGTGAATTTATCTACTCAAGCAGTTGACGCTGCTAAAGCTGAGATTATTGAAAAATTCGGAGAAGAGTATAGTAACACTCGTCAGTTTAAGACAAAAAGTAAAGGGGCACAAGAGGCTCATGAGGCGATACGTCCTACTTATCTTAATAATGCTGAGGTTGAAGGAACACCGACAGAGAAGAAATTATACCAGTTGATATGGAAGCGTACACTTGCATCGCAAATGTCTGCTGCACAGCTTGAAAGACGTATTCTTACTATTGATGTTAGTGGTGAGAAGGAGTATTTTAATGCAACAGGTGAGGTAATTGTATTTGATGGCTTTTTGAAGTTGTATACAGAGAGTGTTGAAGATGAGAGCAATGATGAAGAACAAGGACTTCTGCCTGATGTAAAAGTGGGAAGTGTTCTATCATACGATAATATTGTTGGTGTACAGAGGTTTACTCAGTCTCCTCCAAGATATAGTGAGGCTTCTCTTGTTAAGAGGTTGGAGGATCTAGGTATTGGTCGTCCATCTACATATGCACCAACTATTACTACGGTGATTAATAGAGGCTATGTGATTAAGCAGATTAAAGAGGGTGAACTGAGAAATTATGAAATATTAACGCTAACCAGTAGTGGTGAGATTGTTGCTAAAAATGCAACCGAGAAAACTGGCGCAGAGAAGAATAAACTCAATCCTACTGATATTGGGATGGTTGTAAATGACTACCTTGAGGGGCAGTTTAAAGATATAATGGACTACAACTTTACTGCAAAAGTAGAGAAAGAGTTTGATGAGATTGCCGATGGAAATACACCTTGGAATAAAATGATTGAGAACTTCTATCATCCATTCCATAAAATAGTGGAAGAGGCTGTCGAAGCTACTGCGCCAAGAGCAAACCAAATGAGAGCACTCGGAGTTGATCCTAAAAGTGGTAAAGAGGTGATTGCTCGTATCGGAAGATATGGTTCTATGGTTCAGATAGGTGAGAATACGGATGATGAAAAGGCAAAATATGCTGGTCTTAAAACAGGACAGTTAATCTCGACTATAACATTAGAGGAGGCATTAGAGTTGTTCTCATTGCCAAGAATGCTGGGTGAGCACGAAGGTAAAGAGGTGAGTGTAGGATTAGGTAGATTTGGTCCATATGTGAAATATGATGGCAAATTTACATCGCTTGAAAAAACTGATGATCCATATACAATTACGCTTGAAAGAGCTAATGAATTAGTCGAATTGAAGAGACAAAATGCTATAAAAAGCATATTGAAAAGCTTTGATGAAGAGCCTGAATTACAGGTTATTGCTGGTAGATTTGGCCCCTATATAGCTTGTAAAGGTAAAAATTATAAGTTGCCTAAAGGTACAGAAGCTACAGAGTTGACTCTTGAGCAGTGTAAGGAGATAATGGCGAATACTAAAACTGCACCAAAGAAAACTAGATTTTCAAAGAAAGCATAGTCCATCTAACACTGTATTATAAAAACACCGCCCACGTAGTAGAGTTCCATTCTTGTGTAAAACGAGATAAGGAACTTCCATACGTGGGCGGTGTTGTATTGTAAATAGTTGTTTAAAGGATCTATTCGTCCTCCTCTTCAACTAGCTCTTTTACTGAGACGTATATATCCCACTTGGCCATAACAGCCTTGAAATCATTAGGGATAGAGCTCTCTCTGTATATAAACTCTCCAGTCTCTGGATGTGTGAAACCTAGACTCCTTGCATGAAGGGCGTGGCGTGGGAGAATTTTAAAACAGTTGTCTATAAACTGTTTATACTTAGAAAAAGTAGTTCCCTTTAGTATCCTATTACCTCCATAGCGTTCGTCGTTAAAGAGTGGATGACCAACAGACTCCATGTGAACCCTAATTTGATGTGTACGTCCTGTCTCCAGCTGACACTCAATTAGTGTTACATATCCATAGCGCTTAAGAACTTTATAGTGCGTAACAGCGTGCTTACCCTCTGATCCATCAGGGAATACAGCCATCTTTAATCTATCTTTTAGACTACGTCCAACGTGACCCGTTATAGTTCCTGTATCTTCAGTAAAATTACCCCAAACCAATGCTATATATTTTCGCTCAATTGTATGATCGAAAAACTGCTTTGCAAGAGCTACGTGTGATCTTATGTTCTTTGCCACAACTAATATACCAGATGTGTTCTTATCGATTCTATGAACAAGCCCCGCACGCATATCTCCCTCCTGAAAAAGAGGTAGGTTTTGAAGATGGTACGTTAATGCATTAACAAGTGTTCCTGAATAGTTGCCAAAGCCAGGGTGTACGACCATTCCAGCTACTTTATCTACAAGTAGTAGATCATCATCCTCATAAAGAATGTCAAGCGGAATATTCTCAGCTAACATCTCGTGTTCTTGCTTCGGATATGGTAACACTACTGTTATGCTATCAAGTGGCTTAACCTTATAACTAGCCTTAACTGATGCACCATTTACCTGTATCGTGAACTTGTCAATCGCAGCTTGTATGCGACTACGAGAGGTGTTCTCCATCCTATTTGACAAGAATTTGTCAAGACGCATTATACTTTGACCTTTGTCAACAATTAAATTTGAGTGCTCAAATAACTCATCTTGTTGAGTGTCTAAAGGCTCTTGATCTTCTATATTTGTATTCATTATATGTTTTATAGTTTATTGTCTATTTGTTTGAAGAGTCTAGTTGATCTTGCTCTTCTTGTTGCTCCTTAATAATAGCGTTTAATTCTCTTCGTGCTGTTTTTTGTCCCGATTGAACTCTCTCTGGATCTAATGTTAGTTCTAAAGATATAACTCCTCCAAGGCTCTCTTTAATACCTCCGATAGGGTGTTGGGAAAATACTTTCGCTCTACTTACAAATTTACTGTCAACATCGGAATCAAACTTTGTACCTCCGATATTCAACCCACTCTCCCATAACCTGCTTTTTGCTTCAGCTAGAGTTAAACCTAATACGTTAGGAATAATACAGTAACTGTCAGATTTACTCTTGCCAACGATTAGTGTTACCTCAGAACCTAGCTCGATCAGTAGATCAGAACTCTTGGTTATTACAGCTCCTTTATATTGTTGCTCAAGTACGTTGTTAGTTGCTATATCATCTCGGTATATTAACTTAGAGATACCCAATCCAGCTATTTTTAAATTGTTCTTTGCTTGGCGAAGAGAGTATCCTGTAACATATGGTACTTTTACCATGTTTTTGTTGTAAGAGTTTACTGTAAGGAAAATATGTCGTCCAGCTTTAACCTCTCTATCTGACTCTGGGTGTTGGTCTAGTATTGTTCCGCCTGCAATACCTTTAACGTGGACAGAGTCGTTAATCTCTAGTACCAATGACTTAGATTTTGCGATGGCACTAGCTTCAGTAAACGAAAGCCCCTCAAATATTGGAACTTTAATGTGTTTATTGTGACGTGTGAAAATATTAAGCAAAAATGAGAGGCTAAACATAAAAATTATAAATATACATAACGCTAGAATTACATTACGTAAAATTGCATTTTTATTTATTTTCTGAATAAGTTTTTTCATAAGATTTGATATAATAGTATTATCTGCAAATATATTAATTATTTATTGTTAAGTTGCCTTAATATAAAAACTTTGCAGTGTTAGTAGTTTTTAACCTAGATTAACCCTATTATAAAAAGTATCTCGCTCTACCGCAACATATCCCGCCTTAGATACTAACGATATTAAATCCGAAACACTCATTGTTGGAGTTTGATCCTCAGCTCCTGCCATAGAGTATATTTTTGTTGAGTCGTCAATAGTTCCATCAATATCATCTGCCCCAAAAGAGAGTAGTAGCTCTGTTGTACTCTTCCCTAGCATAGGCCAGTAGGCTTTGATATGTGGGACATTATCTAGATATATGCGACTTAATGCAGTCATTTTCATATCCTCAATCACACTCACCTCTCCTATCTCTGACATACTATTGCCATAATTACGATACTTTAGTGGGATAAAAGCATTGAATCCTTTGTGTAGATCTTGAAGTTCACGAATTCTTCTTAGATGGTCAATCCTATCTGCAACACTCTCAATATGACCATATAGAATAGTTGCATTTGTGGTGATCCCTAACTTATGTGCAACTTCATGTATCTTCAACCACTGTTTACTATCCCCTTTATCAGGACATATTTTGGATCTGATCTCTTCATTGAAGATTTCTGCGCCACCACCAGGTATTGCAGACATTCCAGACTCTTTAAGTCTTAGAAGTCCCTCCTCATAGCTAATGCCAGCTTTGTCTATCATGTATGCCAGTTCAATGGCCGTAAATGCTTTGATAGATGCCCACGGCATAAGCGATTTGACTTTGCTAATCATCTCGCAGTAGTACTCTATTGTGTGTTGCGGATGCACTCCACCAACTATATGTACCTCTGTTATATAGCTGTGAGATCGTGCTTTTACAATCTCTTCAATCTCTTCAAGGGTATAGTTCCACGCTTCTGGTGAGTCTGCGCCACGTTTGTAAGAGCAGAAACGACAGTTAAAGAGACATACGTTTGTGGGTTCAATGTGGAAATTACGATTGTAATAGACCTCATTGCCACTTTTGCTCTTTTTTATAGCGGTAGCAAGGTAGCCAAGAAATGATAGTGGAGCCTTATCCCATAAAAGAGTAGCTTCACTATCTGTGATGCGCTTAAAGTTTAGTACGTTGTACCCAATCTCTTTAATATCTTCGCAAATATCAAAATCATCTAACTTCATAGTGGAACTTAATATATACAACAAAAGGAGCTAAACCATACTATCTACGGTTAGCTCCATGTTTTATCCTAGAATAAGCTATTATGCTATATGCTATTTAGCAAGTGATTCGTCAGAAACAGATAGTTTCTTTCTGCCTTTTGCTCTTCTAGCCGCAAGTACCTTACGTCCGTTAGCAGTTGACATTCTATGGCGAAATCCATGCTTATTAATTCTCTTTTTTAGAGATGGTTGAAAGGTCCTTTTCATTTTTAGTATATTTTACTATATATTTATATTATTTTACTCTTATTGGTGATGCTAATCGCCTTAATTATAGCATATCCTTATGGTTTGCAAAGGTAGGATATTATTTTTTCTTTGCAAATTTTATTTATTTATTTTTTGTATATTCTTTGATTTTTTCTCTCAATTAGAGGTTATTTCAGTGTAAGTTGCTGAAAGACTCTTTTTATAGAGTATTTTGGTCTTCACAACAGTGTGTTAGCCCATAGAGTTCATTCTTATACTTGCCTTTATGAATGCAAGAGCTCTAATGCGTGACATTTCAACATCTTTGTCGGCATGATACTGGTTTTGACTAACTAACTTGACAAAACCATCTTTGTCCGACTTCTGGATATACTTTACTGTGACATACTCCTCGCCATCTATATCGATAGAGAGAAGGTACATGTCGCCCCAGAAAACATCTTCAATGTTGTTAATCTTCTTGTACAGAATAATGTCACCACTCTTTAGTAGTGGGTACATGCTATCTCCTACAATGTAGATTGCGCCGTCGCATTTTGGAAGGTTTGGTATGTGAATATAGTCGATGGGTTCAGCATTAGATGAGTCCATGAAGAGTGGAATCAATCCAGCTGTTCCCTCGATGTTGTAGAGTGGAACACTCTGTAATGGGAGTGTATTCTCTCTACCCCGCTTGAAAGTGACAACATCCTTAGGTGCATTAAGCATGTCGCCAGTGCCATTTTCGATCCAGTCAGGGTTGACGTTCAAATCTTGAACTAGTATGTTTTTATTTCGTTCAGATAAGGAGGCTTTGCCTGTTTCTATCATAGATAATGCACTTTTACCTATTCCTAGGTGTTTTGCAAACACTTCTTGTGTCATGCCCAACTCCTTGCGTAGTAGCTTAATACGTGTCCTCATAAATTTTATATGTAATTTTATTCAATTTTTTACTTGGAAATACAATAATTGAATGTATCTTTGTGGTGTAAAGTTAATATTTTTACTCTAATTACACAACATTCTTCTTATAAATATATAAACATTTATTATGCCACCTTATACGCTTATATGTTAAAATAATTATACAAAATCTTATTATGCTAATAATAACAGATAAAATTTACAAAGCTATTGCCGATCAGTTGGTAGTAGATATAGATCAAAAATACTTCTTTTCAGGCTCAATTGAGTTCGATACAGAAGAGTTATATTCAACTTTTACAACCTCTGTTATTATTGATAAAAAGAGGATTGTAGTGACTGAGGGCGTATATGACGTATTTGAAGATATAATCCCTGTATGGTGGGAGTTTAAAACATATCAACGGGAAGGTGAGGTGTATAATACATTCTCGTGGCAGGAGTTTAAAGAGTTCTTGCCAATAAATAGAATTGAATAGATCGCAATTCGTTGAATGATTGACTATAAAATCTTATATATATATAATCATATCTAGGTTAGTGGTGGAGCACGATGAATTATTTTATTATATCTGGGGACGCTCCTATAAATTCAAGTAAAATACTCTTTAATTTTATCATAGTCCTTAACCTTTGATTCTCCATGAGAAATGGTGTTGACAAAGGCTAAAGAGTCTCCTCTTAGTTCGAGGGTGGAGATTTGTAATATGTTTAAACTTATTAGAGAGTAAATTGTGGTGTATTTCAAAATCCTACCTTTGAGGACGCTCAGCAGAACCCACAACGCTCCACCACAAAGTAACCTATCCAATAATTTATTAAATGTGTAAAACTAAAAGAGAAGAAATAGCTTTTCAACACTACATTGAACAGGTTGCCCCATACCTGCAGTCAACAAAATTCCATAAGTCCTATTATAGAGTTTTGGAGGCATTCGCCTCTAGGAAAATAAAAAAATTAATCGTTTCAATACCTCCGCAACATGGTAAATCCCTTGGTGCGTCAGTACTACTACCTGCCTATATGCTCGGCTTAAATCCTGAGTTAAGAGTGGCGATAGCATCTTATAGTGGTACACTGGCAAATAGATTTAACCGAAGAGTACAGAGATTGATCGACTCAAAGGAGTACACTGAGCTATTTCCGCAAACAACAATTAAAAGTCTGAAAAATAGATCTGCTAACTCTGTGAATTATATCCGTACCGCAGATCAAGTGGAGATTATTGGATACAACGGTGAGTTGATGAGTGTAGGGAGAGAGGGGTCGCTGACGGGAAATCAAGTAGATATCTTTATACTAGATGACCTATATAAAGATGCAATGGAGGCAAACTCCCCAACTATTAGAGAGAATTGTTGGGAGTGGTACACATCGGTTGTTAAAACCAGAATGCATAATACTTCTTCGGAGTTAATAGTATTTACTAGATGGCATGAGGAGGATTTGATTGGCAAGCTAACATCCATTGAACCGACAATTGAATTAACCGATTGGAAACAGATTAAAAAGGGGTTTAAAGGGTGGTATCTGCTGAATTTTGAGGCGATAAAAGAGGGTGAGCCATATCAAATAGATCCACGAAAAGTTGGAGCTCCACTCTGGCGTGAACGGCATAACCTTGAGCTATTAAAAGAGAAACAGAACTTAGATCCAGTAAGATTCTCATGTATGTACCAAGGTAAACCATCCTCTGCTCACGGGTTGTTGTATGGTAATAGTTTTATTACCTATGCTGCATTGCCAACAGATATTATTAAATTAGGGAACTATACAGATACAGCAGATGCTGGTGATGACTACCTATGTTCAATATCTTATCAGGTAGATCGTGCGGGGTTGATATACATAACGGATCTTGTATACTCGCGTGAACCTATGGAGAAGACCGAACCAATGGTAGCAAATATGATTAATAGCTCTAAAACTAGAGTCGTCGCAGTAGAGAGTAACAACGGAGGAAAGGGATTTGCTAGAGCTGTTGCTCGATTGACGCCAATGGCAAAAATAGAGTGGTTTCACCAGAGTGGAAATAAAGAGGCTAGAATAATATCAAACTCATCAACGGTTATGACATATATTAGGATGCCGCTAGATTGGAGAGTGAGATGGAGTGATCTATACAATCACATCACAAACTATAAACGTGAGTACCATGCCAATAGGTGGCATGATGCGCCTGATGTATTGACGGGCATTGTTGAGAGAGAGGTTGTTGATACTATAACTAAACGAATTAAAGCTATAAGATTCTCAGGATAATGAATCCTCAAAAAAAAATTATTAATAAAAGCTATATAATATTTAATATAAAAAATGCATCTAAGAGCGTTTGTAGTCTAGTTAAATAAACTAGAGAACCATCGCTCTTAGATGCATTTTATATTTAGAGGTACTTATTATAGTTTGTCTCCGTAGGCTAGATCGCCTGCGTCGCCTATTCCTGGTACGATATATGACTTTAATGTCAACTCTGCATCTACGGCACAACTCCAAATTGTAACGTTCTCAGATGAAACACGTTTATTGATATATTCAATACCCTCTTCGCTTGCTACACATGTAGCGATATGTGTGTGCTTTGGAACTCCTCCCTTTTCTACTAGAGCATTATAAGCAAGAAGTAGCGATGAACCTGTCGCCAACATAGGGTCAACCAGAATTAATATCTTATCGGTCATGTCGCAACATGAGATATATTCAACTTTAATGTTGAAAGTGTTATCTTTACTATATTTACGATATGCAGATACAAATGAACTTTGAGCATCATCAAAATAGTTTAAAAACCCTTGGTGAAAGGGAATTCCAGCTCGCATTATAGTCGCAATAACAATGTCATCTGTTTGGAGCGCAAGAATTGCCTCTCCTTGTGATGTCTCTATATTTTGCTCCTCATACTCAAATGTCTTACTGATCTCATATGCCATTATCTCTCCAACTCTCTCAAGGTTGCGTCTAAAGCGCATGCTATCTTGTTGAATGTTTACATCCCTCAATTCAGCTAGAAATTTATTGAGAACGGTGTTGGTGTCATTTAGTGTATGTGTCATAGTGTTTATATTTTAGTATCTATCTAAAGATTTTAATGTCATGTTTGTACTTGGTTTGTACTTGGTTTGGGCTAGGTGTAATCTGCTGACCCTGCATATTTAACAAATAACTAATATAAGAAATTGTTAAAAGGATAGTGTCCCTCATGTATCTCCCTAGCCATAGTGTATAGATCTTTTCGGAGTTTGTCTACTCCAAGTCGCTCCTTTGCTGAGATGAAGAGACATGGAGTCTCTTTTGCCATCCAAATCTCTTTTATATCATCTAAAGATCTATTCTCCTTAGTTGCAGGAAGTAGATCATCGTCGTCTTTCTTTATATAAGTAAAAGCATCTACTTTATTAAAAATTATAAACACTGGTTTATCTCCAGCTTTAATATCTTTAAGTGTTTTGTTAACAACGTCAATTTGATCTTCAAAGTTTGGGTGCGATATATCAACAATGTGAAGCAATAGGTCAGCCTCCCTAACCTCATCTAGTGTCGATTTAAACGACTCAACAAGTTGGTGTGGTAGTTTCCTTATAAACCCTACGGTGTCGGAGAGTAGAAGTGGCATATTCTCTAACACAACCTTTCTTACGGTTGTATCTAGTGTTGCAAAGAGCTTGTTCTCCGCAAATACATCACTTTTGCTAATTATATTCATAATCGTAGACTTCCCAACATTGGTGTAGCCAACTAGTGCAACTCGTACTAAACTCCCTCTATTGCCTCTCTGAACAGCCATTTGTCTATCAATCTTTTTTAGATCCTCTTTGAGCTTGCTGATGCGATTTCTTGCAATTCGTCTATCCGTCTCAATCTCACTCTCTCCTGCTCCGCCACGAGTACCTGTTCCGCCTCGTTGACGTTCAAGATGCGTCCACATTCCTGTAAGACGTGGCAATAAATACTCATATTGAGCTAGTTGTACCTGTGTTTTAGCATACGCACTTGTTGCTCGCTGAACAAATATACCTAAAATTAGTCTCGTCCTATCTAGTATTTGACGTCCTTCAAATAATTTCTCTATATTTCTTGTTTGTGATGGTGATAATTCATCGTCAAAAATCACTGTGCCAATACCATGTGCTTCTGTATACTGTGCAATCTCATCCAATTTTCCTGGCCCAACGTAGATACGTATGTTTGGGGCGGATAGGCGTTGCGTAAAGCGAGCGACAGTTTCGACACCTGCAGTCTCTGTTAGAAACTCTAATTCATCAAGATATTCAGTGATCTGACTCTCTGGTTGGCGATCTCTTATAATAGCCACAAGAACAGCCTTGTCCTTGTTAAAATCGATTAATTCACCCATTTGTAAATTAGTTTTTATGCTCTATCGAGAACCTAATCTCAAGATAGAGCTATTCGTAATAAATGCACCCCAAAAGCTATAATTCAACTTTTGGGGTGCATTTTATATTAAGTTAAGCTCACTAAATAATGCACTCAATTATCTTTGGATCTTGAATATAATAGGTAGTGTATATTTTACTCGAACTGCTTTTCCTCCCTGTTTTCCTGGAGTCCACTTCGGAGATGTTTTCAAAATACGTATTACCTCTTCTGATAGAGATTTATCTGGTGTTTGAAGAACTTTAATGTTAGTAAGACCTCCATTTGTTTCAATTACAAATGTGATTGTAACACGTCCTTGAATACCATTGTCTGTAGCAATTTGTGGGTATTCAATTCTCTTCTCTACCCATGATCTAAATTTAGTTAGATCTCCTCCTTGGAATGATGGCATATCCTCTACAACAATAAATGGAGTATCATCAACAGCATAGTCACCTGGAGTACCAACTCCGTATTCGTCAACGTTGTCTGCAAAAATAGCTTCGTCATCAAACTCTGCAAAAGTCATCTCTGTTGTAATCTCAGTGTCGTCCTCTACAATGTTCATAAGGTCAGATACAACCTGTACTGGTTTTGTACTAACAGTAATAGGTGGTCTGTCCTCTTGGCGAGTAACTTCAACAATCTCAGTCTCAACAATCGGAACCTCTGGTTCTGGTATTTCAATGTTTTTCTCAGCTTGACTATATGAGAAGACGCCAATCACAAGTAGGATTGAAATGATTAGACCAATCTCAAGGAATAGACCTTTCTTCTTTTCAAGATCTGCTTTTGGTGATTTTTTAAGTTCCATATTTTAAGTTTTTTTTAAGTTCCTAGCTGGTTAGGCAATACGTAGTATTTCACTTACAAATATATGAAGAATATATTAAAAAAATAATAATACCCGTAAATAATATCTGAAAAAGGGGTAATTTAAGCTTAAATGAACTATATAAATTGAAAATAGCGAGTCATAAAGCTAATTTTGGTTATGATTCATAAAAAACTTAGGTAAAACAAAATCCACAAAAGGAAGATTACAATCTAACTTTTGTGGATTTTACTTCGTTTAATCGTTTCCTTAAAGTCATTATTTGATTAAGGTGATAAAACCTTAAATATCTTTAATTAATGACCTAATAAGACGCTATTCTTTATGTTTTTCTTTATATTTCTCAAGTTGTTTTTTTAATGCACCAATACAATCATCTACTGACTCCTCAAAAGATTTGCTTTTGTGTTCGGCAAATAGTTCGCTACCTGGTAGCTCTAGTTTGATTGTGGAAACTTTATTGCCTCGCTCGTTATCTTTCTCCAATTTTAAAATTACCTCTACTGATATTGCATTTTCTGCAAATCTCTCTAGCTTCTCCATCTTGTTCTCCACAAATTCGATAAGTTTAATGTCTGCATCGAATTTTACCGATTGAATCTTTACGTTCATATCAAGTCCTCCTTTTTTAATTTAACTTACGTGCTCTTGGATGAGCACTATTATATACTTTCTTTAATTCTGAAATTGAATTGTGTGTGTAAATTTGTGTCGTTTGTAATGAACTGTGTCCTAATAGCTCCTGAATCGCTCGCATATCAGCTCCTCCATTCATCATGTGTGTTGCAAATGTATGTCTCAGTACGTGTGGGCTGCTCTTGCCTTGAACGCCAACACTACGCAATCTTTTGTGAATAATAGTGTATATATCATGCTCTGATAATCTCGCTCCTTCTTGGGTTAAAAATAGGAATTTTTTATGAGAATTACAAATATCTTTTGAGCTTATTACTCGAATTAATCGTCTAATGTTATCCTGCATAGCATTTAGTATAGGAATAATTCGCATTTTATCTCCTTTCCCTAAAACTAGTAGCTTTGAAAAATTATCTTCAAAATCACTAATCTTAACATTTAAGACCTCTGCTCGCCTAAGACCTGTACTATATATAAAGAGAATCAGAACAACGTCTCGAAAAACTTCGTAGCGATTCTCTGTGGGTGTAGCGTTTACTAGCTCTTGTAAATCAATGAGCATTTTATTCATTTGGCTCTCCGAAATAAAACTTGGTAGCTTTTTCTCTGTCTTGAGTTGATTGATATTTGTGGTTGGATCGCTTTGAATACAACCACTTCTATGAAGCCATTTGTAATAACTTCTAAGCGAGCACAAGCGACTATTGATCGATGAAGGAGTAATATTCGCTCCTCTTTGGTGCATGATCCAACCCTTTATATCGTCTGAATCAACAATTGTTGGGTCAAAGCTAGTTTCGGGAGTGCCATTCAGGTATATGCCAAAGAACTCAATATCACGACGATATTTTTTTACTGTTAATGCTGAATAACGTCGTTCTACCTCTATATATTGAATGAAACCTGTAACCATAGATACTAAAACTTATGTTATATATATTCAACGCAAAAACTGTTCCAAAAATTGCATACATACATACTATAAACTGAAATATATTTGTCAGTAGTATGATGGTAGAACGGGGTAAAAATAATAATATCTATTTGAAAAACTCATTAACTGCACTCTTGAAATACTCAATAGTCTCTTCAAGTCCTTTCATTGACTTTCCTCCTGCGGCATTTTTGTGTCCTCCACCTTCAAAGTATTTTTTCGCAAAAAGGTTAACATCTACGTCCCCTCTGGAGCGTAGAGATATTCGAATAAATTGGCGTGTCTCGGAAAACATTGCTGATAACGATACCCCTTTAATTGAAAGAGGGTAGTTGACAAATCCCTCGCTATCCCCAACCTGAAAGTTATGACTGCGCATATCTTCCTCTGATAAGCTAATATATGCTGCTTCAAAATCGCCTACTTGCATTAGCTCCATTTTTGAACCTAGTGCATATCCCAATAGTTTTACTCTATCGGCTGAGTAGCCATTGTATACTTGAGTGTTGATTTTAGGGATATTTATTCCCAATTCAACTAACTTCGCTACGGCTTTGAATAACTCTGGAGTAAGATTACTGAATGAAAAATTACCTGTATCTGTCATGATTCCAACGTACATAGCCTCTGCTATGGGAGTCGAGATAATATCCGCACCGTATAGTTCAGAGATAATAGTATACACCAAAAATGCAGTAGAGGATGAATCAGGATACGAAAACATCATTGAAAAATCACTAACGGGATTTAGATGGTGATCTATTAAGATTCGCTTTGCAGTAGTATTACTATCAATAGCCTCTCCTAGTGCCTCTATTCTGGCAATAGAGTTGAAGTCCATACAGAAAATAATATCAGCATTTGCGATTAGTGTATCAATTTTATCGTCTTTTTTATCTTTATATATGTGTATTTTATCTGCACCACTAATCCAACTTAGAAAGTATGGAAATTTATTGGGTACAACATAGGTTACATTTTGACCTTTGCTTTCGAGTATACCGCCCCATGCTAGTGATGAACCAATAGCATCTCCATCAGGATTTGCGTGTCCAACAATAACGATATTCTGAGACTCTACGGATAGTAACTCTCTTAGTTGTTCTATTTTATGATTTTCAATCTTCATACTTTCAATAACATTAATACCACGAATATACGAAAATAATATTGTTAAAGCAAAGTAAGAGCAGAAAACTTATATTTTACAAGTTGAATTTACTTTGCGAGTATACGTTCTGCACCACTTTTTTATGCCACAATCTTCGCATTTTGGGGTGCGAGCCATGCAGACATAGCGACCATGTAGAATAAGCCAGTGGTGGGCGATTGGGAGTAGATGGGATGGGATGTGTTTCGTTAATTTTAGTTCCGTTTGCAGTGGAGTCTTTGAGCGTGTAGTTAGCCCAATCCTCTCTGAAACGCGAAAAACATGGGTGTCAACGGGCATAACCTCCTTGTGGTAGATGACGGAGGCTATTACATTGGCTGTTTTTCTGCCAACTCCTGGGAGCTTTTGAAGTGTATCCACGTTGTCTGGGACAACACCTTGGAAGTCCCCCCATAACATCTTACCCATAGCAACAAGGTTTTTGGCTTTGTTGTTTGGGTAGGAGATGCTTCTTATATAGTGGAATACATCTTCAATCGTAGATGCTGATAGCGATTCGGCATCAGGATAACGCTCAAAGAGGGCAGGTGTGACAATATTTACTCTCTTATCCGTACATTGGGCAGAGAGGATGACTGCAACAAGTAATTCGTACGGAGTCGTATAGTTTAATTCGGACTCCGCAATAGGCATCTGTTCTGAAAACCAATCTATTGTACCTTTATATCGCTCTGCTACTTTCATATCACTATATTTATTAGTTGCTATTATGCAGTGTTGCTTGAGTTTGGTGGCGTTATAAAACTCTTAGCTTGGCAAATTTACTGAGTAGTGCACGTGCTCCAAAGTTGTCAAAATTAACCTTTATCTTAAGATCTGAAGTTGTGTGCTCTATCTCTATTATTTCACCTTGTCCAAATTTGTTGTGCTCAACTCTCATGCCAACAGAGTAGCCTCCCGAACTCTGGGTGCTTGATGCTGTTGGAGTTGAAACTTCATCTATATCCACTACTCTCTTCTCAACACTCTTAAAGCGTTGACCAAGCTCTATGCTTGGAGTTGTGTTGATTTTCTTCTGTTGGAATCCTCCCCTTTGTGCTGGATTAGGTGACTGCCATTTATTTGCAGCATTTCCTCTCACTGTATTACTTGCGGATGAGTTTTCAGACTCTCCCCACTTGCGCTTCATCTTTGCCATTGGATCTTCATCCGCAGGAGAATCATCTAGTGGGAAGTCAATATCTAGGTATTTTGGGTCAATTTCAGAGATGAACCTACTTGGATTGCAAAATTCTGTTTTCCCCCATCTAAACCTTGTCTGTGAAAAGGATAAAGTTGAACTCTTTTTAGCTCTCGTAAGTGCTACGTAAAAGAGTCGCCTCTCCTCCTCTAATCCATCTTTACCATCAAGACTCATCATGCTTGGAAAGAGATTCTCCTCTAGTCCAACAATGAAAATATGTTTGTACTCCAGACCCTTTGAGGCGTGGACTGTCATTAATGTCACCTTATTGTTATCCTCCTTGTCGCCTTGGTCCATATCAGTAAGTAACATTGCACTCTGAAGCCACTCTTCAACTGAGGCTTTTAACTCTCCTCCTTCGATGCGTTCGCCTGTTTGTGTATCATACTGAGACTCCTCGGCAAATTGCTCCTCAAATAACTGTAATGTGTTCAGTAACTCCTCTATGTTATCTAGTGCGCTCTGATTCTCTGGTGATTGTACAATTTTAAGACTTCCGATAATACCACTGCGTGTTGCAACCTCTAGCCCAAATTTAAAAAGATCTAACTCCCCTTTTAATAGAGCGAAGTCACTTATCATCTTGGCAAAATCTTTTACTTTAATTGCAGTAGCACCTTTTAACCCTAGTTCCGAAGATTCTAAAGATTCAATAGCCTCTATGTAGCTTAGGTTTTTAGCATGTGCAACCTCGAAAATGCGCCCAAGAGTTACATTTCCAATACCTCTAGTTGGAAAGTTGATGATACGTTTGAATGCTTCGTCATCTTTCTTGTTTACAATCAACTGAAAGTATGCGAGTAGGTCTTTGACCTCTTTACGTTGATAAAAAGAGGTGCCTCCATAGATCTTGTAGGGAATGTTTTTTTTGCGAAAAGCATCCTCAAATGCCCTAAACTGCATGTTAGTTCTATATAGAATAGCTACATCTTTCCATTCGTCACTCTCAAGAACACGTTGCTTGATTGCATCGGCTACTACCGAAGCCTCCTCTCGGTCGGTATAAGTCTTATACACTTTGATGAGTTCTCCGGGATCTCCAGCTGAGAAAGATACTTTCTTTAATCTATTTTTATTCTTCTCTATAACGCTATTTGCTGCGTTTACGATATTTTGTGTTGAGCGATAATTCTGCTCCAGTTTGAATGTTTGGGCTGTTGGGAAGTCATTTCTAAAACGTAAAATATTCTCAATCTTAGCTCCACGAAATGAGTAGATACTCTGCGCATCGTCCCCGACAACACATACTCTAGAGTGAAGTTGAGACAACCTTCTAACAATGATGTACTGTGCATAATTCGTATCCTGATACTCATCTACTAAGATGTGTGAGAACATGTGTTGGTACTTCTCCAAAACTTGCGGGAAATCTCGGAAGAGAATATTGATGTTCAAAAGCATATCATCAAAATCCATAGCTCCATTATCCTTACACCTTTTTGCATATGCTTTGTATATCTCAACAAACTCAGGGATGCGTCTCTCTCTGTCATCTGAAATGTAGACGCTATTCGCTTCGTATGCGCCAGCGGTTACAAGATTGTTTTTAGATAACGATATACGAGAGTAGATTGTATTTGGTTTATAGTGCTCATCACTAAGGTTCATCTCCTTAATAATGGTTTTTATTAGATTCTTACTATTAGATGTGTCATATATTGTGAATGATGAAGGGTACCCAAGGTGTTCTGCCTCGGTACGTAGTATCTTCAGAAATATCGAGTGAAAAGTTCCCATCCATAGACGGTAGCTATCTCTGCTTGATACAACTGTTCCAATACGTTCACGCATCTCACGTGCGGCTTTGTTCGTAAACGTAAGTGCCAGGATACGGTGTGGCTCAACTCCTTGTTCAAGCATATATGCAATGCGAGAGGTTAGAACTCTAGTCTTACCCGATCCTGCCCCTGCAATAATTAAAGAGGGTGTATCGAAATTTATTACGGCAGCTCTTTGCGCCTCATTTAATCCATCTAATAGTACTGACACAATAATAATTCTTAAAATAAGTGATACAAAGCACAAATATATATATATTATCTTGAAATAGGTCTATTTTTTTAGCTCAATATTTTCTCTATCTATATTATTAGTTCGCTGAGATCATGAAGTGCTCTCCGTGTAGGGCAGCTCTGTTGAGCTCTCTGATGGAGGTTTTAAATGGTCAATAATACTCGCTCAAAAACTTAGGTTTATTGTGCTATTTTGCTCTATATTTATTTCGGAATTAATTTTTTTTATGATAACTTTGCAATCTACACACCTGAACTACGTTATAAACAGTAATATTAAGATATATATATAGATCTAATACTCGAACTAAACTATGAACGAAGTAATAAATATTAAGGAGCTTAATGAACGTATTGAGCGTGAAAGTGTATTTGTTGATGCACTTAGCATGGAGATGGGTAAGACTATTATAGGGCAGAAACATCTGATTGATACCCTTATGATTGGTCTGCTTTCTGGAGGTCACATCCTTCTTGAAGGTGTTCCCGGATTAGCTAAAACTCTCGCAATAACAACGCTTGCAAAAGCCGTTGATGCAAAGTTTAGTAGAATTCAATTTACTCCTGACCTTCTTCCAGCAGATTTAATTGGTACGCTAATGTACTCGCAAAAAACTGAAGAGTTCTCTGTGAAAAAAGGTCCTGTATTTGCTAACTTTGTGTTGGCGGATGAGATTAACCGTTCGCCTGCAAAGGTGCAGAGTGCTCTACTTGAGGCTATGCAAGAGAAGCAAGTGACAATTGGTGATACAACATATAAACTTCCTGAACCATTTTTAGTGTTAGCAACGCAGAATCCATTGGAGCAAGAGGGTACATACCCACTTCCTGAAGCACAGGTTGACCGTTTTATGCTAAAGGCTAAAATCTCATACCCGAAGCGTCAAGAGGAGAGAGAGATTGTGAGACTTAATTTGAGCGGTGCAGGAATGCCTACAACAAATAAAGTTATTACTCCTGAGGATATTGCCAAAGCTAGAGCTGTGGTAAATGATGTATACATGGATGAGAAGATAGAGAAATATATTATAGATATAATCTTTGCAACTCGTGAGCCTATGGAGTATAACTTAGAGAATCTTGTGCCATTGATTAGTTACGGAGGTTCTCCTCGTGCTAGTATATCTCTAGCTAAAGCGGCTAAAGCATACGCATTTATTAAGCGTAGAGGATATGTTATTCCTGAAGATGTACGTGCTGTGTGTCACGATGTTTTGCGCCATAGAATCGGTATTACATATGAGGCTGAGGCGGAGAATATTACGACTGAGGAGATTATAACAGATATTCTTAACAAGGTCGAGGTACCTTAGTATATGGAAAATAGTAGTGATATACTCAAACAAGTTCGCAAAATTGAGATCAAAACCCGTGGATTAAGTAACGATATATTTGCAGGTAGATACCATAGCGCATTTAAAGGGAGAGGAATGTCCTTTAGTGAGGTCAGGGAGTACCAGATTGGTGATGATGTGAGAGATATTGATTGGAATGTTACTGCTAGAAGTAGCATGCCGCATATCAAAACATACGAAGAGGAGAGGGAACTTACAATGATGCTCCTCGTTGATGTCAGTGGTTCAAGGATGTTCGGGTCTACAACTAAACTCAAAAAAAATATGGTCACAGAGATAGCTGCTGTATTGGCTTTCTCTGCTGCCCAGAATAACGATAAAGTTGGATGTATGTTTTTTAGTGATAAGGTGGAGAAGTTTATTCCGCCTAAAAAAGGAAAATCACACATCCTAATGATTATACGTGAACTTATTGAGTTTAAACCTCAGAGTAATAAGACAGATATTGCAACGGCGTTGAGATATTTGACTAATGCTATCAAAAAAAGATGTACAACATTCGTTCTATCCGATTTCATGGATGTTGACGGAGAGTCTGCTAATTTTGAAGATGCACTGAAAATTGCATCTGGAAAACACGATATGGTTGCCATAAGGGTTTACGATAGGCGTGAAACATCTCTCCCCGATGTCGGTATAATAACACTAAAGGATGCGGAGAGTGATGAAAAAGTGTGGATCGATACATCTTCTGCTAGAGTTCGAGAGAAGTATAGTAGTAATTGGATCACATTGAATGGTGTGATTGATGGGGCACTTAAGAAAGCTAGGGTAGATAGTGCTTTCATTGCAACGGGTGAGGATTATGTGAAGAGCCTTATGAAATTATTTAAGATTAGATAAAAAATTACCGAAAAATAAAATGTTAAAAAAAGCCTACTCTCTCCTTGCTATTATATATATGACCTCTATTTTTAGTGGTTATACGCAGGGTAATGTCCCTGTAATAGCTGCGAAGCTAACTGCGGACTCAATAACGATTGGAGACCAATTTGAATTAGAGGTAACGATAGATAAAAGCCTAGTGCAGGTAGTGGAATTCCCTATATTTAAAGATAATAAAATAGGTGATCTTATTGAGATATTATCTGAAAGCGGGTTGGATACTCTAGCAAAGGATGGGGAAGCTATTAAACTGCAAAAAAAATATCTACTCACTATATTCGATGAGGGAAACTACTCAATAGGTAGATTTCCAATGCTATTTGCAGATAGTAATGCGGTAGATACTGTTTGGTCGAAAGAGTCAATGTTCATAAATGTTGCAACTTTTGAGATCGATACAACAAAACAGACAATACACGACATTAAACTACCTATGGATGCTCCGTTGAAGTTTGGAGAGGTTCGTTGGTATATTATTTGGGGTTGTTTGGGTGCGTTGTTAATTGGATTGCTGATACTATACATCGTAAGACGTCGTGCAAATAGATCTCTTAGTGGTAAGATAAAAGAGCTTATTCCTCCTCATATTATCGCAATGTTGGCTCTTGAGGAGCTGAAAAATAAAAAAATATGGCAGAGTAGTAACCATAAGTTATACTACACTGCTCTTATAGATATTCTTAGAGAGTATGTCGAGGGTCGATACGGGGTACATGCTATGGAGATGACTTCTGAGGAGATAATAATTGCACTTAAAGATAAAGAGCTATCTGCGAAAAATATTGATGAGTTGAAGGATCTATTGTCAATATCAGATCTTGTAAAGTTTGCTAAGGTTCTTCCTGAAGCGGATCAAAATGAGGGCAATTATGATAGAGTTTACTACTTTGTGGAGCATACAAAGAAGATTGAAATGGAAGTGATTAATAAAGATAAAGAGGAGGACGAATAATGAGAAGTGCAATATACATACTTTTATTGGGTCTTTTTACTCTTTTAGGGAGCGTTGATGCCTATGCGCAGAGATATAAAGAGAGAGGGTTTATTAGATCGGGAAATGAACTGTACGAGAGAGGTAATTATGTGGAGAGTGAAGTGTGTTACCGTCGTGCAATTGAAAAAGCCCCAGAGTCTATAGAGGCTAATTATAACGTAGCTGCCTCTCTATATAAGCAAGAGCAGTTTAAGGAGGCGGCTGAGATGTATGAAACAATGACGAGTAACTCCGTACTTGCACCGGATGTGTCGTCGAAGGTGTTGTACAATAGAGGTAATGCGCTATTTAAACAACGAGAGTTAGAGGAGGCACTGGAGTCATACAAATCATCACTTAGGATAAACCCTAATGATATGGAGGCTAAGTTTAACCTTGCATATACAAAAATATTGTTAGACAAGGAGAAGGAGGATCAGAAGAGTGACGATCAGAAGGATAAAGATCAAGATCAGAAAGATGATCAAGATAAGAAGGATGATCATAAGGATAAAGGAGATCAAGATAATGATGGTGACCAGAAAGATAAAGATGCTAAAGCGGGTGGTCAAGATAAGAAAGACGATAAGAAAGATGATAAAAAAGAGTCTGAAGATCAAGAGGGTAAGGAGCAGCAAAATCAAGGTAAAATTAGTAAGCAGGATGCTGAGCAGATGCTGAACGCAGTGCAGATGGAAGAGGATAAGACTCGAGAGAAGCAGGATGCTAAAAAGGTTAAGACCGTTAGTAAGTCGGGAAAGAATTGGTAGTAGATTATCCTGTGATTATAATCACATAGACGAGGTTTATAAATGTTTTTGACGACAGCTCTTTAATACAGTAAAGGTAAAATAAATATACTTCGTGATTAGTGCTGCATAATTGTTGCGAACAGATTAAAACTAAATAGTTTCTTAATATATAATAGTGTTATGAATGAGATACATTTTGCAAATCCAAATTTATTGTGGTTGATATTTATAGTTGTGCCAATGGTTGCATATTATATTTATCGTACTATTCAGGGTGGAGCAACAATTCAAATATCATCGATAAAAAGCGTTAATGCAATTAGCCATACATATAAATATTATCTAAGACATCTCCCTTTTATTATCCGTTTATGCGCAGTAACTCTGTTGATCGTAGCTATTGCTAGACCGCAGAGTAGGGAGGTTGGAAGTAGCTCTAAGACAGAGGGAATTGATATTATCATGGCAATTGATGTCTCTACGAGTATGCTTGCGAGAGATTTTAATCCAGATAGGATTAGTGCGGCAAAAGATGTAGCATCCAGATTTATTGTAGATAGAAAAAGTGACCGAATGGGGCTTGTAATATTTGCGTCGGAGAGTTTTACTCAAAGTCCGCTAACAACAGATAAAGGGTCACTTCAGAACTTAATGACTCAGATACAGTGTGGCGTTCTTGATGATGGTACAGCTATCGGAAATGGACTCGCGACATCTATTAATAGATTAAAAGAGAGTGAAGCAAAGAGTAAAGTTGTAATATTATTGACTGATGGAGTGAATAATAGTGGTACGGTTATGCCTCCTACAGCAGCTGCTATTGCTAAGAGTTTTGGTATTAAAGTATATACAATTGGTGTTGGAAGTGAGGGGACTGCTCCATATCCAGCTCAAGATATGTGGGGTAATATGACTTATGTAGATGTTAATGTTGAGATTGATGAAGAGATGCTTCGTGCAATTGCAAATGAGACGGGTGGTGAGTATTTCAGAGCTACGGATAAAGACGCATTAATTGAGGTGTATAAGACAATAAACAAGCTTGAACGTTCAGAGGTAGAGACAAATGATTTTGTAAACTATCTGGAGCTATTTAGCACGTTTGTACTGATGGGATTGGCTCTTCTAATCGTTGAGCAACTCTTGAATTACTTAGTATTTAGAAGTATTCCATAGTTGATTATTTCATGTAAAATTAATAGCCTCAATTAAGAAGATTTAAGTTCTTAATTGAGGCTATTAATTTTTATAGTCTTGTAGTTACTTTTTTTCAGTTATTTGAAAAAATCCTCTGCTATGCAGCTATACCCATTCGCATTCAGGTGTAGACCATCGCTCAGATATAGTGACATATTAACGCTATTTTTATTTGTTAACAGTAGCTTCCCTGGATTCGCGTATATAGCTCCCTCCTCTTTCACTACTCTCTTTATTAGTTTATTAATAGATGCAATCTTCTTCTCGGCTGAGCGCATAGGAAATATACCGCAAACTTTCACCTCTGCCTCTGGTTGGCGGAGCTGTATCGCTTTTATAAGAGTTCTAATCCCCTCTGCAATGGCATGAGGAGTATCTCCACTATTAAAATTATTAACCCCAATGGCAACAATTACTCTATCTGCCTTGTAGCCATCTAGTGTCCCATGTTGTACTCGCCATAGGATATTCTCAATTTTATCCCAACCAGCGCCCATGTTAACAACTCCTTTTCCGAGTGTCTCTTTGTCCCAGCTTGCTTTGCCAGCCATACATGGATATGTTGGGTGGTTAGCACCTCCCCATCTATGCATAATAGAGTTTCCTAGTACTACGGTTTTAGGTGAGAAGTTTTTTATGTTAGATAGAATGTCTGCGTGATAATCTCGCCAATTATATGAGTCTCGTTGCTGTGTGACTGCTTTTTGTGTCGATAACTCCCCTTTAGACATATTCAAAACATCTCTAATCAAGCTAGTATAAGCATCAGCATAGGCTCTCATACCATAGTCTGAGGGGTGTATACCTTCAACCAGACCATCATCGGGCATTGCGATGTCGTCATAAGTGAGGTGATATAGATTTGAATAACCCATACTTATTAACTCGTTATATGCCTTTAAATTCGCTTCATTACTTAATTCAGCTTTATTAGCTAGACCAATAAGCATTGTTGAGTGAGGGTAGCCAAGGTGGTCTGTCAGTATAATAGGGACATTTGGCTGTGCTTCTCGAATCTCTTTTACTGCATTCACTGTAAGTTCTATGATCTTTGGGTTGTCGTACCTATACATATTAGGTAGGCAATCTAGAACTATTAACCTTGCAGGTGTCACTTTGATCACATCAAGTATACCGCTCTCTAGGAGTCCATTGCCTGAGAACCCTAAGTTAATAAGCGGAATCTCAAGCTCTCGACGAACAATTGATGTCCATATCATTCCTGGACGTGAAGCGCAAGCTCCTTGGGTGATAGATGTGCCATAAGTGATTATAGGTAGCTCTTCACTTGGGTTTATGAATTTGAAACGAGCACTCTTATCAACACCCACTTTTAGATATTTAACTGTATTATATGGAGGAAGATCTAATTCATATTCGAAATCGCTGCCATTGTAATATAGTGGAGAATAGCTGTAAGTTATAGTGTCTCCAAAGCCAAATCGTGCGCCACACCACTCTCTAATGCCATTTTTATTTGTAGCATATAGGTCTAAACCTGTCTTGCCTGTTGCTGGCATATGTTGCATTGAATGCGACTCTGTTACAACATACTTTACTATAATGTTTTTTGAATCGGTCTGAAATTTAAGACTCACACCTGCTGTGTTGCGTGATAAATTCCAAACAGCAGCTCGTACATTAGCTTCGACCTCATCAGGAAGTCTATGGTAATAGTTAGAGCGTGCGGACTCTTGCATCGCTTGTCCATGTAATTTGGCTCCATCTGTTTCGGGATTGTACCAACGTGTCTGTGCATTGCAAAATGCAGAGGATAAAATAAATAATAGAACTAATATCTTTTTCATATTGTATGTTTAATGTGCATCTAACCAATTATCGGCAACTCCATAATCTGTAAGTAAATTAACATGTAGAGATGCCGCTCCCTCCATGCATTGTTGAATAATGTTAATAACTTCCTCTTTTTCGCTGTTCAACATGTCAACTAAAAGTTCGTCATGTACTTGGATGATTACTTTTGATTTTAAATTGTTCTCTCTAAGTGCATTTGAAACCTTAATCATAGCAATTTTCATTATATCTGCAGCAGAGCCCTGTATCGGGGCATTGATTGCATTCCTTTCAGCTAGACTTCGGACAACAGCATTACCTGAGTTTATATCCTCTAAAAATCGTTTGCGACCAAATATTGTAGTTACATATCCATTCTCACGAGCGTCGATAACTACTTGTTCCATATATGTTTTTACACCTTGATAAGATGTGAAATAACCCTCTATAATCTCCTTTGCCTCGCTCCTTGGAATGTTTAGTCGTGTAGCTAGACCAAAAGCCGAGATGCCATAAATAATACCAAAATTAGCGGTCTTTGCTTTACGTCTTTGGTCTGAGGTAACTTCGTTAAGTGGTACAGAAAATAACCTTGCTGCTGTTGCAGTGTGAATATCCTCTCCATTATTAAATGCCTCTAAAAGAGCTTTGTCCTTGCTCAGGTGAGCCATTAAGCGTAGCTCAACTTGAGAGTAGTCAACAGAGAGTAGTGTGTGATCTGAATCTCGTGCAATAAAACATTTCCTAATCTCCTTGCCTAGAGCATCTCTGATAGGAATGTTTTGTAGATTTGGTTGTGATGAACTAAGTCTTCCCGTTGCTGTCACTGCTTGGTTAAATGAAGTGTGTATGCGCCCCGTCTCCTTATTCACAAGAGCTGGCAGTGCTTCAATATAGGTAGAAAGTAGCTTCTTTATGCCACGATACTCTAAAATATACTCAATAATTGGGTGTTTGTCCGAAAGGGATTGTAGATACTCTTCATCTGTTCGGTACTGCTTTGTTTTTGTTCTCTTTGGCTTTTTGTCTATTGCCATCTTGCCAAATATAGCCTCCCCAAGCTGCTTCGCTGAGTTTACATTGAGCGTTGGCTCTTCTGTAATCTCTCGTATAGTTGCCTCTAGTGTCGCTAGTTTTACACTTAGTTTGCTCCCTAAGTTCATCAGAGATTCAGTGTCTAGATTAGCTCCCTCCATCTCAATCTCAACCAAAATATTAATTAATGGCTCCTCAATGGTGAGGTACAGCTCTGTAAAGCCTGCCTCTTCGACCATTGACCATAATATTTTTTTTAATCTCAATGTAATATCTGCATCCTCACAAGCATACTCCGAAACTCTATCTACTGGAATCATATCCATAGTCAATTGTTTCGCACCCTTACCTATTAAACTCTCAATCTCAATAGGATTGTAATTTAGATACGTGCGTGAGAGGTAGTTCATATTGTGCCTCGACTCAGGATTGAGAAGGTAGTGTAGAATCATCGTGTCATACTTTAGTCCAAGCACACTTATGCCGAGACCTTTAAGCATCATAATGTCAAACTTTATATTTTGCCCAATCTTACAGATATTTTCATCTTCAAAAAGTGGCTTTAATATTGAGCTAAAGTTAGATCTATTCTCATTATTAAATGGAATATAATAGGCCTCATGCGCAGCTATCGATAGAGAGATCCCCACAATCCTATCATTAAATGGATTAAGACCTGTTGTCTCTGTATCGAAACAGAACTCATCGCACTTTGAAAAGATACCCACAAGCTCATTCAGTGCTGCTTCTGTATCAATTACCTTATATATATGAGGTGTAGTCGCTGCTGTTTCATAACTATTCTCCTCTGTCATATTTGTCGCTATTGGTTCTAATTGGTGAGACATATTTACACTCATGTCATCATTAAATAGTGAACCCTGTACATTTATAGGGGTCTCCTTTTTTACTACTATAACCTCATCAAATAGAGAGCCTTGTCCGTCAAAAGATATTTTTGGACTAGAGGTTTTACCCTCTATGTTAAGCTGCTGAGTTGGGGTGCAGTACTTCACTGGAGAGTGGAACGTTTCAGAGAATGGGTTGCTACTATCTGCGTCCATCTCTTTTATGAAAGAGAAAAATCCTAACTCCTTGTATATCTCCCTAAGAGTATTACAGTCGCAATTCTCCATAAGTAGTTGGTCTGGCTCAAACTCAATCGGAACATTAAGGTCTATTGTTGCTAGGGTTTTAGATAGAGGTAACTGTTGTCTAGCTGCCTCTACATTCTCTTTTTGCTTACCCTTTAATTTGTCAACATTTAAAAGAATATCCTCTACTGTGCCAAATTGATTAACTAATTTAATAGCACCTTTCTCGCCAACTCCCATTACTCCAGGAATATTGTCCGACGCATCGCCCCATAGAGCTAGAATGTCAATAATTAATTTAGGTTCGTCAACACCGTAATGCTCTTTGATCTCACTTTTCCCTATAACTTCAACCCCTTCGCCACCTTTTCTCTGCTTATACATATATACATTGTCCTGGACAAGCTGACCGTAATCTTTGTCTGGAGTCACCATGTATACCTCAAATCCTTGGTCTGCTGCCCTTGCAGAGAGAGTTCCAATAACATCATCTGCCTCGTAACCCGCAACCTCAAGGATGGGGATGTGCATAGCATCTAATATCTCCTTGATGTATGGAACAGATATATGTATGTCCTCTGGAGCGGCCGATCTATTGGCTTTGTATAGTGGGTACATAACATGACGAAAAGTTCCACCCTTAGGGTCGAATGCAACACCCAGATATTTCGGTCTCTCCCTTTTTATTAGGTCTTTAAGGTATTTCACAAAACCAAATATTGCTGCCGTATTTACTCCGTCACCATTATTCATCTTGCGCCCTAAGAAAGCGTAATAACTTCTGTAAATTAGTGCATAAGCATCAACTAAGAAAAGTTTATTCATTTTTTTTTATTTTTTTTAAAGAAGGTGTGTCTCTCCACCTAAGTGTATTTGACAGAATTGCCCTACGTGAGCGACACTGCGTGCTGGCGTAGGGCAATTCTGTTAATCTGATAAGAATATCTAAAACAGATTCTATATATTATCTTCAGCGAACCACTCTGCATATGAGGTCGCTGTTTCGTGCATCTTTAATGAGTGTAAACGAACTCTACTTGGGAGCTCTCGTTGGAGTGTAGCAGCAAAGCGTGAAATCATATTCTCGCACGTAGGTTGGTAATCAACAATTTCAATCTTCTCAAAATTCTGTTTAAGAGTTGTTAGTAATTGGTCATTATCATCAGTGCTGCGAAGAACCAATGAATGGTCATATTTATCTACTAGATTCCTATTTACAATGCCTTTAATAACGCCAAAGTCCATCACCATTCCATTCTTAGGATCACTATTGTCATCTATTGGCTCACCAATTATAGTCACAAATAGCCTATATGAGTGTCCGTGTATCTGACTGCACGCCCCATCATATCCAAAGAGCGCATGTGCCATTTCAAATGAAAACTCTTTCGTTAATCTTATTTTTGCCATAATTTATATTAAAAAATATATCTCAATTTTATAATTGAGACTCTGTAGGTATACATTGGACATTTACTTGACGGCTGAACGCTTGGCTCAATGACATGAATGTCTCCGTATATGATATACTTGTAACTGTAAGTATGTTGCTAAATAGAGTATGCATTAGATGACTGTTATCTCGGCAGTATATCTTTATTAATATCCCAAATTGTCCCGTTATAAAGTGGCACTCCACAACTTCAGGGATCTGTTTGATAGCCTCCACTGCATCTATGTTTTTCAGCGGATCTGAAACTCTAATCCCTATAAATGCGCAGACACCAAAGCCTAGCGCCTGAGGATCAACCTCTAATCTCGAACCAATAATAACCCCTGCATCATCTAACTTCTTTACACGTTGGTGGATCGCAGCTCCAGAGATTCCACACTCTCGAGCTATCTCAAGAAATGGCATCCTTGCGTTGTCTACAAGGTATTGTAAGATTTTTCTATCTATCGCATCAATAGCAACTTTTGTCATAATATCAATTTTGAAATGGTAAAAAAACTCTCCTAAAAAACCTTGTTGTATAGAATTAAGCTGTTCTGCCAGCGGAGGGAAGGTCAGTGGCTTGAAAAAATAGTGTCACATAGAGTCTCCACCTAAGTGGGAACTCTATGCTTTAATGACGACTATTTTAAAAGACCTAACTCTTTACCGATCTTTGTAAATGCTGTGATACATTTGTCAAGTTGCTCTGTTGAGTGACCAGCAGATACTTGAACCCTGATTCTAGCTTGATCCTTTGGTACTACTGGGAAGTAGAATCCTGTAACGTAGATACCCTCATCAATAAGTTTTGCAGCAAACTCCTGTGATAATTTAGCATCATATAACATAACTGCACAGATTGCAGATTGTGTTGGTTTGATGTCAAATCCAGCAGCTACCATACCTTTTAAGAAGTGCTCTACATTGCAACTCAATTTGTCATGAATCTCATCTGACTCCTCTAGTATCTTAAACATCTCAATTGAAGCTCCAACAATTGCTGGTGGAATTGAGTTAGAGAATAGATATGGTCTTGAACGTTGGCGAAGTAGGTCGATAATCTCTTTACGACCAGTTGTGAAGCCTCCAACGCCACCGCCAAATGCTTTTCCTAAAGTTCCAGTGATAATATCTACCTCACCTCTTATATTGTATTGCTCTGTTACTCCACGACCTGTTTTTCCAACAACTCCTGCTGAGTGACACTCGTCAACCATTACTAGGGCGTCATACTTCTCTGCAAGTCTGCAAATCTCATCCATAGGAGGAACATTTCCATCCATAGAGAAGACTCCATCCGTAACAATTATTCTAAATCTTTGTGCTTGAGCTAGTTTTAGACAGTTCTCAAGTTCTACCATGTCAGCATTTGCATATCTGTATCTAGCTGCTTTACATAGTCTTACTCCATCAATAATAGATGCGTGATTTAGAGCGTCAGAAATTATCGCATCTTCACTTGAAAACAATGGCTCAAATACACCTCCATTTGCATCAAAACATGCTGCATATAGAATAGTATCCTCAGTACCAAAGTACTTTGAAATAGACTCCTCTAGTTGCTTGTGAATGTCTTGTGTTCCACAGATGAAACGAACTGAAGATAGACCAAAACCTCTTGCGTCCATAGACTCCTTAGCAGCCTCTATAAGTCTAGGATTGTTCGATAGACCTAAGTAGTTATTAGCACAAAAGTTGATTACGCTCTTACCATTCACTTGAATTGCTGCTTGTTGTGCAGACTCAATAATACGTTCACTTTTGTATAGTCCAGCATCTTTGATTTGAACTAATTCTTCTTGTAAAAATTCTTTGATTTTTCCGTACATAACTCTAAATTATTTAATATAAACAACGTTTTCTACTATAAAATGTTAGCAAAGTTACTTCTTATATATGAAAAAAACACGACAAAACCTAAAAAATGTTCGCAATTTTAGGTTTTTAGTGTAAGTTTTAGAGAACTGCCCTATGCGGACGGCGCAGAGTAGGCGTAGATAGCATTTATTTGTAGTGAAAAATAGAAAAATGACACTTAAATGTTTTCCTTCGTCATTAGTTTATTGACTCCTTTGCAGGCTGCGTGGAACTGCTCTCCGTGAGCATGGCTGCGTGTGCGCAGAGAACGATATAGGCTTATGTTGGAAACTATAATTATAAAAATTCTAACAATTTCTTTAGTGTATAATAATTTTTTTGTAACTTTGGAATCTGTTTGCGCCGATAGGGCAAATGCTTAATGTAAAATAAATAAACTTTAATTATAACTATAATATTATGTTATCGATCGAAAATTACAATTTTAAGGACAAGAAAGTTATTATTCGTGTGGATTTTAATGTGCCATTGAATGCAAATCTTGAGGTTACAGATGATACACGTATTCGTGCAGCTATTCCAACAATCAAAAAAGTTGTTGAAAATGGTGGATCTGTAATTCTTATGTCTCATTTAGGTAGACCTAAGGCTGGTGCTGAGGATAAGTTCTCTCTAAAGCATATCATCCCAACACTTGAAAGTCGTCTTGGAATGACAATCGATTTTGCTGATGACTGTATGGGTGCGCAGGCGGTAGACAAATGTGCTGCATTGAAGCCAGGTCAAGTTCTTCTTCTTGAAAATCTTCGTTTCTATGCTGAAGAGGATGGAAAACCTCGTGGATTAGCTAAAGATGCTTCTGCTGAGGAGAAAGCTGATGCTAAAAAAATTGTTAAAGCTAGTCAAAAAGAGTTCGTAAAGAAGTTGGCTTCTTATGCTAACTGTTATATCAATGACGCGTTCGGTACTGCTCACCGTGCTCACGCTTCAACTGCTCTTATTGCTGAGTTCTTCCCTAATGATAAAATGTTTGGTTTTGTAATTAACGGAGAACTTAAAGCTGTTGATGCATTAATGAAAGAGCCTCAAAGACCTTTCGTTGCTATTATCGGTGGTGCAAAAGTTTCTTCTAAGATTACTATCATCGAAAAATTGATGGAGAGAGTAGATAGCTTAATCATTGGTGGTGCTATGACATATACTTTTATTGCTGCTGAAGGTGGTAAAATTGGTAATAGCCTATGCGAGCCAGAGCAATTTGATGTTGCTAAAGCTGTTCTTGCTAAAGCTAAAGAGAAAGGAATCGAAATATTATTTGCTGAAGATACAATTGCTGGTGACTCATTCTCTGAGAGCGCTAATAGCGTAACTTGTCCAACAAATGAAATCCCTGATGGATGGCAAGGACTTGACGTTGGCCCAATTGCTGACGCTGCTTTCCGTAGTCATATATTAGCTTGCAAAACTATTCTTTGGAATGGTCCTGTTGGCGTTTTCGAAATGAAAAAATTTGAAACAGGTTCTAAGTCAATTGCAATGGCAATTGCTGACTCTACTTCAAATGGTGCATTCTCTCTTATTGGTGGTGGTGACTCTGTTGCTTGTATCAATAAATTTGGTCTTGCAGATAAAGTTAGCTACGTTTCTACTGGTGGTGGTGCGCTTCTTGAGTACATGGAGGGTATTGAACTTCCTGGAATTGCAGCGATTCGTAAGTAAAACAGTATTTAATTAAGATAGACTTAGTTGTAAAACGAAGTTCCCTAAGAAATTTGATGAGAGAGTGAGCCGATTAGGCGAAGATCTTAAAATCAAATAAAATTTCTTAGGTAACTTCGTTTTTTTAGCGGGTTTAAAATAATACCATAAATTATGATTGTCACAATAGAATTAGATAATATCTCATTCAGAGCCTACCATGGATGTTATGATTTAGAAAATAAGGTCGGGAATAATTTTAGAGTAGACTTAACTGTTGTTGCTGATATTGGTGATGCAGCGCAGAGTGATGATGTAACAGCAGGTGTTAATTATCTATTGCTGTATGACTTGGTTGAAGAGCAGATGAAAATTATTTCTAATACAATTGAGAATGTTGGTCTAAGAGTTGTAGATGAGATACTGAATCGATTCGATCAAGTGTTAGATGCAAAGGTTAGGATATGTAAACTTTCTCCGCCATTGGGAGGAAAAGCGGAAAAAGTGTGCGTAGTCATCTCTAGGGCAAGGTAGATTGAGATTGTTAATAACTTTTAATAAAATAGTTTTTATTGACCCTATAATTAAACTAATCTTGGATAAATTTGTGCCAGAAAAAAAACTTAATATACAAATATAATTATGTCTGAAATAAAGGAAATAAATGCACAATTAGAGGGGTACGCTTATGACGATGTCATGAATCTCACTAGAGAATATTTTGGTGGTGATGAGCTTGCTACGACTGTTTGGTTAAGTAAATACGCCTTAAAAGACTCTTACGGTCGTATTTATGAGTCTTCGCCTGTTCAGATGCATCAACGTATTGCTGGTGAAATTGCACGTATAGAGAGTAAGTATCCAAATCCGATGGATGCTGAGGAGATATTCAATCTATTTGATCACTTTAAATATGTTATCCCTCAAGGTGGTCCAATGACGGGAGTGGGTAATAATATGCAAATCACATCGCTGTCGAACTGCTTTGTGATTGGTCATCGTATTCCTGCTGACTCATACGGTGGAATTATTCGTATCGACGAAGAGCAGGTGCAGTTAATGAAGAGACGTGGAGGTGTTGGACATGACCTTTCGCATATCCGACCTACGGGTAGCCCCGTATTTAACAGTGCTCTAACATCTACGGGTATTGTACCGTTTATGGAGAGATACTCTAACTCGACACGTGAGGTGGCGCAGGATGGTAGAAGAGGTGCATTGATGTTGTCGCTATCTATTAAACACCCTGATGCAGAGAACTTCATTGATGCGAAGGTAGAAACTGGAAAAGTAACTGGTGCTAATGTCTCAATTAAAATTGATGACGAATTTATGCTCGCTGTAAATAATGAGTCTAAATATCACCAAAAATTCCCAATCGACTCTGATACTCCATTATATGAGAAGGATATAGATGCTAAGGCTCTTTGGAATAAGATTATTCATAATGCGTGGAAGTCGGCTGAGCCAGGTGTGTTGTTTTGGGATACCATTATAAAAGAATCTGTGCCTGACTGCTATGCAGATCTTGGCTTTAAAACAGTATCAACAAACCCTTGTGGAGAGATTCCATTGTGTCCTTACGATAGTTGTCGCCTTTTGGCTCTCAATCTATATGGATATGTTGATAGCCCATTTACAAAAGAGGCTAAATTTAATTTCGATAAATTTAAGGTTCATGTGCATAAATCTATGCGCATAATGGATGATATTATCGATCTTGAATTGGAAAAAATAGATGCTATTCTTTCTAAAATAAATATTGACCCTGAAGAGGAGAGTATCAGACGTGTTGAATTCGAACTGTGGGACAAAATAAAAGCTAAAGCAACAGAGGGGCGTAGAACTGGATTAGGTATAACTGCTGAGGGAGATATGCTTGCATCACTTGGTTTGCAGTATGGAACTGAAGAGGCGACACAATTTGCAGTGGAAGTTCAAAAAACTTTGGCTATTGAGTCTTATAGAGCTTCGGTTGATATGGCTAAGGAGAGGGGAGCATTTGAAATTTATGACTCTGCAAGAGAGGAGAACAACCCTATGATTATCAGAATCAAAGAGGCTGACCCTGAACTATACAGCGAAATGACGAAGCACGGTCGTAGAAATATTGGAATGTTGACTATCGCTCCTACGGGTACAACGAGTTTAATGTCGCAAACTACATCTGGTATAGAGCCTGTATTTAGACCAGTATATAAGCGTCGTAGAAAAGTTAACCCTAATGATAAAAGTATAAATATTACTTTTGTAGATGAAGTGGGTGACTCATGGGAAGAGTACAATGTATTCCACCATAAATTTGTGATTTGGGCTGAAGTAAATGGATATACTCTTAGAGATATTGAAGTTATGGATGACGCACAGATGGATGAGTTGATTGCAAAGTCTCCATATAGTGGTGCAACTGCTAATGATATTAACTGGGTTAATAAAGTTCAGATGCAAGGTGAAATCCAAAAATGGGTTGACCACTCTATATCGGTAACAGTAAATCTTCCTAGTGATGTTGTTGAGAGCGTTGTTGCTGATGTATATAAAACAGCTTGGGAGTGTGGTTGCAAGGGAGTTACGGTTTACCGTGACGGTTGTCGTGCAGGTGTGCTTGTTGACAATAAAAAGAAAAAAAAGAAAGGTAGTGTTAACATAGAGAGTGGTAGCGAATATAGACCTCCTCTACATAGACCAATTGAGTTAGCGGCTGATATTGTTAGGTTTAAAAATGGTACTGAAGATTGGATCTCTTTTGTTGGTATATACAATGATAGACCTTACGAAATATTTACTGGTAAAGTCGAAGAGGATGCAATGTTTATCCCTAAGAAGGTAAGAAAAGGTGTTATACTAAAGGTTATTGATGACAAGGGGAACAAGCGTTATGATTTCCAATACAAAGATAAGTATGGCTATACAAATACTGTCGGTGGTATATCAAGACTTTTCGACGATATGTTCTGGAACTATGCTAAATTAATATCTGGTGTGTTACGTAACGGTATGCCAATATTGGATGTTGTAACTCTTATTGAGTCGCTAAGTCTGGATAGCGAGTCAATCAATACTTGGAAAAATGGTGTGGCTAGAGCTCTTAAACAATATGTACGTGACGGACAGAAAGTCAAAGAAAAATGTACTAACTGTGGTCAAGAGTCTCTTGTTTATCAGAGTGGATGCCCTGTTTGTATGAGCTGTGGATACTCTAAATGTGGTAGCTAAGAAATATATAAATAATAATAGTTCGCTGAGATTACTAAATGTTCCAAATGTGGTAGTGTTGTAGTAATCAACGAATTCCTTTAAAATAGCTCCGAGATAACTAATATATGAGAGATATACTCCTCTTTAATAGTTATCTCGGAGCTATATTTAAAAAGTTTGAAGGAGTTCTTTGTTAATTCAGCATATAATGTTTACCTTTGTGGACTGTTTAACTTTTTAATATAAAATCGAAATGCCAAAAATTAAAACAAACTCTGCGGCTAAGAAGCGTTTTTGCTTCACTGGCACAGGTAAAATCAAGAGAAAACACGCTTTTAAAAGCCATATCTTGACAAAGAAAACAACGAAACAAAAGCGTAACCTTACATATTCAGGTTTAGTTGCTGCTTCAGATGTTCCAAGAATCAAATTATTATTAGTTAAGTAATTAACTAAACAAACAAACATGTTTAATCAAGAGTGAATTAGCCCCAAAGAGTGAGAGAGAAACTTTCCGCTAATCATTCGTAAAACTTACAATTATGCCAAGGTCAGTAAATGCGGTTGCATCAAGAGCCAAAAGAAAAAAAGTTTTAAAACTTGCCAAAGGTAACTTTGGATCAAGGGGTAACGTATGGACGGTAGCTAAAAACACCGTTGAAAAAGGTCTTACTTACGCGTATCGTGACCGTAAGTACAAAAAAAGAACATTCCGTAGCTTGTGGATTCAGCGTATTAACGCGGCTGCTCGTATGCATGGAATGACATATTCAGAATTTATCGGGAAATTAAGTGTTAAAGGAATCGCTCTTAACCGTAAGGTTTTGGCTGACTTAGCAATGAACCACCCAGCTGCATTCGAACAAATCGTTAAAACAGTTAAATAGGTATTCAGTTTATTGAGTACGTACAATAAGGAGAGCTTGCACTAGTGGTAAGCTCTCTTTTTGTATATACATATATTTGAGAGAGATGCAATATGTAGGTGGAGAGCTATGTTTGCTGTGAATTAGGTAAGAAAAAAACCAGTTAACTGAATCTCAGTTAACTGGCTTTTTTGAAAAATTGCTATCCTATAAAATAATTTATGCCCACTTAACTAAAGCAAAATCTGTTCTATATGGTAACTTGTCATTCTTTGCATATAAACGTAGTGCAACGTCAAATGTTCCTGAGAATTGAGTCTCTGCATTTAATACATAATGTACGATATTGCCATCTTGGCTCTCAATACTTAACTCCAATTTGTCAAGAATCTCAATTGCCTTGTTTTCATGAATCTGTTTTGCAACAACAATCTCAACGCCAATATCACTTGGTAGTAAGCCATTCAGATCAATAGTTGCACTGACATTAAAGCCGTCGCCAATAGCCATTGCTGAGCTAATTAGGTCCATCTGCTTAACATCAATAATACGAACCTTATCCCATGCATTACTAACTCTACGCTTCCATGATGCAACCTCTTTTGCCTCTTGGAAATTGTCGGCTACTACTCTAAGATTACGGTCGTGTAGCTTGTTGTAGAAGCGTTCTTGATAGTCCGTAAGCATTCTATTTGTAGTGAAGTTTGATGCAACATCTGCGATACAGCTCTTTATCATCTTAATCCACTCGGTTGGTAAGTTCTTGCTATCTCGGTGGTAATATTGAGGTGCAATTGTATCTTCAATAGTTGCATAGATCATCTCTGCATCTAACTCATCTTGGAAGTGTTGATCGTCATATGTTCTCTCTTGTGGTAACATCCATCCTGCACTCTTCTTGTAGCCTTCAACCCACCATCCGTCAAGAACACTGAATTGTAGAACTCCATTCATTACACACTTCTCGCCACTTGTTCCTGATGCCTCTAGTGGTCGTGTTGGTGTGTTCAACCATACGTCAACACCTTGAACCATCTTACGCGCAAGATCCATATCGTAATTTTGTAAAAATATAATCTTACCCATAAACTGAGGCATAGCAGATACTTCTACGATACGTTTAATTAAGTGTTGTCCTGGAATGTCATTTGGATGTGCCTTTCCTGCAAAAACAAACTGTACTGGACGCTCCTTGTTATTTACAATACGCTCTAATCTCTCTAAGTTTGTAAATAGTAAGTGTGCTCTTTTATATGTAGCGAAACGACGAGCAAAACCAATAGTTAATACTTCAGGTTTGAATGAATCTATGATTTTAACCAAATTTGCTGGTGAACCAAACATAAACTCACTTGGGTCTAATGCTCTCTTACCAATATGGCTAATTAATTTTTGTTTCAAAAGTAATCTTGCATCCCATAGCTCTTTGTTGTCTATATCTTTAACTTTCTGCCATGCTGGGATGTCATACTGATGGTTTGTAAACCCTTCTGGGAAATATTTGCTATATAACTTGCGCATGTTCGATGCTGTCCATGTTGGGAAATGGACTCCATTTGTAACGTAGCTTATATGTAGCTCATTTGCAAGGTAGCCTGGCCACATTCCGCCAAGAATATCTTTACTAACCTCCCCATGTAACCAACTAACTCCATTAATCTCTTGTGATAGATTACACGCTAAGAAACTCATTGAGAACTTCTCATAGTAATCATTTGGATTAGTCTTTCCTAAATTCATAAATTGCTCCCATGATATACCCAACTTGTCAGGGAATTTTGCCATGTATTGGCGCATCATTGACTCAGGGAATGCATCATGTCCTGCTGGTACTGGTGTATGTGTAGTGAAAAGTGATGATGAGCGAACAACCTCAAGTGCTTCACTGAAAGATAGCTTCTTAGTGCTAATTAGATTTTTTAATCTCTCTAGTCCAATAAATGCTGCGTGACCCTCATTACAATGGTATACATCTTGTGAGATATTCATCTTATTTAGAGCGCGGATTCCACCAACTCCCAGGATAATCTCTTGCTTCATTCTATTCTCCCAGTCGCCGCCATATAGGTGATGAGTGATAGTTCTATCTTCGTCTAAGTTTAGTTCGTGATCTGTATCTAAAAGATATAGGTCTGTTCTTCCAACTTCACATTTCCATACCCTTGCTGTAACAGTTCTGCCAGGTAGAGTAACTATTGATGTAGCCCAATTTCCACTCTCATCTCTAACAGGACTAATTGGTAATTTGAAGAAGTTCTGTGCTTCGTAACCCGCCTCCTGGTCTCCATGTGACGATAGACGTTGTGTGAAGTAACCATAACGATATAGTAATCCAACTGCTACCATTGGTACATTCTTATCACTTGCCTCTTTTAGATAATCTCCTGCTAGGATACCTAGACCTCCTGAATATATCTTTAGTGAGCTGTGTAGTCCGTACTCCATACTGAAATAAGCTATCGTTGGACCTTTTGCCTCACTCTTTTCTGCCATATATGCCTTGAAATCTGCATATACAGAGTCCATTAGAGCTAGGAACTTAGAGTCTACCTCAAGTTCTTTCAATCTCTTAGAACCTACTGTGTCAAGTAATGCTATTGGATTGCGATGACAGCTTCTCCACAAGTCAGAATCAATAGATTTGAATAGTTCATGTGCTCCAAGAGTCCAAGACCACCACAGGTTATTAGATAGGATCTCTAGGGGTTGAAGGCGTTCTGATAGATGTTTCTCTGCCATTAGCCTTGTCCATGTTGGTTTGTTACTACTTAGCTGTTGTCTAACAAAGTTCATCTGCTCTCCTTGGTCTTTAACTGGTTCTGTACGAGAGGTCGATACTCTTAGAGCTGCATTAGTCGCCGCTAGTGAGTATGCCTCTTTATAATATGTGAATAGACTATCCCATAATGCTGTTTTTGAGATGAATAGTGCACTATCTCTACAGATTAAATAATCTACCTCTTTCATCTTGCTGTATCGTAGGATTGACTCTGCAATCTTGTTGATAACGTGATCGTCATTGTTGTCTGTTCTCTCAATTACCTCTACGCCACGGTGTTTGCTTGTGTGTTGGTCAACCCATGCGCCAAAACCAGCTAACGTAGTTGTGATTGTTGGAACTGAGAAGGCAACGCTCTCAAGTGGAGTATAACCCCATGGCTCATAGTATGAAGCAAAAACGGTAATGTCCATGCCTGCCAATAACTCATAATAATGCTTGTTGAAAATACCATCATCACCGTTCAAATAAGTTGGTACAAAGATAATCTTTACATTAGAACTCTTATCTAGTAACTTACTGCCATTTAGAGAGTTTAAAACTGGATCCCAATCTGGTGCTGTTAGGTAATGTGTTGTGTTTGGATATACATTTTTATCTATTGCATTAGAACTATCTGCAAGGTGTGCTTGCAGGTCAACTCTAGCTCCATCATTGCCCGCAGGAACTGTTATATAAGCAAGAATCTCTCGCCCATTATTGTTCTCTTCTGCAATTGATTTCAGTGCCTCTAAAAAGAGATCAATACCTTTGTTCTTGTACTCATATCTACCACTTGTTCCTACGATTAGTGGGGCAGTCTCAAATTTGTAATCTAAACATGACTCTGCAACCTTAATCATTAAATCTTTTGACTCTTGTCGAATTTTATCAAATTGATCTCCTTCCCATACAAATTGATCTTCAAAACCATTAGGTGTTACCATACTAACTTCACGACCGAGAAGATATTTACACTCATTCGCAGTGATGTCGCTAACTGTTAAAAATGCATCCGAGTAGTTTGCCGCACTTCTCTCTAGTGAGTGCTTTGATGTTACTCCAAATCGATGTGCATATTCATCGGGATTAAATGATGCTAAATTGCTATATAGAGGAAGACTATTACCTGCGATACAGCGCCCTAGTACTGTGGCATGAGTTGTGAAAACTGTTGCTACGCATGGAACGGCTTTTCTTAGATAAAGACCTCCACTTGAAGTCATCCACTCGTGGAAATGTGCAGTGACACACCCTTTGGGACGATATAAATTTGTGTAACTCTCAATAACTTGCCCTGCTGCATAACCAAATAGTACTGGCTCTATGTAGTCCCAATGTCCATTAAGTGAGTCAACCTTGTAGTTGTCCCATAAGAATTTTAGTGTCTCATCTTTCTTTGCAAACATATAGCTAAAGTCTACTAGAACTACAATAGGCTCTCCTTCAACTCGCCAACGACCGATTTTAACTCTTATACCTTGTGAATATAACTCTTTTCTCCACTCTTGAAGAAGAGATGTATCCTCCATGAACTCCGTATTCTCAGAGCCAGTTGTGATATCTGGTCCTATTAGAACATAATTGCTATCATACTCTTGTATTGCATTCTTAGCTTTTGTCGCTATTACCGTATGTATCCCCCCAACTTTATTACAAATCTCCCAACTCACTTCAAATAGAGACTCTGCTGCCTTAATTTTAATGTCTACCATATTCGTTAAATTATTTTAGATTAAGTTAAATGTTATAATTATTTATGTCTACAAATTGTGTGCAATACTAAATATTAAACCTACATATCCCCCCTTTTATTTGAAAAAATTACATATTACCGAATCACTTATAAGGAATTTTGATGTAGGTATTTTATAAAACCCATTCTCTTCAATCAATCTACCGTTGTTAATCTCTATATTTGCTACTGTTTCTATTCTCCCTAGTTCCTCTAGTCCAAATTTATTCGTAAAATCTTTAAGTGATACGCCCTCTTTTGTCCTGAATCTTGTCATTACATACTCATTTTGTATATCTATATCTGATAGAATCTCCTGTTCTAAAGAGCTACCATCCGCATAACCCTTTAAATATCCATCTAATGAGGAGATATTCCACTCTCGACTATCTCCATTGAAGGAGTGTGCCGAAGGTCCAACTCCTAAGTATTTTGACCCGCTCCAGTATGAACTATTATGTTTAGCTCTAAAATCTCGCTTTGCAAAGTTCGAGACTTCATAGTGGTCAAAGCCTGCTGCTTCTAGCATGTTATGTAATATGTCATACTGCTCTGCTCCAACACTCTCGTCAACAGGAGTTAACTCTCCTCTCTTCTCTCTGATTCCAAAAACTGTCTTTGGTTCAATAGTTAAATGGTATGCAGATATATGTTGTACGCCTAAATCTAAAGCTTGTTTGATAGTATTGATCCACATATCATTACTCATTCCATGTATGCCATACATTAAATCAATAGTGATGTTGTCAAAGCCGACTCTCTGGGCACTCTTAACTACATTAACAGCCTCGATACCATTATGACGTCTATTCATAAATTTTAGTAGATCATCGTCAAAAGATTGAATTCCAATGCTCAATCTATTTATCGAACTATCTTTTAGCTTTAGAAGATAATCGGGTGTTAGATCATCTGGATTAGCCTCCATAGTTATCTCTTTGATATTTGAAATATTCCACAAAGTACCTATCTTATTAATCATGCTCTGCAAATCTTCCGCAGAGTATACAGAGGGTGTGCCACCTCCTATATATATAGTATCTATGGAGCTATCTCCTAAGTAATCTCGCCTTAGCTCTAGCTCATGTATAATCGCACTCAAAATTATTTTTTTTTGAGTGAGTGAAGCTGAACTAAAAAAGTCACAGTAGTAACACATTTGAGTACAGAAAGGAGTATGAATGTATATGCCTGCCATAAAATATTATAATAAAAATAGAACTTTAGATGTGATATTTTTTTTTGTCATCTGCAATTTACGATTTTTTTATTAGACTATATACAAAAAAGTGTTTTTTTTTATAAGTTTAGTTAAAATTTAAACTGTTTATTTCAGGTTTCTTAATAAATTGCATACTAAGTAATTAAGTGTAATGTTAAGAAAAGTTAAAATTTTACTGTTATTTTTGTAACAACTAAAAGTTTTACTATATTTGTAAGCAATAAAATAGATAGAAGTATTAATTTAAATAAAAAACATTATGTCAAAAGTAGATTTAAGCAAATATGGTATTTGCGGAGATGTAGAGGTTGTTTGCAACCCATCTTACCAAGAGCTATTCGTAGCTGAGACTGACGCAAGCCTTAGCGGGTATGAAAAAGGTGTGGAGACTGTTACAGGTGCTGTAGCTGTTGATACAGGTGTTTTCACTGGTCGTTCTCCTAAAGATCGTTACATCGTTAAAGATGCAACTTCTGAGAACACTATCTGGTGGGACGGTACAATTAACAAACCAGTTTCAACTGAAATCTGGACTGACCTTAAAGGTCTTGTTATTAAGCAACTTTCTACTGCAAAAAAACTTTACGTAGTAGATACTTTTTGTGGTACTAACGAAGATACTCGTATGAAAGTGCGTTTCATCGTAGAGGTTGCTTGGCAAGCTCACTTCGTTAAGAACATGTTCATCCGTCCTTCTGACCATGAGTTAGAGAACTATGGTGAGCCTGATTTCGTTGTATTCAACGGTTCTAAGACTACAAATCCTAACTGGAAAGCGCAAGGTCTTAACTCTGAAGTATTCGTTCTTTTCAATCTTACTGAAAAAGTTCAAATCATCGGTGGTACTTGGTACGGTGGTGAGATGAAAAAAGGTATGTTCGCTATGATGAACTACTACCTTCCTTTGAAAGGTATGGCTTCTATGCATTGTTCTGCTAACGTAGGACCTGAAGGTGATGTTGCTGTATTCTTTGGTCTTTCTGGTACTGGTAAAACAACTCTTTCTGCTGACCCTAAGCGTTTCCTTATTGGTGACGATGAGCACGGTTGGGATGATCACGGTGTATTTAACTACGAAGGTGGTTGCTACGCTAAAACAATCAACCTTTCTCAAGCTAATGAGCCTGATATCTGGAAAGCAATCAAGCGTGACGCTCTTCTTGAGAACGTTACTGTTAATGCGGACGGTACAATCGATTTCGCTGATGGTTCGAAAACTGAGAACACTCGTGTTTCTTACCCTATATTCCACATTAGTAAAATCGTTCTTCCTTCTAAGGCTGGACACGCTAGCAAGATTATTTATCTTTCTGCTGACGCGTTTGGTGTACTTCCTCCAGTTTCAGTTCTTGACGATGCACAAGCACAATATCACTTCCTTTGTGGTTACACATCGAAGCTAGCTGGTACTGAGCGTGGTATTACTGAGCCAGTTCCTTCTTTCTCTCCTGCATTTGGTGAGGCGTTCTTGACTCTACACCCAACTATGTATGCTTCTACTCTTGTGAAGAAAATGAACGAGAATGGTGCGACTGCATACCTTGTTAACACTGGTTGGAATGGTACTGGTAAGCGTATTTCTATCAAAGATACTCGTGCAATCATTGACGCTATCATTGACGGTTCTATTAACAGTGCTGAGCAAAGAACTCTTCCTATTCTTAACTTAACTGTTCCTGTAGCTCTTAACAACGTATCTGAGGGTATCCTTGATCCACGTGAGACTTACACTGACGTTGCTGAGTGGGAAACTAAAGCGAAAAGTCTTGCTGCTAAGTATATCAAAAACTTTGAGCAATATTGTGATAACGATGCTGCTAAAGCTCTTATTTCTGCAGGTCCTCAATTGTAATTTGAAACCTGTTTCATAATAGAAAAGCCCTCCAATTTTTTGGAGGGCTTTTTTTTGTTTACTAGAATTGCCCTGCGCGGGCGGCGGTGCATGGTCGCACTGAACAAATAAATAGTTTCATAGACCTAAATTGGTAATCAAAATAAATATTGTATATTGGGATAATATTAACCTAAAATAGATATTTATGAAAGGTGTTTTATTTTTTATAGCAATTATCATAATTGCTACTTCTTGCTCTGCGCAGAGTAAGTATCCGAAATTAGATCAATACTTCAAAGTACTTGATGATGATAATAAATTTATGGGAAGTGTATCTATTTCAAGAAGAGATACAGTAATATATTCAAATGTCATTGGTTACAGTAATGTAGAGGCTGATGAGAAAGCGACAATCGATTCAAGGTATAAAATCGGATCTATATCGAAGAGCTTTACAGCTGTATTAGTTATGCAGGCACTTGAAAAGGGTTTATTGACTCTGAATACAACTCTAGATAATTATTTTCCATCTATTCCAAACAGTAATAAGATAACAATTGAGCATATGTTGCGTCACCGTAGTGGGATTCCTAACTATTTTGACGTAAGTAATATGACAAAACTTACGGATTATAACCGCCGTAGTGTAATGGTCGATACAATTCTTGGACGATATAAGAAAAATGTTATAATTGCTACTGATAGTGTATCATCGTATAGTAACTCAAACTATCTATTATTGACTTATATTCTAGAGGATGTTTATGATAAAAAATTTGCAGAGATATTAGATGTTAATATTGTAAAACCTTTAGGTCTTAAAAATACATTAATGCCTGAAGGGCAAGAGGGGTGTTACTCTTATATGTATGCAGGAGATAGATGGGATGTTGAGAAAGAGACACACCCTTCGGCAATAATGGGTGCAGGGGGGATTGTTTCAACTCCTATTGATCTTAATATATTTTATAGCGCTCTGTTTAGTGGGGAGTTAATTTCAGAAGAGAGTTTGGATGATATGACAAGAATAGACAAGAGCTCAATGCTACCTTTGGGTATGGGGTTGTTCGATATGTCTAATAGAACTAAAGTTGGCTATGGGCACACTGGAGGTATAAATGGATATGTTTCTGTTTCGGTATACTATCCTGCAGATGAAACAGCTATAACCATAACCTCAAACGGAATGAACTATCAATATAATGAAATTATGAAAGTATTGTTTAATGCTATCTATGATATACCTTTTGATATACCTGAGTTTAAGTCTGTAACTCTTTCTGAAGAGGATGTGGCGAAATATAGAGGTGTTTATAGGTGTTTGTCAGCAGATGATACAATAACAATCAGTAATCAAAAGAGTATTCTGGTACTAACCAAGGGTAGTAGCGGATTATCTTATAGATTTACTTCAATAGCCAAAGATACCTTTGAATTTAGTTATTTAGGTATGAAAAATGAGCTAATTTTTAATGTCAGCAAAGGGGTAATAACCTCAAAGACAATGGGATTAACACATGAATATCTAAATATAGATAGTGAGAAGTATGCTGCTGAAATTTTAAAGATACCGATGGAGATTTCTGAAGAGGAGTTACAGAAGTATTTGGGGGTATATGCAACAAGTAAACTTCCAATGAAAATTACGGTAACAAAAAAAGGTAATGTTTTAGTGGCGCAGGGAAGTGGTCAACTATCGTTTGATCTTGTTCCAATTGATGAACATACTTTTGAATATGCTGCGGCAAATATTGTTTTAGTCTTTAATACTGAGAAGGGAGTAATGACTCTAAAACAGGGCGGAATGGATTTTGAAATGCAACGGGAGTTGTAACGAAAAAAAAGTCCCTTGGCAATTCACCAAGGGACTTTTTTTTACTCTAATTTTATGCGCTTAGGAAATGTAGCGCAAACAAGATTATATGAGTCATCAATCATGGAGCGTATAAACTCATCCGATAAAGCTCCATCTATAAAGATGCCATTCCAGTGGCGTTTGTTCATGTGAAATGCTCCCTCAATTTCAGAGTGCTTATCTCTTAGTTCAATCGCTCGCTCTGGATCACATTTTAAAATCAAATAATTATTGCGAGATAGAGATATAAGAGAAAACATTTTAGATAATTCTGTTGTCCCAACTTTATAGACAATTGTATCTTCATCAAATGGGGTAGTCTCTAAACTATTTTTTTTTGAGAGACAATACTCTCTTACATCTTCTATATTCATATCTGAGTTTAATTAATTTGACTTGATCGCGCAGAATTTCTTTAAAATGGATCTACTGAGCCGACTACTGTTGTTGTAAATTTGTCAGGATCTAAGTATTTTACTGCAACTTCTTGTATGCGCTCAGGTGTGATTGCGAAGACTTCACTCAACATTCGGTTTAGATAGGTATTGTCTGTGCCATTCTGAATATTTTCTATCGTAACATCTGCAATGCCAAAAGAAGCGTCTAATATTCGCATAACTTCGCCAACTAAGATGTTTTTTACCATCTCAAGCTCCTCTACTGAAACTTTCTCAACAATAAGACGATTCATCTCATGGTAGATTTGTGTGATAGCATCTTTTGTCGACTCCGAACTAACTTCGGTTGCAATCGCAAGGTATCCATCATAGTCAAGATTGACTACGCCAGAAAATACTCCATAAGTGTAACCGCGCTCTTCTCGAAGATTATGTACCAAGCGTGACCCAAAATATCCTCCTAATATAATAGATAAAACTTGCATCGAAATAAAATCAGGGTGGGAGCGGGGAAATAGTAGGCGACCTATACGTATCGCAGATTGTACCGCTCCATCGTGTTGCTGGAATACAGTAGGTGTAGTCTCTGGTGTCGGGAACTCTACGTGCGCTTTTGTTTTGCCACTTGGGATAGCACCACAAAGTTCTAAAATCCCGCTCTCTATATCGGCAGTGATTTTACCGCTGCAAACAGCAAAACAGTTTTCTGCTATATATAATGTATCATATATGTTTAAAATATCCTCTCTAGTTATATTTAAATATTCTGAAGCATCGGAAGAGACTCCATATGGATGACCCTTCCCAAAGAGAGCTTCAGAAAAAAGAGTCCTAGCTTGAAATGATGTTTTGCTCTGCTCGATAAGTAATCTTTGTTGGCGTTTACTTCGGTATGTCTCAATCTCCTCTTGCGGAAAAGTAGGGTAGAGTAACATTTGTCGTGCAACCTCTAAAGTTTGAGAGAAAAATTTTGTTAATGCACAAAATGTAATCACAACATAGTCTCTATCTAGTGAGACATCATAGTAAGAGCCGTAAAAATCTAACCTCTCTGCGAGCTCATGGGCAGTGAAACTTTGTGTCCCCTCACTAAGTAGATTTGCTGTGGTTGATGCTGTAAACGGTTTCGTCTGCATTCTTGTCCCTGCTTTGAATATGAAACTCATACGCATGACCTCATCTTCTGTGCAGTCTATCTTGTGGAGCTTTACGCCATTAGCCGCAGTTAAAATATCTGCATGGCTTATCGTAATCTCTCGTGGTGATGTTATATTTGGTTGTTGCTTTATCATACTAGTCAAAAGTAAGTGGTACGTGAATTATTTCTCTATATTATAGATAAGTGTTGAACTTATTTCTTTGCGGAATAAATCTTTCGCACAATCTATAATTTGTGATTTACTTATAGAGCGGTAGATGTCAACCTCTTTGTTTATTAAAGGAAGATCGTTAAGCATAGTATAGAACCCAAGATTCATCGCTTTATTCATTACATTCAGTTCGCCGAAGATTACATTCGCCTCAAACTTATTCTTAACCTTCTCTAACTCGTACTCTTCAACCTCTACTGTTTGTAGTTTCGTGATCTCTCGCCATAACGACTCCTCTGCCTCTTTAATAGTGAAACCTGGTAGAACTTGTCCCGTTACGACAAATAGACCCGGATCAACATCGCCAGTAATATAAGCATTGACTGCCGATAGAATTTTTTGCTCTTTAACCAAACTCTGATATAGCCTTGCTGAGCTGCCACTAGATAATAGATCACTTATCATATCACTAACGTAGTAGTTAATGGAGTCTCTTCCCGCCATTTTAAATGCGATAGTAACTGAATTTGCAGGAATTTTTTGTGTCAACTCCATACGCCTTGCCTCTGTTTGTTCTGGCTCTACTGGAATGTTTTGTGCCTCACTCTCGAATAGTGGAATATCTCCAAACCACTTCTCGGCTAGTTCAAACATATACTCTGGCTCATACGCCGCTGCAATGGATAGTATAGCGTTGTTGGGATTGTAAAACCTCTTGTAGAATTCATCTACTTGATCCATCGTTGCATTTGATATGTGCTCCGTAGAGAGTCCAATAGTAGCCCACCTATATGGGTGAACTTTATAGGCCATGTCTCTAAGGCACAACCACTGCTCACCGTATGGTTGGTTTATGTACCTTTGATTATACTCCTCTATAACTACTCGCTTCTCCATCTCCAACCCCTCTGGTGTAATGTTTAATCCAGTCATGCGGTCTGCTTCTAGCCACAAAGCTGTCTCAATATTCTCCTTGGGTAGGGTTATGTAGTAATCGGTATAGTCATTATTAGTGAAAGCATTGTTCTCTCCACTTGCCATCTGTACCGGAGTGTCAAAGTTCGGAATCTGTGTTGTCCCTTTGAACATTAAGTGCTCAAATAGATGCGCAAATCCAGTGTGCTCGGGATTCTCATTACGCGCGCCAACTCGGTATAGCATATTTACTGCCGCCATTTGTGAACTCTTCTCCTGGTGGACAACAACAGTTAGTCCATTACCAAGGGTCTTGATTTTATAATCTATCATTTTATATCATTATTGAAAAAAAAAGCAAACTCACTAAGAAAATGTAAAATTCATAGAGAATTATTGCGACTTTTAAAGTTTCCTGTCAGAGACAGTTCGTTACTTAGTGAAAAATATATCTACTCCTCGATTAATGTCATACCCGTTGAGTCAAATTCTATTCTAGGTAGAGATCTAACCAATCTACGTATTTTTGATGCCCTATTTACATGGTATGTAGTTGGATTTGCAATATCCATACGCCTCGGAGAGGGTAGTGCAGTAGCAATCATAGAGGATTCATGGGGATTCAAGTCAATAGCAGGTTTATTGTAGTACCTCTGTGCCGTTGCCTCTACTCCATAAACATTAGGTCTAGTCTCTATGATGTTGAGATAGGTCTCCATTATATCCTCTTTTGACCATAATAGCTCAATTAAAATAGTGTAATAGGTCTCAAACCCTTTTCTTAACCATGTCCTGTCTGGAATGCAAAATACATTCTTTGCTGTTTGTTGCGAAATTGTACTCGCACCCAAAATACGCTTATGCCCGTTTATCTTATTGTATGCAATCGCTTTCTCAATAGCCTCCCAATCAAACCCATGGTGAGTGAGGAAATTGTTATCCTCTGAGGCTATTACCGATTTTACCATTGTAGGGTTGATCTCTCCAAAGTTTGCCCACGATGAGTATATCAACTTATTTTCTGATGACATGTTCTGGAAGAAGAACATAACCTTCAGTGGGGTGATAGTTGTCGGTACCCACTTAAGGATAAGCACGTAGCCTATCGAAAAAGTAAAGAAGAAAATGAAACAGTATATTGTTAATTGCTTTATAATTTTAAACATAGGACTCTTAATATATAACGTAACACAAAAATAGTGCTAAAAATTTAAAAAGGCACTAACTAAAATAAAACTAATGAGATAAAATGTAGTTTTAACTCTAAGTTTGATTAAACTCTTAAATCTGTACCATCATTTATCATAATTAAATTTATACTAATCTCAATTTGATAGTAAACTATATGTGATGCTAAACGTTTAAAATTGTTCTTTGTGAATAAACTAACATCAAAAAGATATATTACTTTAGAAAAAATAACTTACCTTTGTGTAATTGTGTGCAGTTTATACTGTATGCGAACTCTATTAATGATTTTTTTACTAATATTGGATAATTTTATATAAACAACAAGATGGCTAAGAAAAAATTTATTACTTGTGATGGTAATTATGCTGCTGCTCATATTGCATATATGTTTAGCGAAGTGGCTGCAATATATCCTATCACTCCATCGACTACGATGGCAGAATATGTAGATGAGTGGTCTGCAGGTGGTCGCAAGAACATCTTCGGTGAGACTGTAAGAGTCGTTGAAATGCAATCTGAAGCTGGTGCGGCAGGTGCTCTTCACGGATCACTACAAGCAGGTGCGCTAAGTACAACATTCACGGCTTCTCAAGGTCTTCTTTTGATGGTGCCTAATATGTATAAAATCGCTGGTGAATTACTTCCTAGTGTATTTCACGTTACTGCTCGTGCTCTAGCAGCTCAGGCTCTTTCAATCTTCGGTGACCACCAAGATGTTATGGCTACTCGCCAAACAGGTTTCGCAATGTTGGCTACTAGCTCTGTTCAAGAGGTTATGGACCTTGCGGGTGTTGCTCACTTAGTATCTCTTAAATCTAGAATTCCATTCCTTCACTTTTTTGACGGTTTCCGTACTTCACACGAAATCCAGAAAATTGAACTTATGGAGCAAGAGCAGTTAATGCCACTTCTTGATAAAGAGGCTTTAGCACAATTCCGTAGCCGTGCACTTAACCCTGAATCGCCGGTTACTAGAGGTACTGCTCAAAATCCAGATATATACTTCCAAACTCGTGAGGCTTGTAATAAATTCTATGACGCTGTGCCTGATATGGTAGCTGATATGATGAAAGAGATCTCAACTATCACTGGAAGACAATATAAACCATTTACTTACTATGGTGCTGAGGATGCTGAAAATATAATCATTGCAATGGGTTCTATCACTGATACAGTGAAAGAGACTATCGATTATCTTAATGCTAAAGGTGATAAGGTTGGTCTTATTACTGTACATCTTTACAGACCATTCTCTTCTAAATATTTCTTCGATGTAGTTCCTGCATCTGTTAAAAGAGTCTCTGTACTTGATAGAACAAAAGAACCAGGTGCTAGTGGTGAGCCACTTTATCTTGATGTTAGAGATATGTTCTACGGTAAAACTAATGCTCCGATTGTTGTTGGTGGACGTTATGGTTTATCTTCTAAGGATACTACGCCTGCTCAAATACTTGCTGTTTATGAAAACTTACGTGCTGAAGAGCCTCGTAACGGTTTCACTGTAGGTATCAATGACGACGTTACGAACCTTTCTCTTCCTGTTGGGGCTGAAGTGTCACTTGCTAAACCAGGTACTTTCGAAGGACTTTTCTTCGGTCTTGGTGCTGATGGTACTGTTGGTGCAAACAAAAACTCTATCAAAATTATTGGTGGATCAACTGATAAATATTGTCAAGCTTATTTCGCTTATGACTCTAAAAAATCTGGTGGTTATACATCTTCTCACCTTCGTTTTGGTGACAACCCTATAACTTCTCCATATTTAGTGACAACTCCAAACTTTGTTGCTTGTCACGTACCTTCATATGTTGATAAATATGATGTGTTGAAAGGTCTTAAAGCGGGTGGTTCATTCTTGTTGAACAGTGTTCATGATGCTGAAACAACAAAATCTTCTCTTCCTAACCATATGAAGAGATACCTTGCTGAGAATAAAATCAACTTCTATATAATAAATGCAACAAAAATAGCTTCTGAATTGGGTTTAGGTAGTAGAACTAATACTATCATGCAATCTGCTTTCTTTAAAATAGCTGACGTTATTCCTTTCGATAATGCTGTGAAAGAGATGAAAAACGCTATCCTTAAAAGTTACGGAAGTAAAGGTGAAGATGTTATTAAAATGAACTATGCCGCAGTAGATAAAGGCGGACAAGATTTTATTAAAGTTGAAGTTCCTGCTGAGTGGGCAACTATTGAGGCTGAACCAATGGCTATTGTTGCTGATGCTAAAGCTACGGACTTTATTAATAATGTTGTAGCTCCTATCAATGCTCTTAAAGGGGATGATCTTCCTGTAAGTGCATTCAACGGTAGAGAAGATGGTACATGGGAAAATGCTACGGCTTCTTTTGAAAAACGTGGTATTGCTTCAAATGTTCCTACTTGGGATGTGGATAACTGTATTCAGTGTAACCAAT
>CAMRBL010000004.1 GCA_947040435.1 uncultured Rikenellaceae bacterium
TACTAATTTTGCAAAGTTTTGCACACATTTAACATATTGTGACTCATTATTTACGCACAAAGCAAAGCAATATAACTATATAATAGCAATTTATTACAACTTTTATATAATTTAAGGCTCGTTATATGGCGTCACGACGCTCCTTCATCCAAATAAATGCTATCGCAAATTTATATAAAAAAAATTATAAAAATACATCTTTACCAAAAAGAATCTATTTATATTGATTACATCCTAATTTAAATGTATATTTGCACTATATCTGATCAAAAATAGAGTGCTATTTTGATTTAAAACTCATTAATAATATGGCTTGTACAAAAAAATATAAAATAAAAATAACATCTAACTATGATGAATGGTGGAGGTATAATATTTTTTTGACTGCTGTGGGGTATGATGAAGAGGGGAAAGTGATCTCTTACAAAAGTATGACAGATAGACCATATGAAATTAATGGAACTGACGAAATTAGAACAAACCCTATCGAGGGTGAGAGAGTGATTGAACTAGACTCCCAAGATCTAGTATTTAGAGCGGAGTTGTACCTATATGTAATAACAAACACATATCCACAGACTCCAATTATTAGGGAGTGGCCACCATTCAAAATGAATCTACATGTGGAGATAAATGGAGAGATAGTTGAACAGAGCGAACATGAGGTAAACCAGTGGGGAGGGACAACATTAATAGGTTACAAACTACCAATAGAGTAATAAACCAATACATACAATATATGAAAACTGTAAAATATTGTGATAGTACATACTCTGCACACTTAGTATGCGGCGCATTAGCCAACAATGGTATTGATTCTCAGGTGATAAACGAAACAATTAGCTCCGTACTACCCTACTCCTCTGCGATTGACTCTCTTCAGGTGCAAGTCGTAGTGGCTGACGATAATTTTGATAAAGCTATTGAAATACTCAGATGCTCGGACCATAATTTAAACGAGATACATTGCCCTGAGTGCGGATCTATGGATATAGAATCTAAATTTCCATCGGATAAAAAAAGAAATATTATAATGAGATACTTTATTATTTTTATATCTTTAATTTGTGGAAATTCGCCTGGATACATACGACGAGTAAACTCTTGTAATGTTTGTAAAAACGAGTTCAATAATGACTAATAGGTAGTGTATTAGAGTTTTTTTTAACTGCCCTACGCGGGCGACGCTGCGTGATCGCAGAGAACAGATAACAGATAATAGATAAAATAAATAACAACTATGAAAAAAATCACACACATTTTATTTGCAACGGCACTACTTATAAGTACATCTGCTTGCAACGACTCAACTCCAAAGGTATATGAAGTGGCAACTATTGATAGTGGCGCACGATTCTGCGAGGGTACAACTGAAAATAATGATACCATTTATTTCTCAAACTTTGGTGGTGAGAGCCTCAACCCATTAAACCTTGATGGCAAAGGGTACATTATGAAAGTTATAGGTAATAACTCGGAGATATTAATCCCTGCAAATGGCACGCTCAACGCACCTAAAGGGATGGACACTGAGGATGATTATCTATATATAGCCGATGTAGGCTGTATTGTAGTTTACAACTTAAAGGACTCAACTCTTACACCGTTAAAACTTGAACTTCCAGAGGGTAATGTATTTGTAAATGATATAGCAATCGAAGATGACATAGCGTATATATCTGTAACAAATACGGACAAGATATTTAAACTTGATATATCTAATCCAACTTCTCTAACTAAAGAGATGATAGTTGAGTATACAACTATTCCTGGTGCGAATGGTATTGTAATAGAGGACGAAAAAATGTATGTTGCGTCATATCCCGCAGATGGAGTGACAACAGACAAAAATACAATTTATGTAGTCGAAAATATAGCTGCACCTAAAGTTGAGAAGCTAATCTCTCGTCCAGGTCAATACGATGGACTTGCGCTATCGGATAAAAAGGATAGATTATACTTTACTAATTGGGTAGATGGTGAGGTCGGTTATATCGTACTAGATACCAAAGAGGTTGTAATAATGGATATAAATTACACATTTGCAGGCCCTGCGGATATGATATATGAGGATGGTAAACTATACATACCAGACCTCCCGAACAGTAAGATAGTCATTATAGATGTCGAATAAAAAAAAACGAAGTTTTCAAATTCATTTGAAAACTTCGTTTTTTTTTTACTTTATTAAGATTAGTCTTAGTAGATTAATTGCCGCTGCACTTGAACGCATAATATTCTGCTCTCTCAATGAGACAAAAGTTATCTTCTCTGCAACAGTACCACTCGGACCAGATACCGAAATCCAAACTGTACCTACGGGTTTATCTTCCGTACCACCATCAGGACCAGCAATACCCGTTGTGGAGATAGAGTAATCACTCCCACACAAACGCCTAACACCTTCAGACATCTCCCTTGCAACCTGCTCGCTAACAGCACCATATTTAATGAGTGTTTCATTTTTAACCCCCAAAACATTATGTTTTACCTCATTACTGTAACTTACAACACTTCCCACAAAATATTTAGATGCACCACTATTAATAGTAAACCTACTACTCAAAGCACCTCCCGTACACGATTCAGCGATAGACAATGTAGATCCACGCTCGATTAATATATTTGCAACTACATCTGCAACCGTAATCTCTCCATATCCAATAAAATAGGTTGGGATAATTAATTTCAACTCCTCAAATGCTCTCTCAATTGCAATCTCTGCAACCTCCCTCTCTACATTATATGCAGAGAGTCTCAGCCTAATCCCCGAAGGGTTCGGCAAATATGCCAAATGAAGATACTCTTCTAAACCATCCTCCCAATCAGAAATAACGGTAGCTAGTACAGACTCTGCTAAGCCAAATGTCATTGCAGTTTTATGTACATTTGACGTAAATTCAAACGTCTCCTCTAGTTTCGGAATAACCAACTCTGTCATTAAAGATTTCATCTCAAAAGGGACTCCAGGGAGTGAGACCACAACCTTGCCACCTCTCTCGAACCACATACATGGAGCTGTCCCGTTCCTATTTGGCAATACAGTACAAGCCGCAGGAACCATAGCTTGAGATCGATTTAACTCATTAAATTCAACCCCTCTAGTCGCCAACATATCTTTCAAAAATTGATACGTCGCTTCATCTCGAACCAACTCAGATTTAAAAATCTTAGCTAGTGTATGTTTTGTAATATCATCTTTTGTTGGACCTATACCACCTGTGATAATTGTAATATCAACTTCTCGCAGAGCAGATTCAACGCAATCTATAATCGCATCTTCTCTATCTCCAATCGATATTGTCGTATCAATTGTAACGCCTATATCGTTTAATCTTGACGCAATCCATGAAGTATTAGTATCTACAATCTGACCAATTAGGATCTCATCCCCAATCGTAATTATTCGTGCTTTCATATCTTATAATATTTTGTCACAAAAAGCCGAAAACGAAGTTTTCAATAAAATTTCATAATTTTGTCAAAAACTTCGTCTCCTTCTTTTATTCTGTTTTTATATACTCTCTCCTTTTAGAGTTGCAGAACTACACTCTGTTACATTAACCATAACGTAGTCTCCAATTTTATAATCTTTCCTATCAAATATAAGAACCTTATTCTGCGATGTCCTACCGTATAGCTTCGTGTCACTACGCTTAGAAACACCCTCCACTAAAACCTCAAAACACTTGCCAATATCCAACTTATTACTCTCTAACGAGAGTTTTTGTTGAAGGTCAATTATCTCCGTCAAACGAGCAGTCTTCACCTCTTCTGGTACATCGTCTATCATTGTGCGTTGGGCTTTTGTGTTTGGTCGCTCAGAGTACTTATACATATACGCAAAATCATAACCAACCTCGTTCATCAACGATATAGTCTCTTTGTGATCCTCCTCCGTTTCACCGCAAAACCCTGCAATTACATCTGTAGTTATTGAACAGTCGGGAAGATGTTTACGTATTGAATACATTCTATCCAAATACCACTCTCGGCTATACTTTCTATTCATCAACTCAAGCATACGACTACTACCCGACTGTGCAGGAAGATGAATCGCTCTACATATATTAGGCATAGCAACCATAATCTCCAAAACTTCATCACTCAAATCCTTTGGATGAGAAGTCGAAAACCTAACTCTTAACTGTGGACTAATAGCTGCAACTTGTCTCAAAAGATCAGGAAAACCTATCTTATCACCCTCTCCCTCAGACCAACCGTATGAGTTTACATTCTGTCCAAGCAGCGTAACCTCCTTATATCCTGACTCAAAAAGATCCTTTGCTTCGTTAATAATTGTTTGGGGATTACGACTTCGCTCTATCCCCCTTGTATATGGAACTACGCAATATGAACACATATTATTACACCCTCGCATAATTGCAATAAATGCACTTACTCCACTCTTGTCAAGTCGAACGGGCGAAATATCCGCATATGTCTCCTCTTGAGATAGAAGTACACTAACACCTTTTACCCCCTTGCGAATACTACGAACTAAATCGGGAAGGTCTCTATATGAATCTGGTCCAACAACTATATCTACAATTTTAGACTTTTCGATTAACTCCTCGTTTAACCTCTTAGCCATACATCCAATAACTCCGACTATAAGTTTTCTATTTAACTTCTTATATTTACTAAACTCTTTTAATCTTCCCCAAATACGCTTCTCAGCATTATCTCTAATAGAACAGGTATTTATAAGTATAATATCAGCCTCTTCTATTTTATTTGTATAGAAAAAACCCTCTTTTTGCATAATTGACACTACAATTTCGCTATCACCAGAATTCATCTGACAACCATATGTCTCAATATGTAGCTTCTTACCATTACCCAGGATTGGGCGTATCGTTTTAAAATCCATCTATAATTACTTATTATATTAGAGCTTATATTTAGTATATAACCCTCTCACTAAAAATTTACTAAAAAGGGCTACCATATGCAATATATCAACAACCCTACAAACAGACAATAATACAAAATTATTGAATTATTAACCTATCAAGGCAAAGGTAGTTTTTTCTTTGTTTACAACAAAATCATTAAGATTGATAACAGTAACTTTTATTTTGCAGCCTACGATAGAGTCTAAATCACCACATTATATATACCTCAGTGGCATGGTTATTGAACCTATAATTTTTATATTCCTAAACTATTAACTCTAAATTATTATAATTATGAAAAAGTATCAATGTGGGGCTTGTCAATATATTTACGATCCAGAACTAGGAGATCCAGACACTAATATCGCTCCAGGAACATCGTTTGAGGAACTTCCTGAAGATTGGGCATGTCCACTATGTGGGGAAGAAAAAGATGGATTTACTGAAATAGTGTAGCACTATAATGCACAATACACTATGACGAAAGAATAAAACTCAGTATCACATATATTAAATAGTGATACTGAGTTTCGTTCGTTATAATCCTGTTATTTTTTTTATCTCATTAAGTTTATTTAACGCTTCAATTGGCGTTAAAGAGTTTAGGTCTAACCCCTTGATTTCATCTCTAATTTGAACCAACACGGGATCGTCCAATTGGAACATACTTAGCTGTATACCACTATTACTACTCGCCTGAACGGGCTTTAGTTCACTAATATCAACATTATTACTATATATTTGCACTCCATCATTATTTTGGCGAAAAGACTCTAGCATCTTTAAAATATTCTCAGCACGAAGAATAACACTCTTTGGCATACCTGCCATTTTAGCAACGTGTATACCGAATGAATGCCCCGTACCCCCTCTTGCCAACTTTCGAAGAAATATTATACTTTTATCAACCTCTTTTACCGAAACATTAAAGTTTTTAACTCGTGGACAACTCTCTTCCATCTCGTTAAGCTCATGGTAATGGGTAGCAAAGAGGGTTTTAGCTCTCTTGTCATGGTTATGAAGATGCTCAACCATAGCCCATGCGATTGAAATACCGTCATAAGTACTTGTGCCTCGTCCAATTTCATCAAACAGTACTAAACTACGATCTGAAATATTATTCATAATACTCGCAGACTCCAACATCTCAACCATAAAAGTACTCTCCCCTTGTGAGATATTGTCTGATGCACCAACCCTTGTAAATATCTTATCAACAACTCCGATCTTCGCACTCGTTGCAGGGACATAACATCCCATCTGTGCCATGAGCACAATAAGTGCTGTTTGACGTAGTAGTGCCGACTTTCCTGACATATTAGGTCCAGTAATCATCATTATCTGCTGACTATCATTGTCAAGATATATATCATTAGGAACATACTCATCACCAACCTTCAGCAGCGTCTCAATCACAGGGTGACGACCTCCCTTAATATCGAGTGCCTTACCATCATTTAGAGTTGGACGAGAGTAATTTCGCTCAATAGCAATCTGCGCAAAAGATAGTAGACAATCTATATGGGCAACTAAATTTGCATTTTTTTGTAGAGGTTGAAGTTCATCACTGATAATTAACATAAGCTCAGAGTATAGGCGCTGCTCAATAGCAATGATACGCCCCTCAGCACCAAGGATCTTCTCTTCATACTCCTTTAACTCTGCCGTAATGTATCGCTCTGCATTAGCTAAAGTCTGCTTACGAACCCAACTCTCTGGAACTTTATCTTTATGTGTATTTCGAACCTCGATATAGTAGCCAAATACATTATTATAGTTTATCTTTAGTGACGGAATACCCGTTGCTTCACTCTCTCGGTTCTGTATGTCAATCATAACATCTTTACCATGGTTGGCAATGCGTCGTAGGTCATCCAGCTCCAAATCTACACCCTCTGCAATAACACCACCTTTAAGTAGTTGATTACTCGGATCAGGGAATATATCTGACTCTATTTTAGATCTAATATTTAGACATAAATCTAACTTAGACCCAACAGATTTAAGTGTAGTACAATTGCTATCTTTAATCGTCTCTAATAACTTTTCAATAGCATATAGAGAGCTTTTTAACTGTATTAACTCACGTGGCATAACCTTGAAGGTTGCGATACGGGAGACAATGCGCTCCAGATCACCAATCTGCTCAAGAGCACTAATTGTAGAGTCTCTAAGTTCCGAATCATTTTTGAACTCCGTAACAACATCAAGACGTTTGTTAATTTTAACAATATCTTTTATAGGAAGTGCAACCCAGCGCCTAAGAAGACGCCCGCCCATTGGCGAAATCGTACGGTCAATTATATCTGTAAAACCACTCTTACCAATAGAGTTATTTGATGAAAATAGCTCTAAGTTACGAATCGAAAATTTATCTAACCAAACATACTCATCCTTATCTATCCTAGATATAGAGGAAATGTGTTTAATATTTTTATGCTCCGTAAACTCTAAGTAGTATAATATTGCACCCGCCGCAGCTATCGCAGAGTTCATAGCAGAGATTCCAAACCCATTGAGTGATTTACACTCAAACTGTTTGCATAACTTCTCTCTATTTATATCCTCCGAAAATACCCAATCATCAAGTCTATATGTGTAGTGTTTATCTCCAAACGTAGCGTTAAATCGCCCCTCCAACCCTCGCTGAGTAAGAATCTCTTTGGGTTGTAGACTTGAGATTAATTTATCTATATATTGATCGTCGCCCTCTGCAACGTAAAATTCTCCTGTCGAAATATCTAAAAAAGCGATGCCCGTACCATTTTTTCCAAAGAATACAGAGGCAAGAAAATTATTCTCTTTTGTTGTTAAATTATTATCTCCTGTTGTAATTCCAGGTGTAACAAGCTCAACAACTCCTCGTTTAATGATTTTTTTTGTACTCTTAGGGTCTTCCAATTGCTCGCATATAGCAACACGCTCCCCTGCTCTCACTAGTTTCGGAAGATAAGTGTTGACCGAGTGGTGTGGAAAACCTGCCAACTCCACAAAAGATGCAGCTCCATTAGCTCGGCGAGTTAGTGTAATACCTAATATACCACTCGCTTTTATGGCATCTGTACCAAATGTCTCATAAAAGTCTCCAACTCTAAAGAGTAAAATCGCATCAGGATGAACCGCTTTAATCGAGTAGTATTGTTGCATTAGCGGAGTTTCCGCATATTTTTTCTCTTTTGCCAATTTATTCTAAAAATAAAAATTTAATAATAGTACTAATATAGTGTGCAAATGTACGCTATTTTTTTGATAATATAATTTTGCTCTCTCTGTTAATATAGCGGTGGGAACACTACATGGTCGCAGTGAATAGTGATTACTTATTCTGGTTCAAAGAAACGTTCATCAAAATTTACAAAATATACTCGCTTTGATGCTCTGGTAATAGCTGTGTATAGCCAACGCATTAAATCTTTATTCATAATCTCATCACCAAAGAGCATCTTGTCTATAAACACGGAACTCCACTGACCACCCTGAGCTTTATGGCAAGTTACTGCATAGGCAAATTTAATTTGCAGCGCATTAAAGTGTGGATTATCTCTCACCTCTTTATATCTATTGGCTTTTGATTTTATCTCCGCATAATCGTCATTAACAGCAAAAAATAGTTTTGAATTTTGCTCCCTATTTAACGCAGGAGATTCACTACTAAGGGTGTCAAGAATAATTTTACAATCCAACTCAAAATCATCATAATCTGAAAATTGTAAACTAGCATCCGCAAATCTAAATCCATACAGATCCTGATGCCTGCGAATACGTACTAACTTCGCTATATCTCCATTGGCAATAAAGTCTACGGGGCACTTCTCAATGCGCTCTGTATAGTGGTAGTTATTCTTTACAACCATCAACATATCTCCAGATTCGATCTCTTCGTCGGCATATAGAATATTGCCCCTAATCCCCTCATTATACTTGTTTGCACGCTTATTGGATCTCGTAATGACTATCGTATCTTCTTTCCCATATTTAGAGTAGCACGTCTCTAACTCATCTATAAACTCCGCCCCAGATATTGATTTTACATCGGGAAAGTCAAGCGAAAACATTGGAGGTTCATATATCCCACTCTCCAACATACACCTCACTAAGGTTGCATTAAATAGTATTCCCGAATCACTACTCTGTCTAACTACGTCTTCCAGAGATGTGTACATCACATCTCCATACCCTCTCATATTATTAGGATCAAGCGCAGGGCTACGATCATGCCCAATAGGAGGAAGCTGTGCATCATCACCAACAATCATCAACCTACAACGTGTCCCACTTCTAACATATTTTATTAAATCATCTAACACCGCCCCAGAGCCAACGGCAGAGAAAACATTAGAGTCATTTGCCAACATAGAGGCTTCATCTATGATAAAACATGCATCTTTCTCTCTATTATAGTCTAAAGAGAAGGAAGATTCCTCTGAAGTCAAACTTTTTTGTCTATATATTTTTTTGTGAATAGTGTGTGCACTAACAGAGCTATATCGTGCCATTACTTTAGCTGCACGTCCAGTCGGAGCAAGTAGTATTGGTTTGATATCTAGTGATATAAGTGTTTTAACAAATGCGGATATTATTGTCGTCTTTCCTGTACCAGCGTACCCATTTAATATGAAGATAGTCTCTAAATCTGAGCTAATTATCCACTCCGATAAATTTTCTATGATTTTTTTTTGCCCAAAAGTTGGTGTAAAAGCAAAATTAGAGTAAATTTGAGACATAATGTGTTCACTTAGCATAATTACTCAACATTTGATTAGTAAATTTTAATATATTTAGATACAAACTTAATAAAAATAAAAATGAAAAGAAAGGTAGCTCAAATTATTCTGGGAATTGTAATCATTGGATTGGCGTATGCGCTTTTTGAACAGATTATGACCCCTTTAAGATTTAAAGAAGAGGTGGCATTACGCCAAGAGGCTGTTATTGTAAAGGTTAAGGATATTCGTGCAGCGCAACGTCTATTCAAGACTCAACACGACAGTTATACTCCAAGCTTTGACACACTAATTGCTTTTATTCTTAACGACTCAATCATTGTTGAAAAAACTATCGGTTCTTTTGATGACTCGGTTGCTGTTGCAGAGGGTAGAGTTAGAGTAGAGCAGTTTAAAATTCCAGTTATTGACACTGTCTTTGGCGCAAGAAGATTTACTCCTGAAATGGTAGCTAATCTTAACGTAATTCCTCATTCTAATGGTGAGTTATTTATTATGGATGCAGGTAACTTTGTAACTGAAAGCGAAGTTATAGTTCCTGTATTTGAGTGTAAAGCACCGTTTAAACTATTCCTAACAGAATTAAATAAACAAGAGTTAATCAACTTAATTGATGATAGAAAAACTTTTGATAAATATCCTGGAATCAAAGTAGGTGCAATGGATAAAGCAATTAACGATGCAGGTAACTGGGAGTAATATAAATAATACTTCAGATATAATATTGTCCATTAGGGTTACACCTAGTGGACTTTATTATTCTATGACTAAACATGAAAGTGTTGAGACGCTGAATTACGTGCCATTTACATCAAATGATGTAGAAGCCGAACTCACATCATCACTCGTAGCACTACACTCAAATTATAGCGCCGTAAATGTCATTATTGACACAAGTGATGTGATCCTAACTCCAGAAAATCTCATCAGTATAGATGAGTACGACTCTGCTAGAAAAATACTAGAACTTAATACGATCAATATTCCACAATCAGCTACCCCTATAATAACAGAATCAAAATACGGAGTTAGAGCTCTTATGGCAGCCAACTCTGCGATAGTTAAAATATTTAAAGATAATTTTGACACTGTTAAGTTTTATGCAACTATATTATCTGATATATTAATGGACATTGATTCTATTGCTGTTACTTTCAATGACTGCTCTACATCTATAAGCTGTTGCGTTGGAAACAGATTACTGTATGCAGATGTGATGTCTAGTAATATTGAGATAAATACCCTTCTTTATTGTATTCAAAGTGTACGACTACAATTTGAGAGCAAAAACACCCCACTACCAGTATACGTATCGGGTAGTCAAAGTAGTGCTATACTAGAGCAGATACAAGCCATAATTCACGATGTACATGATGTTTCGTGTCTAAATTGGTGTATAGTGCCTCAAAGAGCAGATATTAATAATTATAACGACTTAATAAGATTATCCAAATGAGAATAATTAGTGGAACACACAGAGGACGAATAATCGCTACTCCATCCAACTTACGAGCTAGACCTACAACAGACTTTGCAAAAGAAAACCTTTTTAATATACTTAATAATATTGTAGATTTTGAAGATCTAGATACTCTTGATCTATTTTCAGGAACTGGGTCTATAAGTTACGAACTTGCATCTAGAGGAGTAAAGTCGGTTGTATCTATTGAAATAAATGCTGTTCATCACAAATTTATTAAGGATAATGCTGCAAAATTTGGATTTAAGAACTTATTTGCTGTAAAAGCTAATGCTTTTTTATACTTAAAAAGCTGTAACAAGCAATTTGACATCATATTTTCGGATGCTCCCTACGATTTAGAGCAGTCAAATGAAGTTGTTGATTTGATATTATCTAGGGATTTATTGAAAGAAGATGGAATTTTGATATTTGAGCACTCAAAAAGTTTAAATTTTAATGAGCATCCAAACTGCTATGATACAAGAACTTACGGCAGTGTCAACTTTTCTTTCTTTAAAAAGATTGAAAATAGTTGTGAATAAATTTGGAAGTTATATATATTCGCCCTATATTTGCACTGCATTTAAGAAGTAACACTCTTAACAGCAGACCAACGGTGTGGTAGTTCAGCTTGGTTAGAATACCTGCCTGTCACGCAGGGGGTCGCGGGTTCGAGTCCCGTCCATACCGCAAAAAAGCAATTAATCGAAAGATTAGTTGCTTTTTTTGTTATAACGACTTGAACAATATCTGAAGCACCAAACCCGATTAGCTGCTTTGCCTTATTTTGGCTTTAAAATTATTATATATTAATAAATTTAGTGAAAAAGGAGCATATTTAATTAAAAATATACCCCATATCTCAAATCGCAAATAATAGTAAGGCTAGAAATTTATTTATTTTCTATTTCTTATTTCGTTCAATTATTATTGAAAATGTAGATACTAATTTATTAATGAGTACTTCATTCATTCCTGTATAATTATGGAAATATCGCTTGTCAAATTCAAATGAAAGTATTGGATTATTGATGCTATTTACAAGGATTTTTAATGTATATGTCATAGTATCCACCTGTTTTTGTGTGTTTTGCTTTGCTGTTACGCCTCCAAGAATAGCCCCAACTCCTCCCAAAAGAATCCCACCTACAACTGCTCGCCCTAGTACATTTGATGTTGAGGTATTTGTGGAAAACATTGTCTTACTATCATTGGACAAATTAACTTCTAAAATATCTTCAAACCGATACTCTACATTATCAATTAAAATAATCTTAGATGTTTCAAAAATCATTATTGACCTTGTTTTCCCTCGACTTATATATTGTATCCACTCAAATTTAGTTGTCATATCTCCATACTTTGAGATACAACCTAATTCAAATTGTTTTTTTCTTTCTTTTCTTAATTCATCTATTAGAGTTGCTTTCTCAATTTTATTTTTAGAATCAACATATTCTGCATGGCGTTTGGCACAACCATATGCTAAATCCCATAGTGATTTAAATAAAACATATAAGAAAAACAAAAAAACTAATATCATTGCTATAATTAGCACTTCTAGCATAGGACGGACTTCCCATGTCCAGGAAGTTTCATGTGCATAAAATAGACCCCACAATACTATACATCCCAATACTATACATGCTAAAATACTTATTAATAGGTTTTGTTTAGATGCATTCTTAAAATCTTCTAATGTTTCCTTCTTACCTTGCATAAGTTTCATAATTTCTAATAATTTATTGGTTAATAGTTTAATTTCACTATTGCCTAAGGAGAGGGATACACACAAATGCGTGGACAGTACTCGTTTGCCGAAAGGTACGACCAAGCACCATGCCACAACAAGTAAAGCCCACGCAAAGCGTAGGCGTTTGACTCATTGTTTTTGTGGCTTGTAAATTGGTCGTTTTTTCAGCACAAAACAATAGCAAAACGCTATATTTTATTTAACAGTTTTCTCCCTGCTAAACTTCCACAAATATAAGAAAAAAACATTACATTTGTATGATCGGACAAATATTAACAAATATTATGAAACAGAGATTCAATAATTTAGAAAGAACAATAATAATTCCTGTGATAATAATAACAGTATTATTTATTGGGCTATATGTTAAAATATATTTCAGTCACTCCGAATCATATAATTTATTGTCATTTTCAAACCACATATCCATATTCTTCATTGTTATAGGTAGTCCGTTATACATATATATCCATAAAAAGTATTTCACCCCAATATCTAAATTTAGTACACATAGTAATCCGAAAAAGGCAATTATTATGATATCTGTTTTGATTTTATTTAACTTGATATTAAGCTCTATTCAATATCAGATATATTTTAATTTAAAAACGGCTTATGTAATAGTTAAATATTCTTGATTTAAATATACACAAGAGTGATAGCCTAATAATCGAATATAATAATATTGCAAAGAATGTTAAACCGAATTTTGATTACAGTGTTACAAATGATACGGTATTGATAGGGGGTAAAGTTCTAATATTATATATTCCAATATTAAGGGCAAATACAAAATATCCTATTCAAATGACTAGGCATTATTTGAGAGTCGAATTTGCGAATGAAAATATAGGTGAAATTAAATATAAGAAGCTAAAGAAGGAAATTATAATAGATGAGCAATACCAAAAAAAAGTAATTCTTAAACGTATTGATGAATTTGGCATTGATGACGTTGGTGGGAAAACGATTTTATTAGGTATAAGTAACAGGATAAGACAATTAAACGAAAATATTGAATATTTAGAAACTAGCAGAAGCATAATTACAAATAGAGGTGTGTCATTTATCTCATTTGTTTTTAATAGTTTTGAATCACTCAATAGGGATATTCACTCTATTTATTATCTTATTAGATTACTATTTTACTTCCAAATGCTAATTTCAATATCTATATGGGGATATATAACTATGGTAATATATCGAATCCTTGATGGGAAATAATTCTGTATTCATAATGATACATAGAATCCTTCAAACTAACCCTTAAAGGATTATTTGTCACCGTACTTATTAAATCTAAAGAATTAATAAGGTTCTCTAAATTGGGGTTTTTATCAATCATAGAATGAAGTCCTAAAATAATCACTCTTCAATAAAATAATTCCCTATACAGTAACCTATAATTGTCACAAAAAAATGGTAAATATCAGCTATGATTATCTACCACATTTTGGACTGCTTTGTCTAGCTCTGTTTTAAGCAAAAAGTTTAGTTAATCGAAAAATGAAATAAGTGATATCTCTAACGCTCTAATTTCAGATTGACCCAATATATACTTGACTGATGTAACAAAAAAAAGAAGAGTCTATTATATAGACTCTTCTTTTTAGTACTTTGGGTGGATGATGGGTTTCGAACCCACGACCTTCGGAACCACAAACCGACGCTCTAACCAACTGAGCTACAACCACCATAGTTACTTTCTCTTATTCAGAGCACAAATATAGATACATTTTAAATATCTACCAAATATTTACGCCTAAAAATTACATTAAATTTAAAAAAAGTTCGTGCAAATATAAAATCTAATATTCACACAAACTTTTTATTATTGAATATATCATTGCAACAACACCTTACACAACTGATTACAGTAGACAAATGATATTATTTAACAACAGATTTAGTTCTTATAGATTCTAATAGCATTCAAAACTGGCGCACCTGCAATCTTACCAAACTCAACGGAGACCCCTTTGCCATCATTTACAATAACCTCATACTTTTTTATTGCTGCTCTATTAAATCCAATATCTTCTGCAATACACAACGATTCTGATACCATAACCCCATTAATAGATATATCGAAACGTCGCTCCTTATACTCCTTCTGCTCCGCATCACCTCCTAGATTATATGCCAAAGCCTCTCGACTACTATCAGAATCCAACTCTGCTAAATACAAATAAATAGAGTACTTCCCATCTGGAACATCCGCCTTAAACGCCTCAATACCGACCCTCTGAGTCTGAAATATAGGGTGATTAATAGTTCCTAAAATATCTGCATCCGAACCCAATAGAGAGCCTGCCCATGTGTTACGTCTATAAACATCACCGCCAACATAGCCCCAACTACCCTCTTTGTACTCTTGTTCTGGAATCCATGCTGTCTGCGACACCCTATCCTCAAAGTATCTATGAGAGCCCAACATCACATTCATCTCAGTAAATGGAACTTTGGATTTTGATATATTATTTGGAATCAATTTAAAATCTACATTCAAAACATCTGTCAAAGACCCCGACTTAGCCAATATATGATTACGTCCATCTACGAACGGAACATTAAACATCGCAACTCCGCCATCGCTCTTCACTGTGCCAAGACTCTTACCATTGACAACAAGCGTAGCACTCTTTTGATTTGTAAAAATTGGTAAAGGCTGCACACAAACATCTTCTCCACTATTGGCAACACCTCCTCTACTCTTCCACTCTTTATTCCCGATATACAATAGAGGTGTTTTATTTAGTGAAACCTCATAGAATAGATAAGTATCCTTCTTCTCTCGATCCAACCCCGTAACTCCTTTATTATTCACATGTGGCACTGCATCAACTCGTGGCTCTGAGTAGAAATCATTAAGATTCCACATCGAAAAACCTGTAACAAAATCACGTTTAAGCATCTCTTTCAAGTAGTGGCGATGATATATCAATCCGTACTCTTGCGTAAAGTCAAATCGCTCTGAATCGAACGAATGCAAACGTAGATCTACCCCTGGACCATACTCGGTGACAATTATGCTCTTACCCTTATACTCTTTGTTGGCTCTATCCAAAAGACGTTGAAAATCATTAATATCTGGTTCATACCACCCCTGATAGAGATTCCACCCTTGAATCATAGGGATATCGGTCAAGTTAGCTCGCTCATATGCATAAGGGGCGTTGTGATATGCCATCATGGTATATCTAGTCGGATCTGTTGTTCTAACGCACGACTCTAGTACTCTGGCAACTTTTTCAACATCTTTATAATATTGGTCCATCCTAACCTCATCTCCTTTATATGGAGGACGTAGAAGAACCTCATTCATATATGCCCACATCACAACCGATGGTCGGTTGAAATCTTGATAAATCATCTCCTTAACCATATGCACTGAGTTTTCTGTGAACTCCTGACTCTCCGTTACGGCATTTACGATTGGAATCTCCACAGAGGTTACAATACCCAACTTGTCACACATCTCCATTATAACAGGATCTTGAGGATAGTGTGAAACTCTCAAGAAGTTCCCTCCCATATTTTTTAGTAACATCAAATCTCTGACATGCATATCATCACTCAAGGCGTAACCCTTACCCAAGTAGTCTTGGTGACGACAACTACCACTCAATTTATGGTGACGACCATTCAAATAGAACCCCTTCTCTGGGTCGAACGAGAACCAACGTAAACCAATATAGTTCGACACCTCATCTAACAGCTCCTTTGTATCGACATTATAAATTTTTGTGTACACCATATATCTATGCGGATCGTCAATATCCCACAAACGAGGAGATTTAATCTCAACACCACTCTGAACTTGAACACTCTCGCCAACACCCAAATCACTAATCTCAGATACTCGCTCAACGGTTGTTCCAAAACCATCAGCAATAGTATGCTCAACCAAAACCTTAGTAGCTCTATCAGTCTCATTACTTAAATGAGTAGTCAACTCTACCTCTGCACTTTTAGCCGAAACTTTAGGTGTCTTGATATATACACCAGAAGATGAGTAGTGATCCAAAGATACATGAATCTTATCTGTAAATATCATATATACATCTCGATATATACCACCAAAAAAGGTAAAATCTGCTGACAACGGAGGAATATTAGGATTATGAGCATTGTCTACTCTAATCGCAAGGCTATTCTTCTCTCCGTAATTGATAAATTTAGTCACATCAAAATTAAATCGAGTATACCCTCCAGTGTGCTCTCCTGCGAAGTGTCCATTAACATATAGCTGAACAACCTGATTCGCCCCCTCAAAGTATACGAAAGCTTGTTTCCCCTCGTTACCCTCCGCAATATCTATATCACGTCGATACCACGCTACTCCACGATAAAATCCCGGAGTTACATCATCTGCATCGACATTATTCCATGTGTGGGGAATATTTACAACCTCCCACACATCATCATTAAAAGTTGACTTGTGCGCATCATATGCTGCACCCTTATTAAACTTCCAGTTATCATTAATTGTGTACTTTATCCGCTCTCCCGCCGTAGCAGTACAAACGAAGAGTAGTAACGATAGTAACAATCCTATTTTTTTCATAATATTTATTTGTAGGTTGTGTAGTCTATTTTGAAATTTTTCACTCTTACCTTACCCTTAATTAAAAAGGAAAAACTATTCGATTTATACTCAATGTTATCTGTAATGAGTTTAACCCTCGCTTTTTTCCATCCATTTGTGTTATCAGTACGAAAATCAGCAACAGTTCCGAAAAGAGCTTTTGGTTCTCTGTCGGTAGGGGAGTAGATACGAATACGCTCTTTACCCTCGTCATAGTACTCAAATTCAAGATAACCCGTATACGATCTACTTGCGATTAGCTCATACATAGTGGCATCCGACAGATAGAGCTTCAACTCATTTGTAACATGATAGCTATCTCCAAACATATTTAAGCTAAACCTCAACTCATCCTCCGTAACGACAACATCATTAGATTTTAGATCACTCTCCAACTCCTTTAACTCACCATCAGCCTCAGACAATAACTCGATAGCACCACCATACTCACCCTCACTAATCAACACAGCACTACGATCTAACTTCGCATCAATAGGCTTAATCGACTTAACAAACTTCCGCATATCACCCATAAATTGACTGCGCTTCCTCAACTTAAAAAGTCTCAAAGGCAACTCAATACCCCTATCATCTTCAACCTCACTCTTAAATATAGAGGCATACTTTAGTGTTGTTCTCAACTCCCTATCACCGTTTTCAATTGTTGGCTCAATCTCATGTCCCTCCGTATAGTCACTCCACGACGCAATAAACATCATATCTAAACTATCCTTACTCGCCATATTAAACTCCCACATACGCTTATATGTCTCTCCATTGTCTCTAGGTATCGTAAAAAAGTGACCTCTTCCCCACCCTGCACAACCACTATTATCCATACTTGGCATAGCAAAACCTGATTTAACATCATATTTAGGGTAGTCACTCATCCATATTGAGTCCCTAAATGGCTTCATAAACTCAATAACATCATCCGCAGTCGCATAGTAGTCATAGTTAGGATATATACTATCCATCGGTCTAACTCTCGCAGGTAGCCACGCAGTAGGAATCGCATCTAACTCTGTCCATTTTGAGATATCATCACTCTGCGTTACTGGAATATATTTATCATCTCGCAGCTCTCCCCAATCAGCCCATCTTCTCAGTGCTCTAGGTTGCTTCATACCTTCTGGAAGTTCCAACTGAGACAGCACCCATTTATACTCGTCATGTTTTGCTCCAGGTCCAAAGAGATAGAACACAGGACGTCCATCTACCATTGGTGCAGTTTCTCCCGTAAATACACTATCTATCAAGTATTGGTAACTCTTTACATAATGCTCCGTCTTCTCCTCTCTTGTATCAATCTCTGGATAGTACTTCGTTATCCAGTTATAATACAACCACCCATCACACCAATTGACACCAATTTCAAACCCATATTTAGCCGCAATAGGTTGCATAGCCCTCAGAAGTAGATCATTTTCATGCTGCATAAAGCCCCATTCAATGAAAAACCCATCAATCTTTGCACTCTTCGCCGATAAAATCTGATACTCAATATAGTGCGGATCCATATTCGACTGCATCCCTACTTGGGGATAAGCTACTGCCGCAATATCATTACGTCCACTCTCATCAATAAAATCGGCATTATAACATAGAGTCTCTCTACCCGTTTTTGATTTGCGTGTATCTGCATGCATCTCCCAACGACCCAACTTCCCATCAAAATCTCTCGTATAACGAACTCCATGGTAGTCTGCATATATCTTCTTGCCATTGCCCTCCTGCGAAAATAGAGGCGAAACAACTCCTGATAAACATACTAAAAAACAAATAATTAATCTCATCGGTTCTATTTTATTAAGCTCACTGCTGGCACGCTATAAAGCTGCGTGCTAACAGTGAGCAGATATTATTTACTCCTTTGGAATCTTAATATCAAAAGTTAGTAGTCGTGAAGTTGGGTTATTACCCTCAACTTTAACATCTGATACCAACTTCATAATACCAATCTTGAATGCACCCGATGTGGATTTAGCTCCCGTCTTAAAAGCAATCACATCTCCAACCACAATTGGGTTGATATTATTAGATACAACCTGAGATGAAATTATCTCATCCTCAATGGTCGCAACAGTAGCACTCTCGAAATCAATTCGTCCTGTGACTTTCAAAAATTTAGTATTGTTCTGTATCGGCATATCCATCACCGTCTTACTACCAAACTTATACTCATTACTCTTTGTTCCAGTACCTCCGTCAATAGAGTAGATTCTCAATGCCGCAGAGCTTCCAAAAGCATACACCTTAAAATCGACATTCGAAGAGGCAGCATCGGACACCAAACAATCACTCAGTTTATAACTCTTCATATCTCTCAAAGATAACAAAGCATAAATATCTGGAGCAGAACTATTCCCCTCCGTCAAAGTGTGCGTTCCGATAGAGATACTCTTTGCATAGTTAATGTTTACAACAGCACCAATAGACTCACTTCTACTTTTTCCAATATTATCTGTCGCTACAAGCTTAACTCCTGAAGTTGCATTAACAAACTCAACTCCTACACTATATTTAAGCTCTTTTTGTGGCGTTGAATAGTTCTCAGTAGCAATCTTTACCTCTACATCACCATCAACCCTAAATAGATCAACCTTAACAACTCCACTCGCTGAAGTTATATTAGCTTCAACAACTTTGTTCTCTCCTTTATCTGCAATGATAACCTCATCGATAAAAGTAACCGTTGGTGGTGGCACAGATTTATATACAACAGGTAGAGTAGATATTCTAATCTGATCGTAAATATCAAAAGCCTTAACTATAAACCCTCTACTATCATCATTATAGTTTATCATCTCATCAAAAGTATACTCCATCTCATTGTTCGAAAACTCTATCGGAAAGCCATAATCCTCTTGCCCATCAGCCGTTACCAAAACCATCTCTACCCTCTTCAATCCAACGGTAGATGTAACGATAAATTTAGTTTTAGGCAAAACTCCTCCAAGAATCTCGTCGTATTCAATCCTCTCTGGATCAAATGTAACAACTGGTGGTAGAACAACATCGGCGACCTCAATCGGCAACTCCTGAACCTCAACTCTATTTAGTTTGTCGGTAGCTGTTACCAATGCACTCTTAAAGTTATTTTTATAATTCATCGTCTCCGAAAGTGAGTAGTTCTTATCATTGAAAAAATCTGTAAAACTATTTATTAAGATAGTGTCACTTTCAGTAGTAATTATAGAGAGCTCTACACTCCGTAGCCCTGCCTCTGACTTTATAAACGCAATAATAGGCAGATTATCAATCTCATTCAAATCCACAGATATAGAGTCATACGGATAGGAGATAACAGGTAAGTTACTTGATGGATCAATAATCTCACCATCTTTCTCACAACTAGCAAACGCAAAGAGTGCTAGTGCAACCAGTAACACTGATTTTATCTTATTTATCATAATTTAATTTTTTACTATAAAATTATTTTTTGTAATAACTATACGATTCGAATACGTGAATAACTCCATTAGTAGGCTTAATATTACTACTAACTGCCGACCTCATAAGTGAATTAGAGTTACTACCTGAATCATTCACAACAACTTTTCCCGCATCATTCTGCCATGGATTCTTACGAACCAACATAGTCATTAACCCCGACTCACCATCTCGAAGGGTGGGTACAAACATTGGCTCAACATCAAGTTGCCCATAACTACTATACTCCCCATCAACAATATGGTACTTTATAAGGTTGACAACAGACTCTTTATCAACCTCTCCAATTGAATCAACTCCTGGAAACGTTGTGATAAATGAACTCATAGCCTTATCAGTCAATGCCAAAAACGTATATTTCGTATCTATCTGCGTGAAGTAATCCTTCATCTCGGCATACTCTATTGCATCCATATAGATAGTGAAGAGATCCGTACGACTTTCGAAGTACTCCCACGCTGTCATATTAATATTTGGATCTAACACCGATGAATCATAATCATGATCCTCCTGCAAACCCATCTCACAACTAGTCATCGAAAACAATAATAATATTGCTAAAGATATTTTTGATACTATTCTATTAATCATATCTCTCAATTTTTAAACAGTTTATTAATTTGAACTAACATAATATGGATTCTGTACTATCTTAGGATTCTGATCAATGTGCGAGTAGTGAATCGGAAACAACTCATTCCCTGCTTGACTCATCCCATTAATTGGCTCCATAACATCTTTCCATCTCCCTGTACGCAGAAGGTCAAACCATCTACGCCCCTCTCCTACAAGCTCTCGCTGACGCTCATCTAGGATATAGTCAACCAACTCCTCTTCAGAGTTGAATTCAACCGCAGATTTGGTCTCTAAACCAGCTCTTGTACGTATTTTTTTCACAAGGTCTAATGACTCCGACCATTTGCTCATTCGTGCCAAAGCCTCCGCTTGGAGTAACATCATATCCGAAAAACGATAGATAGGATAGGCAATTTGGCACGTCTTGTTAAGAGTAGAACTAATATCTCCTAAGATATATTTACGCATCTCAAAACCACCTTGGTACTCCTTTACAACGATAGGATAGCGTGCATCGCCCTCCTCAAACTTCGACCTCAAACTCTCAGAGACAACACCAACTCTATTTCCTCCACCAGTGAACCACTGATACATATAGCTGTAACCATTAGACCCAACCTCTTCCATGTGGTAATGAGAAACGAAAATAAACTCCTTTGTAGTGTACTCATCAACATCAGGTGTGTTGTCTGGTGCTTTTGCATTCAACTCCTCTGTAAACATCTTCTTCCATGTTGTAATATCTGGCTCAAATGCCATGAAATTAGGATCATAAGTAGTCATCTTTGTAACCGTTTGATCTGCATTACTATACTCCTCCAACATCATATAGGTATCTGTCATAATTGCCCACACACCAAAAATAGATATACGCTTACGCTCCTTATTCTCATATCTATCCACCAAACTCTCAGCCATCTTCAAATCCTCAAGTATTACCTCTCTTAGAATCTCATCCTTATCACTTCTTGGACGATAAATATCGGGGCTATACTCCTCATTAGGCTCAACAAACAGTGGAACATCACCCCACACCCTTATTGCGTATAGATAAGCTAGTGCTCTCATTGCATATGACTGTCCCAAAAGATCATCTCTCTCAGCAACAGATGGCATATCAATAGTTGGTAAGTACTTAATTGCTAAATTCGCTTGATTAATAACCTTGTACAAATCACCCCAATGGCTACTGTTTTGATCCGTAGTCATAAGGTTGTCCATAACACGCCCTTGGTCTGCCGCAGAGGGCGATCCTGGTTCAAAATTATCACCTCTGAACTCTCCCCAATAGAAGTAATTAGATCTAGTTGCGGAGCGGAAAAAACCATAAATTTGATTTACTCCCGCTTTTGCATCACGAGCCGTCTGCCACATCTCCTCCGCCGGAATCTCACTAACTGGCTGCTCATCTAAAAAAGATTCACAAGATTGGAAACTAAACATCAGTGCAAATAATGCAACAATATATTTTCTCTTCTTCATAATAGTATATATTAAATTAAAAAATAATGTTCTCTGCGATCACGCAGCGCCGCCCGCGAAGGGCAGTTCCCTGCTTCAAAAAAACCAATATTCTCTGCGATCACGCAGCGCTGCCCGCGAAGGGCAGTTCCCTGCTTCAAAATAAAATTAAAAATTAACAGACAAACCTAAACCATACTCCCTATTCTTAGGGTAACGATACGTATCCTTACCAATCTGAAGCGGGTTATTAGAAGAGAATTCAGGATCATATCCAGTGTAATTTGTCCAAGTCAACGCATTATTAACATAAGCATAAAGAGATGCATTCTTCACCTTTAGAGATTTTGTCCACTCATCTGGGAATTGATACGCAAATCTAACATTTTGTAACTTTATATAACTTCCATCCTCTAAATAGAATGAATTTGCATAACGTGCATTATTAAACTCATCATTGTGTGGTCTAGGATACTTCGCAATATCTCCCTGCTCTAACCATATATTATTTATAACATCTGGCGAAGGAGTTGTACTAGAGTATTTAAATGAGTTACGTGTATGCTCCGCAGCGTTGTATATATCCGCTCCAAAAGAGTAGTAGAATGATAAGTAGAGACTCCAGCCCTTATAAGCTACCGAAGTATTAAGACCTCCTGTGAAAGTAGGCAACGCATTCCCAATAACAGAACGATCATTATCATCAATTACTCCGTTACGTGAGTTCGCAGACTCTTCCCAATTTACGTCTCCACCTCTAAACGGATCTCCATTTGCTAACTTCTTCTGAAGTACTTCACCATTATAAATAGCTCCGTTGTGTGTGTAGTGGCTAAATTTACCCGACTCGAAAATCGGAGTCAACTGATCCCAACTCCCCGAAGCAAATGCATTAGACTCATCATATTGGAATATTCCATTCTGCTTATAGCCATAGAAATCGCCTACACGTCCACCCTCTTCTAACCACCATAGACCACCTTCAAGGTAGGGTTTACCTCCCGAAAGTTTCTCAATACTATTATAGTTACGTGATATATTAAACGAAGCATTCCATGTAAAATCTTTCGTTCTAATTAAATCTCCTGCAATCGCAAGCTCAACACCACGATTACGCATCTCTCCAACATTCGTTCTCATTGAGTTGAAACCAGACTCCTTTGGTAGCTCATAAGAGGCTAATAGACCATTTGTATACTTATCATAATAGTCTCCAACAATTGTCAATCTCCCCTTAAATAGAGTTAAATCTAAACCAACATTCAACTGTTTTGTCTCCTCCCACTGAAGGTTATCAACCGCTATACGTGATGGATAAACCCCTCCAATTCCGTCGTAAATACTTCCAGGAGAGTATGAATACATATACTCATAGTTGCCAATCTGCTCATTTCCTGTGAGTCCATAACTAACTCTAATTTTTGCATCACTCAATATCTTACGAGTAAATTTCATGAAATTCTCATCCGAGAAACGCCATGCTGCCGAAACAGAAGGGAAGTTACCCCAACGATTCTCCTTAGAAAAACGTGACGAACCATCTCTACGAACATTAACATTAAACAGATATGTACCGTTATAATCATACGTTACACGACTAAATACAGATGCCATTGAGTGGTTTGACTCCCATGTTCCCGTCTCATTCAAAATCAAATTAGACGAAAATGAGTTCATAGAAGATATATAATCAGTAGATGAGTTTATCCCCGCCAACGTAGCAGTCTCACCTCTCCACTGTTGTGCACTAAAACCTAAAAGAGCCGAAAAATTGTGATCTCCCCAAGATGTCTTATATGTAAAATAGTTCTCATTCAACCAGTTCCAATTAAACCAATCTGCATATGACCCACTATTTCCTGTCTGCCACTCATCCTGAAGAATACTCGGAGTCATCTTTGTACGCTTAGTCAAGTAGGCATTAGCATTGATACTTGATTGAAATTTTAAATCCTTTAATATCTTAATATCAAATGCTTGATATATATTTGTTTTGTAGTACTCCGATTCATCTTTTGCATGTAACACCTGCGCTAATGGATTCTTCTGCCCCTGAAACACACCCACTAATGAACCATCTGGATAGTAAAGATTAAAATATGGTCTACGAGACAACATAGATGACATTAACATCCCCTCGTTGACACCATTCTTCTGAGAGTATGATGTAGATATACGACTCACCATCTTTAACCAATCATTAGCTTGGTAATCTGCATTAATACGTGCACTTAGCCTCATAAAATTTGTATTAGGCACTATACCAGTCTCATTCAAGAGTCCAGTTGTTGCATAATACTTTATCTTGTCAGTTCCACCACTAACACTAATGTCAACTTGGTCTTTTTGCGCCCACTTGAAAATTAAGTCTTGAAAATCATTATCTACATTAAAAAATGAGTTTAAAGAGTCCTGAATAACCATAAAACTCTCATCAGGATTTCCTATGTTATTATCCAAAAAGTATTGGCGACGCTTCAAATCGTATAGCCTACGATCATCCCTATTTGCTTGTGGTAGTTTGTGTGACAACTCTCCCCATGAACGATTATACTTGAAATCAATACGTGGTTTAAATGCCTCTCCAACTTTTGTTGTAATCAAAATCACACCATTTGCCGAGCGAGAACCGTACATAGCTGCCGATGCAGCATCTTTCAACACCTCAATCGAAGCAATATCACTTGGGTTAATAGCATCAATATCATCCATCGGCGCACCATCTACAACGTATAGAGGCTGTACTCCTGCCCCCGAAAATGTAGATATACCCCTAATTTTGACAGAAGACGTCTCTCCAGGTTGTCCAGATCCCGACATGATTTGAACACCCGCAGCTTGTCCCTGAAGAGCCTCAAATACATTTGTTGCCATCTTCTTTTCAATAGTTTTAGAAGATATTGAGGATACAGATCCCGTAATGTCTCTCTTCTTCATTGTTCCGTATGCAACAACAGTAACCTCATCTAAAATATTCGATTCATCAGCCAACTCTACATTCAATATAGGATTATCAGCCGTCAATTCTTCTGTGGTGTAACCAATATAAGAGACTATAACAACTGCCCCTTTCTTTGATAATTTAATTGTGTATTCACCGTCGACACCTGCAACAGCACCATTCGTTGTCCCTTTCTCAACAATAGTTGCCCCAATCAAAGAGCTCCCATCGCTACCTTGCACAACGCCAGAGAGCGTAAATGCACCTTCTTGTGCAGATACAGCCTCTGGGTATAAAAGAGTTAATGTAATAACAAAACTAATCATCATACACACTCTATTAAATAGATTTTTCATAAAGTAGTAGTTTTAATGTTTTCACAAAACAATCAACGTGTGTGCGTACACACTAATTGTCAGTATTCATTTTATACAAATTTAATTATATATTATTTCGTTTATTATTGAAAATAGTTTAATAATTCTTTTAACTTACTCTTGTTAAATAGTAAGTTTCGATAGGTTATTCTCAGTGTTGGAGTCAAATGATAACTCATGCATAAAAGTATAGAGAGTGTAAATATATTTTAAACACCTTTCAAGTAAGATATCGATTTAGCAACTCCTAACTCCAAACCTCTCAACTCTGCCAAACCTCTCATCCTCCCAATACAAGAGTAACCAGGATTTGTATGTTTGTTTAGGTCATCAAGCATCTGATGTCCGTGATCTGGTCGCACGGGAATAGATACCTTTCTCCTTTGTTGAACCTCTAATAGACTCTTCATTACCTCATACATATCGACATCGCCTTCAAGATGGTTAGCCTCATAGAAATTACCAGCGTCATCTCGCTGAGTACTACGTAGATGGACAAAATTTACCCTATCACCATGGATATTCATAATATCTGACAGGTTGTTGTGTGCGCCAACACCAAATGATCCAGTACATAAACATAAGCCATTTGATAAATTAGGAACAGCCTCAACAATTGCATTAAAGTCAAATATAGAACTCATTATACGTGGTAGTCCGAGAATAGTATACGGCGGATCATCTGGATGAATTGCTAAAACAGCTCCAACTTCATCTGCAACGGGTGCTATCTCTCGAAGAAAAGATATTAAATGAGAGCGTAACTTATCAGCATTTATATCGGAGTATCCATCCAATGCCTCCTGAAACTGCTCTAAAGTGAAACTCTCCTCTGAACCAGGCAGACCTGCAATCATATTTTTTATAATTGTATTTTTCTCCTTCTCATCCATCTGCTCATAACGTCTTCTAGCAATAGCAATTTCATCATCCAAGTAGTCATTTTCTGCACCTGGACGCTTCAACATAAATAAATCAAATGCTACAAATGCCGCTCGCTCAAACCTCAATGCACGAGAGCCATCTGGTAATAGGTATGATAGATCTGTTCGTGTCCAATCTAAAACGGGCATAAAGTTATAGGTAATAATCAACACTCCGCATTCAGCCAAGTTTCTGATACTCTCCTTATAATTCTCAATGTATCTTTGAAAATCACCCGTCCTAGTCTTGATGTGTTCGTGCACAGGGATACTTTCAACAACAGACCATTTCAAACCTGCCTCTTCAATCATTGTCTTACGAACCATTATCTCTTCAACACTCCACACCTCTCCATTCGGAATATGGTGTAGCGCATTTACGATACCCGTTGCCCCTGTTTGACGAATGTCTGACAAACTTATCGGATCACTAGGACCGTACCACCTCCATGTCTGCTCACATAAATACATAGTATATTCTATTTAGTATTAATAATTAATATATGTTAGATAGAAAATGCATCAAATCCACCATCTACAATAGATAAGGTTCCCGTAACGAAGCTTGATGCATCACTAATCAAATAGTGAATAGTTCCATGTATCTCATCAGGATTACCAAAACGCTTAAATGGTGTATGTGCTATAATAGTTTGTGCCCTATCTGTCAAAGATCCATCGGGATTGGTGAGCAGGCTTCTGTTCTGATCCGTCAAGAAGAAACCTGGCGCAATAGCATTGACCCTGAAGCCCTCTCCATACTTTGTTGCCAACTCTCCAGCCATGTACTTCGTAAAATTGGCAATTGCAGCTTTGGCTGTTCCATAACCAACAACACGAGTTAGGGGTCTAAGTGCAGATTCAGAGCAAAAGTTTACAATACAACCCTCTCCCTGTTTAACCATAACATTAGAGAAAATAATAGTCGGCAAAACCGTACCAAAAAGATTAAGATCTACAACCTTCTTGAATGCCTCAACATCTAGGTCGAAAATACTTTTATCTGGAGGGATTGTTGCCCCAACCATATTGCCTCCAGCACCATTTAAAAGAGCATCTATACGACCATAAGTAGCTAATATGTCAACTCGATTTTGCTCTAAAACAGCCCTATCTAAGACATCTGTTTTAAGAAAGATCCCATCTCCTCCAGCTAACTTGATTGAAGTAATCAACTCCTCTCCTAATTTTTCATCTCTATCTAGAACAACGACACTAGCTCCCTGCTCCGATAAATAAGTTGAGATACTACGACCGAGGATACCTGCTCCTCCAGTTATAACAACAACTTTACCTTTAATATCAAATAAATTTTTCATGTAATTAATTGTTTTACATTATGTAACCAACCTTATTATACAGTAATACATACGTTTTAAACTATATAATAGATTAGTTCTTGCATTATAACGTCATTAATTTTTTCATTATTGCGTATACATAACAAAAACATTGAAGGTGAGGAGTTAAGGAGTCATACTAGACCTACATTCAGTACAACCACGCAACTCATATAGTGATGCGTGGTCGCAGTAAACTAATATTATATATGGATTAATTACAATCCAATATTATTATAAAATAATATATTCTCTTTGACTAATATATCAATTGGCATATAATTGATAGAGTTAACCTTTCGACCAAGAACAAGGTGTTCATAGATAGATATAATGCCACAGTGCCCTTGTATCTCTGGACGCTGCGCAATCAAGGCAGAGACTACGCCACCAGATAACATATCAACATTCTTTTTTGTTATATCATAACCGATTAAAGTTATATTAAGATGGTCTCGACTCTTTATATACTCTCCCAAAACGTGACATGTTGAGTTAAATGTTATAGCTCCTACAATATTTTCATGTGATTGAAAAATATCATCTAAAACTTTAAAGTTATAACTCTCATCTCCAGAGCGTAACTTAGCATATCTTAAATTCCCTTTAAAGCCAACCGATTCAAGATAATTTTTAAAACCTAGCTCTCTATTTATCCACTGAGTAGATAGAGAGTTATCGTCATGGACGATTTGTCCTATTAAAATATCCTTATCCACCCCAACCTTAGAGTATAGTAGTCGAGCTGCAACGTGACCAGTCTCTTGAGAAGATGTACCAAAGTATGCTAACTGTTTCTGATCTGGAATGTGTGAATCGAGGTAAACGTACGGAACTGATAATTTTTCCAAATACTTTGAGAAGCTGATTACACAATCTGAAAATAACGTAGCGATTAAAACAGCATCAAACTTCCTTGTTTTGAGATCTTGAACAACACGATTAAACGACAGTTCGCTATACTTATCAAAATATACAATCTTTATAAGCACGTTATATCTCCCAACCTCCTCAATTGCTCTATTAATACCAGCATACACATCTGCCCAATAATCCCCCACTTCGAAGGAGGGTATAACAGCATAAATAACATAACTACGCTTAGACGCAAGGGAACGAGCCATAAGATTAGGTCGATAATCAACCATCTCAAGAACTGCTTTTACCTTCTGTAAATTCTCCGCAGAGACTTTTCCTCTATTATGTATCACTCTATCTACGGTACCCGTAGAGACGTGTGCCATTCTTGCTATATCGACAATTCGCAGAGTTGAACCTTCATCTTCCGTTTTCATTTCTCAAATGTATTTAAATAAAACACGTAACCTTATTAAGTTAACAAAGATATTAATTCTTTCACATAAAACAAATGTGTTCGTACACACAATATGAAAAATAAAAAAATCACAACCATTTTTTATCTACTACCATGCATATATACTCGAGTATGCTACGCTTAAAATCTACTCCTTGATTGGCGAATATTTAGGAACTAAATACTTCATTACGCACCAACCTAAAAGATATACAACAGCACAAATAGCAAAAATAATTGTATAACCAGAACTCTTACTTCCCCACTCCACTAAACTGTAATCAAACAACATTCCACTACCTTTATTGATAATAAATGCTCCAATACCTCCTGCCATTCCTCCAACTCCAATAACTGTCGCAACAGCACTCTTTGGGAACATATCACTCACTGTTGAGAATAAATTTGCAGACCATGCTTGGTGAGCAGAGCCTCCAATACCTATAATTATTACTGGAACCCAATAGCCATAATCTCCTAAAATTGGCAAATGACCCAGTGGTTGCGCACACAGTACAAGAAGTGGAACTAGAGCGATAATAAACATAGCCTTCATTCTCCCTGCATAAGGATCCATCCCTTTGTTTATAAAGTAGGTTGGAAACTTACCGCCGAAGACAGATCCAAATACTGTAATCGTATATAGAACTCCAATTGCTATACCCATTCGTCCCGATGTCATCCCTTGGTTCTGATACTCAGACATTAAATACGTAGGTGTCCAGAATAGGTAAAACCACCAAACTCCATCTGTCAACAGCTTACCAAGTGCGAATGCCCACGTTTGACGATATTTTAAACTCCTAATTATAGACATACGTGCCACAACACCATCCGAACTAGCCGAAGAGTCCTCATCTTGATTGATGTACTCTCTCTCTGCATCATTCATTTTACTATTTTTCTCGGGTGATTTATAGATATATAGCCACGCAATCATCCACATAAAACCAGTAGCTCCTACACCTATAAATGCAGCTTCCCAACCCCACAACTCCGCAATAAATGGAACTGTAAGTGGTGCAAGTACTGCTCCAATATTTGCACCTGAGTTAAATATCCCTGTCGCAAAAGCTCTATCTCTCTTTGGGAAATACTCTGCTGTTGCTTTAATAGCCGCAGGGAAGTTACCAGCCTCACCAAGAGCTAGAATACAACGTGCAATAACAAACATTAAAACACTAACTGATCCAATAGCCCCCGCAAGAAACCCATTACTCACCCCTGAATCTGCCAGCCAATCTGCTCCAAATCCACACAATGCATGTACACAAGCACCCAGTGACCATATACCAATAGCCCATGCGTAGCCCCTTTTAGTTCCAAGTTTATCTACAAAACTTCCTGCAAAAAGCATTGAAATAGCATATGCCAAGGAGAAAACAGCGGTAATTGTTCCATAATCGCTATCTGTCCAGTTAAATTCTACTGCCAAACTATCTTTCAACAGCGACAAAACTTGTCTATCAAGATAGTTGATTGTAGTAGCAAAGAATAGAAGTGCACACACTGTCCACCTATACTTTGTCATCGTCTGATTTAAACTTGATAATTTGCTCATAATTTCTTCACAATATTTATTACATCCCGACAAACAGAGGTAATACTACCCCAATCTTTACTATCCAAAACACTCTTAGGAAAGAGGTTAGACCCCATACCGACACACGTAACACCTGCATTGAACCACTTCGAAAGATTCTCTTCTGTAGGTTCAACTGCACCAGTTGCCATAATCATACTCCAAGGCATTGGGGCTTTTACACTCTTTACGAACGAAGCTCCCCCAACATCTCCAGCTGGAAAAACTTTACACAGATCGCAACCTGCCTCTTGTGCAAATCCAATCTCACTAACAGATCCACACCCCGGTGTATAAGGAATTAGGCGTCTATTGCACACCTTAGCAACATCGGGATTAAAAAGTGGTCCAACAATAAAATTAGCTCCTAATTGAATGTATAGCGAGGCGGTAGGTGCATCGACTATTGAGCCAATGCCCAAGATCATTTCGGGACACTCCAAGGCTGCAAACTTTACCAACTCACCAAATATTTCATGAGCAAAATCGCCCCTATTTGTAAACTCGAAAACTCTTATACCCCCATCATAACAAGCCTTTAGGACACTCTTTGAAGTCTCAATATCCTTATGATAGAGTACTGGGACTATACCTGTATCTGCCACTACTGACAATACTTTTATTTTTGAAAATCTAGCCATAATTTATTATTTTTTGAAAATTAGTTCTTCTAGTGCTGTGAATTAGAGCTATCTTGATACACGTCCTGAGGCGTCTCCATTCATCAATTTCTCTACCTCCTCAACTGACACTTGATTAAAATCACCACTTATGGTGTGTTTCAGACACGACGCTGCAACAGCAAAATTCAAAGCCCGTTGCATATCTAATTCATAGCTAAGCAAACCATATATTAGTCCACCCATAAATGAATCTCCTCCACCCACTCTATCAACAATATGCGTTATGTCATATTTTGGTGCTTGATAGAGAAGCTCCCCATCATACAACACCCCTGACCACTGATTATGGTTGGCATTTATAGATCCACGCAGAGTAATAATCACCTTGTTCGCTCTAGGAAACTTAATCATCATCTGACGACAAACACTCTCAAATGCCAACGCATCAACCTCACCACCTGTATGTGTAACATCAAACCCCTCTGGCTTTATACCAAATACCATATCTGCATCCTCTTCATTTCCCAAAATAACATCACACCCCGCAACTAATTCAGGCATAACCTCTTTTGCACTCTTTCCATAGTTCCATAGATTTTTTCGATAATTCAGATCGCAAGAGACCGTAATCCCCATCTTATTAGCTACTTCGATAGCCTCCAGACATACATCCGCAGCACTCTGTGATAGTGCAGGCGTGATACCAGTCCAATGAAACCAATCTGCACCCTCAAAAACAGACTTCCAATCAACCATTCCTCTCTCAATAGTTGATATTGAAGAGTGCGCCCTATCGTAGACAACTTTACTCGCCCTAGCAACAGCGCCAGTCTCTAAAAAATATATCCCCACTCTATCTCCTCCACGAACAACATTATCTGTACTAACACCATATTTATGTAGATCCATAATACATGAGTTTGCAATATCATTTTTAGGGAGTCTAGTTACAAACTCAGCATTAAGACCATAGTTCGCCAACGAAACTGCCACATTTGCTTCCCCTCCGCCAAAGGTGGCATCGAATGAAGTTGCTTGGCTGAAACGTTGATAACCTGGTGTAGATAGGCGAAGCATTACTTCACCAAACGATACTATTTTTTTCATCTTTTATTATTATTTTTGCAGTAGACTAGAATTTAAAATATCTCTTTGCATTATTGTAACATATATCCTCGACCATTTGACCTATAAATGCAAGTTCGCTCTTAGGAAGTTTACCCTTAGTAACATCGTCTCCAATTATATTACACAACACTCTTCTGAAATATTCATGTCTCGGATATGATGTAAAACTACGTGAGTCTGTCAACATCCCAACAAAACGACTCAACAGCCCGAAAGCAGAGAGCGTATTGATCTGTTTTGTCATACCAACCTCCTGATCTAAGAACCACCATGCAGAGCCAAACTGAATTTTACCTGCTACACTTCCATCATTAAATGTTGCTGCCATTGCAGCCAAAACTTCATTATCCTTAGGGTTAAGGTTGTATAAAATACTCTTAGCTAGAAGGTCTGAACTCGCTAGTTTATCTAAAAACTTATGCCCCGCTGCCGCACACGAGAGATCATTAATAGCATCGAACCCCACATCTGCACCCATACTATTAAACATCTTTGTATTGTTATTTCGGATAGGTCCTATATGAAACTGCTGCGTCCAATCTTTTTTATGATCCATTACTGCAAAGTCAATCATCATTGCAGATTTAAATTTTAAAACCTCCTCAGGAGTCAAGCCCTTTCCACCTCTCACTTTGTTGAAAATAGAGTTTATCTCAATTTGGGTATACTCCTCTGCATAAAATGTATCCAGACCATGGTCCGAGAGGCTACAACCTAGAGATGCGAAAAAATCATGTCTATTTTTAAGTGCACTCTGCAACTCAGCATAACTCCCAATCGACGTATTAGATGCCGATTCGAGCTTATCTATGTAGATATTATAATCGCCCACGTTTTCAACTGCCATAGCCTTATCTGGTCGCCATGTAGGGAGAACCTTAACGCCAAAGTCACTCTCTGCAATCGACTTATGGTGCTCTAGTGTATCAATTGGATCATCAGTAGTACACAATATCTCTACATTACTCATCTTTATTAATCCTCGTGCAGAGAAGTTCTCATAAGCCAATTTACTATTGCACCTTTCGTATATCTCACGAGAACTCTCTGCATTAAGAACTTTGTCAATGCCGAAAATACTGCTCAACTCTAAATGCGTCCAGTGATACAGGGGATTTCGCATTGTGTACGGCATAGTGTGTGCCCACACATCAAACTTTTCAAAATCAGAAGCATCTCCAGTTATATACTTCTCATCAACTCCATTACCTCTCAATGCTCTCCATTTGTAATGGTCACCCCCAAGCCATAGCTCTGTTATAGAGCTAAAAATATGATCCTTAGCTATCATCTCTGGATCAAGATGACAGTGGTAGTCAATAATAGGCATAGGTTCTGCATGGTTGTGATATAGCTCCTGCGCAATATCACTCTCTAACATAAAATTCTTTTCTATAAACATATTCTATATGTATTTTAGGGAGTTAAACATAATTTATTAATTAAAAAACATCCGTGTGTTCGCACACACATGAAGTTGCCTAGTGATAACGGAATAAAAACAAAAATTATTACGTACTAAAATAGATGTTTATTTAAACTATGTGACTTAATGTATAAAAGTCAAAGACCCTAGCCTGAGAGAGAGAGAGATCATCTAAATAGTATATTTAGCACCTAATAATAGTTGTATAAATCACTAATTATTCGTAAAATTGTATAGTGTGGAGTATAAGCACTACTAAATAAGTCTCAGTTAATAGATATTAAATACATTACTAAACATAAAAAAATCCAAATGAAAAAGAAATTAGCTATACTACTTCCCGTTTTTGGACTCCCTATACTTCAAGCAGATTTATCTGCAAAGAAGATAGATAAAACAAAACCTAACATCGTTGTGATATTAGCAGATGATTTAGGTTATGGAGATGTAAGCATAAATGGTAGTACCACAATCCAGACTCCAGGTTTTGATCGTATTGCAGAGGAGGGGTTACGCTTTAACAACGGATATGCAGCCTCAGCAACTAGTACACCTAGTCGCTATGCAATGCTAACAGGAGTATACCCTTGGCGTGCAAATGCTCAGGTTTTGCAGGGGAATGCCCCGCTTTTAATCCCAACAGATTGTATGACTCTACCAAAAATGCTAAAACAAGCTGGCTATAAAACTGCTGTTGTTGGAAAGTGGCATCTTGGTCTTGGTGATGGCAATATAGACTGGAATGCCTCTATTACTCCAGGGGCAAAAGAGGTGGGATTTGACTACTCATATATCACAGCAGCTACAAATGATAGAGTTCCAACGGTATATGTAGAGAATGGAAGTGTCGCCAATTTAGACCCTAGTGATCCAATAGAAGTGAGTTACAGAAAAAACTTTGAGGGAGAACCAACCGGCAAAACACACCCAAATTTACTGAAGGTACAACCGAGCCACGGTCACAACCAGAGTATAACCAACGGTATATCAAGAATCGGGTATATGCGAGGTGGTAAATCGGCACTTTGGGTCGATGAGAATATGGCAGATGACTTTTTAGAGAGAGCAGAGGAGTTTGTTTCGGAGAGTCAAAATGAGCCTTTTTTCCTATACTATGCGCTACACCAACCACACGTACCACGTATTCCAAATGGTCGTTTTGTCGGAAAATCAGGAATGGGTAGCAGAGGTGATGCAATATTAGAAGCAGATTGGTGTGTGAACGAGCTCTTGAATCACTTAGATTCACTAGGGTTAGCAGAGAATACAATAGTTATATTCTCTAGTGATAATGGTCCCGTACTAGATGATGGATACGAAGATAAAGCAATAACACTCTTAGGTGACCACAAACCAGCAGGTCACTTACGAGGAGGTAAATATAGCTCTTATGATGCAGGAACACATGTACCATTTTTTGTGAAATGGCCAGCACAAATAAAAGAGGGACGTGAGTCTGATGCACTGATTGGACAGATTGACATCATGGCATCATTGGCATCAATAGTTGGTGTCTCTATCGATAAAAAAGATGGAGAGAACCAATCTAAAGCTCTCATTGGAAAAGATCGAAAGGTAGGTAGAACAGAGCTAGTACTAGAGGCTACGGGTTATAACATTGTATTACGCCAAGACGAATGGATATACATTCCACCGATGGTACATGCAGGATACTGCGTTCCCCCAACAGAACCAGGGAGAATGAAAAAAGCTCAGTTATTTAATATTGAGCAAGACCCAGAGCAAAAATACAATGTCGCAGAACAACACCCTGAGATCGTAAAACAACTAGACGAACGCTTAAAAACTTATAAATAGTACTATTTTATTTAGGAATGTACTGCCATCTACATATCGGTTATGAGCGATAGCAGGTAATATATTAGAAGAAAAAGACCCTCTTAGAATCTGATCTAAGAGGGTCTTTTTTTTGTAACTATCTTTATGTTTGCCTAAGAACACTCAAATATTTTATATTTTGATACTATTTTTTGAAATATCTATTGTAAAGACCTTCAAAACCTTTTCCATGACGAGCTTCATCTTTACACATCTCATGAACTGTATCGTGAATTGCATCAAGATTATGTTGCTTTGCCAATGTTGCAATACGCTTCTTATCTTCACAAGCTCCAGCCTCAGCTTCCATACGCATCTTTAAGTTTGTCTCTGTATCCCAAACAACCTCACCTAGCAACTCACAAAACTTTGCTGCGTGCTCAGCCTCTTCCCATGCATAACGCTTAAAAGCCTCTGCAACCTCAGGATAACCCTCTCTATCTGCTTGACGACTCATTGCTAAGTACATTCCAACTTCAGTACACTCTCCAGTAAAGTGAGCATTTAATCCAGCCAAAACCTCAGGATCTACACCTTTTGCCACTCCAAGAACGTGCTCATCAACAAAAGTTAATGCTCCACTTCTCTCTACAACTTCCTCAAATTTATTTGCAGGAACTTTACATAGTGGACACTTATCTGGTGCAGAATCACCTTCGTGGATATAACCGCAAACTGTACATTTGAACTTTTTCATAATTTTTTTTATTTAAACCATTAAACAATAATATATTCTACTTCTAATTTTTTGTGCTACATCTATGACAGCTACCCTTATATAAGAGTTGAACATCACGCACTTTGAATCCACCAGGAACATTTCCGTCAACGAAGAGACGATCTTTTATCTCAACATCCAAAACCGAATGACAACCATCACACATAAAGTGTGCATGAAGAGATGTATCTCCGTCATATCTCTTAAACTTTGCATCAATATCAAGTACTATTATAGCCCCTTTCTCGACAAGCAAATCTAACGTATTGTATATTGTTGTCTTTGAAAGCGTCGGTATAGCAGGATTTAATGCTGAGTATATATCGTCAACCGTAGGATGGATTCTATTCTCTAAGATATAAGTCATTACAGCAAGCCTCTGCACTGAAGGTCTAATACCCTTATAAACTAAATAATCTTTAACATTAGTAATCATAAAATCATCTTAAATATAAACATTGTACTCATTCCCTTTTTGTATTCAGTACAAATGTAGTGTGTAAATATATAATTTCCAAATTATATATATCTTTTTTTAATCAAAAAATGACTTTAAAACATAATATCCTAATATACAGCACATTACAAATAGAGCAAATATATGTATTAAAACTATTCACAAACTTCATATTATACTTTGAAATATATGTAGCCAACATCAAAAAAGTGTTGAACTTCGTATAAAGAACTTTTTATTTCTCCAACCATGTGCATATTAAACAGATCTCATAACAACATTACAAAATAGCAATACAGAGCCTACAACAAGATATAAAGCCATAATAATATATATATATACGACAACAGTGAGCAGAATAGACTAAAAACTCGACACTAAATTTCACTTTGGACTTCGTAAAACATTTACATTCATCCCCTATTTATACTAAAAATATAGCTTATTTTTGTAAAAATAAACAAACACCCCAATTACAATTATAGCATCATGTCAGAATCCGTTGGAAATAAAATCAAAAATTTAAGAGAGGCTGCAAATTTGAGCCTTGAAGCTATGGCTAATAGCATAGGCATAAACACAACTCAACTCTCTCTAATTGAGAGTAACGAAGTCTCTCCAACAATATCTATGTTGATGAAGATTTCAAGAGTATTCGGAACACGCCTAGGCACTATATTAGATGGTACAGAGGAGAGTGGACCTGTTGTCAGCACTCAAAGCCAGATGCAACCAACCATTAGCAATTCGAACGACAGTACAGAGCTACGTGAGCATATGGATTTCTACTCACTAGCAAAGAACAAGAGTGATAGAAATATGGATCCTCTAATTATTGATGTAGAGTATTTAGAGAACCTCGACAATATGTCTAACCATGAAGGAGAAGAGTTTATTTATGTTCTTGATGGAGAGGTAAAAGTAACATACGGAACAGATACCTACACTCTAAAAAAAGGAGATAGTATATACTACGATTCAATTGTTCCTCATATAATAACAACATCTAGTGCGAGCCAAAAAGCAAAAGTATTAGCTGTTATATACACACCATTTTAACTATTATGGAGTTGATCGATTATACAATGGGAGACCTGCTCAATAAGTGGGCAAAAGAGAAACCATCACATGATTTTTTAGTATATCCAGATAGAGGTTTACGCTTCACATATGAAGAGTTTAACCAAAGGGTGGATAATCTCGCTAAATCTTTCATAGAGATAGGTGTAAAAAAAGGGAGTAAAGTTGGAGTTTGGGCTAAGAATGTTCCAGACTGGTTGACGGTACTCTTTGCAAGTGCAAAAGTAGGAGGTATACTCGTAACTGTAAACACAAACTACAAAAGTAGTGAAGTGGAGTACATTATGAAGAATGCAGATATACATACAATGTGTATTATAAACGGGTACAGAGATAGTGACTACATAAACATGATGTACGATCTAGTTCCTGAGCTGAAAACCACTCCACGTGGAGAGCTGAAAAGCAGTAAATTACCTGAGTTAAAAAATGTCGTCTACATGGGACAAGAGAAGTACAAGGGTATGTACAGCACCTCTGAACTGATCCTAATGGGAAGCTACCTTGACTCTGCAAAGTTGAAAATTGCAGAACAACAAGTGGACAAACATGACGAAGTTAACATGCAATACACTTCAGGAACAACAGGATTCCCTAAAGGAGTTATGTTGACCCACCATAATATACTTAATAATGGACTAGCAACGGGAACTTTCATGGAGTATACGGGTGATGATAAGTTACTCACTTGTGTACCATTATTCCACTGTTTTGGTTGTGTACTAGCCCTATGCGCTGTATTAACCCATGGTGCAACCATGGTTATGGTCGAGGATTTTGACCCTCTAAAAGTACTTGCATCTATACACAAGGAGCGTTGTACAATACTTTACGGAGTCCCTACAATGTTTATAGCAGAACTAGCACACCCGATGTTCGATATGTTTGACTTAACGTCACTAAGAACAGGTATTATGGCGGGAGCTGTTTGTCCTATCGAGACAATGAACCAAGTTATGGACAAAATGCACTGCAAGGTAATTAGTGTATATGGACTAACGGAGTCATCTCCAGGAATGACAGCAACAAGAGTTTCCGATACAGTAGAGGCTCGTTCAACAACTGTTGGAACTCCATTCCCTCACGTTGACGTCAAGATATTTGACCCTGAAACAGGTAAAGAGTGTCCTACTGGTGTGCAGGGTGAGATATGCTGTAAGGGATACAATGTAATGAAAGGCTACTACAAAAACCCTGAGGCTACAAGTGAAGCTATTGACTGTAATGGTTATCTTCACTCTGGCGACTTAGGTCTTAAAGATGAAAATGGCTACTTCCATATAACAGGACGTATCAAAGAGATGATTATTCGTGGAGGGGAGAACATATATCCTCGTGAGATAGAGAACTTTCTTTATACAATCCCTAAGATTCAAAGTGTAGAGGTTGTTGGACTTCCTAGCCCTAAATATGGTGAAGAGGTTAGCGCATTTATTAAGATCAAAAGCGGGGAGACTCTAACTGCCGACGAGGTAAAGACTTTTTGTAGAGGAAATATTGCAAGGTATAAAATCCCTAAATATATACTCTTTGTAGAGGAGTTTCCGATGACTGCTAGTGGAAAGATTCAAAAATTCCGCCTACGAGATTTGGGTCTTGAATCACTTGAAAAAGATAATATCGTAATAATATAGTATATATCAAATATATAGCAGAAACGCATTTTTCAAAGTTTCACATCGCAGGCAGTTCATTAGAACCGCACTACGAACTCTCTCTGAGAGGAAGCTTCTTTGAAAAGTGCGTTTTCTGCTATTTTTATATTTAAAGAGTCGAATCTTTAATAATTTGCAGTGAGTTTGGTCCTTCACAGAATAGGAGGTCTAAGATCGACAAATTGGGTGCAAACGGATGGCGTTCACTAAACACCTGCCAGTACTCAACTGCTTTAAACTCTACATCTGGTTTTACTTCTCGCACTTTTGGCGATATTACTCCTCGCCAATCCTCATCACCCTCTGCTACATCAACATAACTATCTGAATATATTGGCTTAACACTTGACCCTATCAACCTCAACACAACCTCTAATAGTCGAGAGTTAAATTCATACAGAGTCTCATACTTCTCTTTATATATAGGCTCTAGTGCATCAACATAGTACTCAAAATATGGAGAGCTTTTATAAGAGGATGAAATAGCCTTCCAGTGCTGAGATTGCCACCTCTTCGAGTAATCTATCTCTGTCTCCATCAAACTATTCTTCTTCGAGTTACTCCCCTTTACGGTCTGAATACTTAACGATTTAACACCATCAGCGGTCATTATTTCACACCTATTTCTAAAAGACTGCTTTACATAGTTTTCGTGCGGGTCAATTATACAATCGCCCTGAATTAGCTTACTAAAGTACTGTATATTACCTAAATATGTTAGTGATAATATTTTCATCTATTTTTATAATATTATTTTATCTACCCAATCTCCATTATCTTTTATAATCTGGATCAAATCCTCTATTGCATTCTCCTGAAGAACTGCTCTACTCATAACTTGCTTCCCTTTGTAGAGAGTGACCAAACCTCGTCCAGATCCTACATATCCATAATCTGCATCTGCCATCTCTCCTGGTCCATTTACAATACACCCCATCACTGCGATTTTCAACCCTTTAAGGTGCGACGTTCTCTCTTTTATCTCCTTTAGTGTTGCCTGCAAATCATAGAGAGTACGGCCACAACCTGGACAAGCGATATACTCCGTCATTGAAACCCTCACACGTGATGCCTGAAGTATAGACAATGCAAGTTCTGTATATTGTTCTGGCGAAAATGGTGAATCCCCGTTACACTCGCTCTCTATGTATATACCATCTGCCAATCCATCGAGAAAAAGCGGTCCAAAATCTGAAGCCGATTTTATTGCCAACTCATCAAAATTTGTCTCGCTATATCTTTTATGGAGGATAACTGGACGTAAATCCCCTTTGGAAGTCATATTCAATATGGCACTACGCCACTCAGCGACACAATTCTCATTCGTACAACTCAGTAGTACTACCCTATCCGACTCTATATTTTTCAAATCATCTTGCGTTAACTCTGAATATAACTTTGGAAGTTGCTTTCCCCCGAGTGTTCCTACTTCGGTACTCTCTCGGCGAGTATATTCATACGGTGAATATATTGCAGTATCTACCACCTCATCAATAGATTTATGTTCTATCTTAGACTCAAAATATTTCACAATTGAGTTACCAACAGGTATTTCGTTTTTAGGTGATTCCGTCAACGACACTCTAATTGTATCACCTATGCCATCTACCAAGAGAGCTCCTATTCCTAAGGCAGATTTCACCCTAGCAGCCAAAGCATCTCCCGCCTCTGTAACACCAAGGTGCAACGGAAACTGCATACTCTCCAATCTCATCTGTGCCACAAGAAGCCTATACGCATGAACCATCACCCGTACATTACTCGATTTTATTGATACTACTACATTCAAGAAGTTATAATCAACACACTCTCGCAAGAACTCCATAGCTGAAGCCACCATACCTTTAGGAGTATCTCCATACTCCTCAACAATATGTGGAGATAGTGAACCATGATTTACACCAACTCTTATCGCCGTATTATTACTCCTACATATATCTATAAGTTTTCGAAACTCTCCATTAGTATTCCTAAAATTACCTGGATTAATCCTCACCTTATCAACCGACTCTGCCGCAATAAAGGCCACATCTGGTGTAAAGTGTATGTCAGCAACCAGAGCAACTTGAGAGTATCCCCTCTCTTCTGCAACTTGAGCAATATTTTTTAAATTCTCACCCTCTTTTATAGACGGAGCAGTGAATCTCATAACCCTACCCCCTGCATCAAATATCTCAGCAATTTGCCCTACACAAGCATCTGTATCTAGTGTACTACAATTTGCCATTGATTGTACAACAACGGGGTTATTATCACCAATTTTCACACCTCTTAATACCACTTGATAACTACTACGCCTACGCAGTTGAGTTAATGTATCGCAAAACTTCTTCATAAATAATAATTTATTCATTTGTGTTGAGTGCAAAGTTATAAAAAATCTATGAAGTTCACACATCGAAAAAATTGTTACATACAATCATTATGCACCTTCTAAGGTGGGAGGGAGGGGTGTATCTCGTATAACAATTTTTTTTATTTGGATTTCCTAATAAAAAATAGTATCTTTGAGTATAGAACCTTGGCAATTAGTGAGTATGGACTCTTTTTTAGATAATGATGTAAAGTTTTTAAGTGGAGTTGGAGAGCGTAGAGCTAGTTTGTTAAGACAAGAACTAGAGATAAAATCTATGTATGACCTTCTCTACTACTTCCCATTTAGGTATATCGACCGATCGAAAATATATAAAATATCTGAAATACATGATGAATCACAAACTCTGATTCAACTAAAAGTGCGCATTGAATCGACCTCAATGCAGGGTGTTGGAGCAAAGAAACGATTTACCGCCCTCATTAGCGATGGTAGTGGAGTTGCAACACTAGTGTGGTTCAAAGGTGTAAATTGGATCGAAAAAAGTATCGAAGTTGGTCGTGAATATCTAGTTTTTGGCGCACCAAGCATATTTAAAAATGAACTATCTATTGTCCACCCAGACATGGAGTCTATGTTGGCGTATCAAAACCGCCCTAAAGGAGATATGCAAGGGATGTACTCTTCAACAGAGAAACTAGCAAATCTTCAACTCGGATCAAAGGGTATATACTCTTTGCAGTGTAATCTATGGAAAGTTGCAGAGCCACATATAAATGAGTCACTACCAAGTTATCTCATTGAACGGTACAATCTAATGAGTCTAAAAACTGCCCTCTATAACGTTCACTTTCCTCAGAGTCAAGCCGAGCTAGACCAGGCAGCTAGACGATTGAAAATCGAGGAGATTCTCGGAATACAACTCAACATCATGTCCCAAAGGAGTGAACGTGTATCTAAAAACAATGGATATATATTTAACCGTGTAGGAGATTCATTTAATACTTTTTATAATACAAAGCTCCCATTTTCGCTCACAAATGCTCAAAAGCGAGTAATCAAAGAGATGCGTTACGACACAGTAACTGGACACCAGATGAACCGACTACTGCAAGGTGACGTTGGTAGTGGAAAGACACTTGTCGCTTTGATGACTATGCTATTAGCGATTGACAACGGATTTCAAAGCTGCATGATGGCTCCAACGGAGATATTAGCTCGCCAGCACTACGCAACGATTGTTAAAATGTTGGATGACCTCCCTCTAAACGTCGCCGTCCTTACGGGATCGTCAACAAAAAAAGAGCGGGTAAAACTGTTAGCAGATCTAATAAATGGAGATATAAACATATTAATAGGGACACACGCCCTTATTGAAGATAGTGTTCAATTTAAAAATTTAGGACTTGTAGTTATAGACGAACAACACCGATTTGGCGTAGAACAGAGAGCAAAGTTGTGGGCAAAAGGAGATAATCCGCCACACATCCTCGTTATGACAGCAACACCAATACCACGCACCTTAGCAATGACACTCTATGGAGATCTCGACGTGTCGATTATAGACGAACTCCCTCCAGGTCGCAAACCTATAAAAACACTCCATTTCTATGACTCTAAGCGTCTACAAATGTTAGGGTTTATTAGACAAGAGATCGCAAAAGGACGACAAGTATATATTGTTTATCCACTGATTCAAGAGTCAGAAAAGATGGATTACCGAGACCTACAAGAGGGTTTTGAGAGCATATGTTCTGAGTTTCCACCTCCCGACTACTCCATCATTGCCGTTCATGGAAAAATGAAGCCCGCAATAAAACAGGAGAATATGGAGTTATTTAAGAGTGGTGGTGTAGATATTATGGTAGCAACCTCAGTTATTGAAGTTGGCGTCGATGTTCCCAACGCCTCTGTAATGATAATTGAGAGTTCCGAAAGATTTGGTCTCTCTCAACTACATCAATTAAGAGGTCGAGTTGGTAGAGGTGGCGAACAATCATACTGTATCTTGATGAGTGGCGATAAACTATCCAAAGATTCAAGAACTCGACTACAAGCTATGGTAGAGACAAATGATGGTTTTCAGCTAGCCGAATTGGATCTTAAAATACGAGGGGCTGGAGACATAAACGGCACACAACAAAGTGGAGTCGTGTTTGATTTAAAATTAGCAAATATTGTACGAGACTCTGCCATGATAGAGAAGGTACGAGAGCTGGCAATTACGATACTAGACGAAGATCCCGAACTTAAAGAGGAACGAAACAGAACTCTATTGACTCTAAAAAATAGATATAATAGAGAGAAAGATATTGATTTTAGTATGATTTCATAAATTAAAAACACACATTTATTATGAATATAAAACATATATTAGTTATTTGTACTCTGCTCTCTACATTAAATGTTTTAGCAGAAGACAAACCGTTTAAAAATGGCGAAGAGTTGATCTACTCCTTGAGCTACAAAGCAAGATTCACACCCAACACCGAGGTCGCAGAAGCAACATTTCGCACAGCTAAGATAACAGATCAAGAGAGAGATTATTACCATCTATATGCGAATGTAAAGTGCCACTCCTTTTTCAGATGGTTCTTTCATCTAAATGACACATATCAATCGTGGCTAGATGCGGAAACACTACAACCACATAAATTAGAGATAGATCTTGAGGAGTCAGATTACCGATTCAAGGGTGAGTACAACTACAATTGGAATGAAGACAAAGTAGTCACTTCATGGAAAACACTAAAAAACCCGACAGGATCGACAAAAACTATGGCCTTAGGTGATAACAGTTTCGATGCCCTAGCCCTGTTCTACAACTTACGAGCTACGGATATTATATCTGAATATGTTCCCAATGCCAATAGAGAACTTAGTTTAGTTCTTGAGGATACGATACGTAAAGTTGATTATAAATTTATAGGTCGAGAGGTTAAAAACATAAGGCAATTAGGCAAGTTTAAGACACTAAAATTTTCATGTAGATTAGTTACTACTAGTGGTGAAAACTTTGAAGATGGTACTGAATTTTTCATATGGATCTCCGATGATCAAAACAAAATTCTCCTACACATAGAGTCTCCAATCAAAGTAGGTAGCGTTGTAGGAAGATTAAAATCATACGAAAACCTCAAATATCCACTATTAAGCAAAATAAAGAGGTAGTTAAATTATAGATAAACTTTTAACATTGCACAAAAATACATATATTTGCAATCTACAAACTTATTAAAAAAAATTGACAATGGAATATTACAATCAAGACGAACAACAAGAAGGAACAACAAATAAGTCTCTAAAAGGGTATAAAATAGTAATCATTGTACTAGTACTTGTATTAGGAGCTGTGTCATTTCAATATTTTAGACAAGTAAATGAGATACAAGAGGAGTTCGCTATTGAGAGGGATACACTATCAAATAGAATCGAAGCCCTAGTAACTGAATACACTTATATTCAGAGTGAGAATGATACAATTACAGAGAGTCTTAACACAGAGAGACTTAAAGCGGACTCATTACTTCAACGCTTAAAGAGCGAGAGACGCTGGAGTGCAAGCAAGGTAAGAGAGTATGAGCAGAAAGTATTTATATTAAGAGATGTAATGAAAGGGCATTTACACACCATAGACTCTCTAAATACGATCAACGAAGATCTTGTAAATCAAAATGTTAAATACCGCAAAGAGGTTACCACACAGAGACTTCGAGCAGAGATAGCAATGGAGAAGAGTGATGAGTTAACAACTAAGATCTCAATGGGTTCTGTAGTTAGAGCTCGTGACCTAAAAATAGTACCACTAAGAGGTAACGACAGAGAGGTTACTAGAGCATCTAGAGCCGAACGTTTACGAGTAGATTTCGTACTATCATCAAACGACTTGACAAACCCAGGAGCACGAGAGGTATACGTTAGAGTTACTGGACCAGATGGATACATTTTAGCAAAAAATTCTAATGATCTATTTAATCATGAAGGAGATATGTTGACTTACTCTGCATCTCGTGAGATTGACTACAAAAATAAAGACCTAGCTGTAAATGTATATTATGATGGAACAGGAATTACAAGCGGAAAATACCAAGTTGAAATATACATGGATGGTCATAAAATTGGAGATGTAGAAGCAATAATAAAATAAATTAAATCGATTTTAAAAGATGTCTTTAAAGATAAGCCACAAAGCAGTTGCTTTTGCAGTTATTATACTACTATCAATAGATCAGGTTGTTAAAGTAATAGTCAAAACTAGCATGACTCTCAATGAGAGTATTACAGTACTACCTGATTGGTTTTTCATTCGATTTATTGAGAATCCAGGAGCAGCTTTTGGACTAGAATTAGGAGGAGATTACGGAAAACTACTTTTAAGCCTTTTTCGCATAGTAGCTGTCTGTGCAATGTCTTGGTACATTCACACTCTAGTAAAAAAACGAGCGCCAAAGGGGGTTATTTTAGGATTTGCAATGATCCTTGCGGGAGCACTCGGAAACATTATTGATAGCGCATTTTATGGTATGATTTTTTCGGAATCTACATATGGAACGGTAGCTCAATTCCTTCCTGAGGGTGGTGGATATGCAGGGTTCCTTCATGGACATGTAGTTGATATGCTATACTTTCCGATATTAAGTAGCACATACCCATCATGGATACCATATATAGGAGGAGAGCATTTTACATTCTTTAGCCCTATATTTAACATTGCGGATAGTTACATCACAATAGGTGTTATATATATGATACTATTTCAGCGTAAATTCTTCAACGAAGAGACTAAATAGTCACTCACTGAGATTAATCTAAAACACATCGTGTGGCACTAAAAAACCACAGTGAACAAATATTTTTAATAAATGCAGTTAGAATAGCTCTTGCTTATCTAGCTGCATTTTTTTTATTCTCACGACACAACCACGCATCACAACACACTAGAATAAGTATAAATACCCATCAAGTATAGGCTTTATACCTCTTTTAAATCTATACAATTTTTAATACTTTTGTCATATACATAAATTTAGTACACTATGGGAAAATATTACGATCTATTAATGAATGATGTACGCATGGTCGAAGGGCTTAAAGCGTGCATAAACTGCGGTATATGTACAGGAGTCTGCCCTTCAGCACAATTCTACAAATATGACCCCCGACGAATAGTTGACATTGTTCAGAGTAAAGACGATGATGCCATAGAGGAGCTACTTAAAGGTGATACAATATGGTACTGTGGAGAGTGTATGTCATGTCGTCCACGCTGCCCTAGAGGAAACACCCCTGGCTATGTGATTCAAGCATTAAGACTCATATCTCAGAAACTTGGTTTTTTTGTAGAGTCCGAGAAGGGTCGCCAACAATTGGCTCTAAAAAGAGTTGTCGGAGAGAGTATCATAAATGTTGGATACTGTCTATACCCTAAGCTAGTAGACCCAGAGATGCACCCAGAGCAGGGTCCCGTATGGAAGTGGATATATGATAATGACACTAAAATATACCCTAAATTTAGTCCAAACTATCTAAAAGAGGGAGTTGGAGCAGTTCGTAAAATCAATCAAGATTCATTGGATGAATTGAAGAGGATATTTGATGTAACTGGAGGTACTGAATTTTTCGAAATGATAGAAGATTACTCCGAAAAGAAGGCTATTGAGATGGGTTATGACTCAGCAGACGATAGCTATTTTAACGATATTTATAATTATAATAGTGGAAATCATCAATAAAAATAGGGAATAAATGGCACGTAATAATAGCTGGCAAGAGTATCAAAAGGATATTGCCGATGACAAATATTTTTATGTAAGAAGTTGTATCCGTCAAAACTTCTTCCCAGGTTCGGAGAGAGTTTTTTTAAATATATTACGCAATGATTTAGGTTTAGATGTTAAGGAAGAGGCTATACACACCTCTTGTACGGGCATCGGCTACCACTCTGATATTGTCCCATTAGAGACAATTATGGCTGTTGTGGCTCGCCAATTTGCATTGATGACAGAGGCTGGATATGAAAATTTCATCAGCTCATGTATAACATCATTTGGCATATACACAGAGATCCTAGAGACATGGCACGAGTTCCCAGAGACGGAGGAGCGAGCACGTGAAGACCTATACAAGGCAACAGGACGTGTATTTAACAAACCAAAGAATCTAGCGCATACATCTGATATTATTTTTCACCATAGAGAGAAAATTGCACAAAAAGCAAAATTCAGATTAATTAATAGCAAAACGGGAGAGCCACTAAAAGTTGTGGATCACATTGGCTGTCACTACGCCAAACTATTCCCTAAAAAAGGTGTTGGTGGCTCTGAATTTCCATACGTAATTGCAGGTATGGTGGATTCATGGGGAGGAGATATCATTGACTACCCAGAGCGTAGACACTGCTGTGGATTTGGATTCAGAAACTACTTGGTCAAAGCAAATAGAGGTAGCTCTGTCGCTAATTCACAGAAGAAATTTGAATCAATGGCTCCATACAAACCCGATTTAATTGTGGGTAATTGTCCTGGATGCTCAATGTTTCTCGACAAGTGGCAATATACAATACATGAGATAGAGGGAGTTGCGTATGGAGAGAACAATAGAGGTATACCGACTCTAACATACGAAGAGATGGCAGGATTAGTTCTAGGCTACAACCCTTGGGATATGGGGATGCAGATGCATCAAATAGATGTTGAGCCACTACTAGATAAGATGGGGGTTAACTACGATCCAGCAGAGAAATATCTTGGTGTTAATGGCGAGTACATTGGCAGACCAGAGGATGCTAGCATTAATACCAACTGCTATTAATTAAACAACTTGTCACCTTCGACCACTCAACGTAGCCTATTGATGGCGGTTAGAGCAAACTCAATGGGCAACGATAAATTTATTTTCATATTAATTTTTTACAATACAAATGAATAAAGAGGTAATTATTATAGGCGGAGGCGTCGCAGGGATGCAGTGTGCAATATCTCTAGCTGAGATGGGTGTAAAACCAACAATTATTGAAAAATCAGATAAGTTAGGTGGTAAGCTAAATGATTGGTACAAACTATTCCCCACATTCACTTCTGCATCAGAGGTTTTAAACCCTCTGAAAGATATGATAAATGAGTTGGGTGTTGATGTTAAACTCAGTAGCGAAGTAACGAAACTAGAGCCAAAGTCTGTTACACTTGCCGACGGCACAACAATGAGTGCCGATGCTATTGTTATATGCTCTGGATTTGAGGTATTCGACGCAAGACTCAAAGAGGAGTATGGATATAAAATATACGACAATGTAATTACGTCTGTCGATCTTGAGAGGATGTTTTGTGAAGGTAGCGTACAAAATCTTGATAAAAACAGTCCAAGTCGAATTGCGATACTTCACTGCGTTGGATCAAGGGATGAGAAGGTGTGTCAAACACACTGCTCTAGAGTATGCTGTGTTGCTGGAGTAAAGCAAGCAATCGAGTTAAAAGAGCTATATCCAAAGAGTGAGATTTTTAATTTCTATATGGATATACGGATGTTTGGCTGTGGATATGAAGAGCTTTATAAAGAGGCACAGATAAAACACAATATCCATTTCGTAAGGGGACGTATATCTGAAGCTGCACAAACTATTGACTCAAAGATTCAGATCAAATCTGAAGATACATTGATAGGTAGACCTCTTAAAATGACAGTCGACCTACTCGTTTTAATGGTAGGTATGAGTGCAGGTAAAAGCAATAATTCATTTGCAACGACAGATGGAATCAATCTAAACACTAGTGGTTTTATCTCACCTAAAAATATATTCACAGAGTGCGTGTCATCCGATGTAGACTCTATATTCTACGCTGGTACTGTTACCGCACCAAAAAACATTGGAGAGAGTATTACAGAAGGTGTTGCAGCAGCCCATAAAGTAGCTAAATTTATAAAACTATAATATCATGTCGTGGGGATATACAATTAATAGAGCTAGAGATATAGACATGGACCGAAATGACATGACTATTTCCAAATTAATTCTCGAAAAAATACCATCATTACAAGGGTGCATTGCTTGCGGTGCATGTGTTGCAACTTGCAGCACAGGAGCTTTGACAAAATACAGTCTACGAAAAGTACACACTCTAGTTCGTAGAGGAGAGTATAGTGGGCTGCTTGATGAGCTAAATAAATGTATGCTTTGTGGCAAATGTCAACTAGTCTGCCCAAGAGGTATAAATACGAGAGCTGTAATTTCATTAATTAAACGAGAATTGGGGGATCATAGATAATGAATTTTTACTACGACCATTTTATTATTCCATTTATTATAGGGGTTGCGATACTTTTTAGTATCGTTCTTTACAAATATGTTCGATGGATTACACGACTACCAAAAAGGGATAAGTTGTTAATTCGCAAAAATATATTCACAAGAAAAACATTAAGTGCTATTCAAGAGGTTATTCTTGAGTCACTACTTCATAGAAAAATATTTAGGGTTAACCCCCTCTTGGGATACATGCACATGAGTCTAGCTTTTGGCTGGTTTCTACTGATTATTGTTGGCAGCTTCGAGGCTGCAGTACATTTAAAAGGTGAATTTCTACCCCCTCATGCACATGTTTTCTATAAATTCTTTGCACCCAAAATTATACATACAGAATCTGGGACTACATGGGAGTTCATCATGGACTTCCTACTGCTATTCGTATTGATTGGAGTAGCCCTTGCATGGGGTAAAAGAGCCTATTCTAGAGCTATGGGCATAAAAAAGAGCACTAAGCACACGAGAGCAGATAGAATTGCACTATCAGCCTTATGGCTTATATTCCCTGCACGTCTTCTAGCTGAGAGTTTCACCAGTGGCGTTCGAGGAGGAAGTAGTTTCCTAACTGGCTCTATCGGCAATTTCATGGTAGATTTGTTAGGGTGGAACACAATGGTTGCCATCGCTCCATATACATGGTGGCTCTACTCTACTGTCCTTGCTATATTTTTCATCTTCATGCCGTTTTCAAGATACATGCACATATTTACGGAGATACCTCTAATCTTTTTACGTAAGTACGGTCTAAAAAGTAGCGATAACAAACAAAAAAGTTTTGACCACTTTCAAATCGAGGCTTGTTCAAGATGCGGAATCTGTATTGACCCGTGTCAATTACAGTCTGCCGCAGGTATTGACAACGTACAGTCAACGTACTTTTTACGTGATAGACGGTACAACAAACTCACTGAGAGCGTTACGAACAACTGTTTGATGTGCGGAAGGTGTCAAGTGAAATGCCCCGTTGGCATAGATTTAAACACCTTACGACTAAACAGCCGCCACTCATTTGTATCTACATCTAAGGCAGACGCAGACAATAGATACAGTTATCTTAACGGAGTGGACTTATCAACTGGAAGTGGACGTGTTGGCTATTTTGCAGGGTGTATGACATCTCTATCACCTAAGATACTAAACGCCATGGATAAAATATTTGCTGCCGCAAAAGAAGATATATGGTATGCCGACAAAAATGGAGGTATCTGCTGTGGTCGACCACTAAAACTATCTGGAGAGATTGAGGCAGCACAAAAAATGATAGATTTAAACACTGCTCTTTTTGAAAAGCACAAAATAACTACACTTGTAACGTCATGCCCTATATGCCTAAAGGTCTTCAAAGAGGATTATAGGCTTAATGGCGTTGAAATACTTCACCATAGTGAATACATCTCCAGACTCATTAAAGAGGGTCGTATAGAGGTATCTAAATCAGATCTATCATATACGTACCATGACCCTTGCGAATTAGGTCGAGGAAGTGGAGTATATGAACAGCCTAGAGATGTAATCTCAGCCATAGGTAATTTAGTTGAAATGGAACATAACAGAGAGAGTGCATTATGTTGTGGAAGCAGTTTAGCCAACTTAGAGATTAGAGATGACCAACAATTAAAGATAGCATCACAGCTAGGTGAGGAGTTCAAACAGTGTAATGCCGACTCAATGATCACCTCTTGCCCGTTATGTAAAAAGTCCATTTCTAGAGTTGCTAACGGAAAAGTAGAGGATATTTGTGAAATCGTTGCAAATTCACTAAAATAATTTATTTCATAAACGATTGATATTGTGACGATTACATATTAAAGTGAAAAATAATTGAAAAATAATGCATGAAAAGTTTGCATATACAAAAAAAACGCGTACATTTGTAATACAAAATCGCGGGGTGGAGCAGTTGGCAGCTCGTTGGGCTCATAACCCAAAGGTCAGAGGTTCGAGTCCTCTCCCCGCTACTAGATCTTCGTTCCTTTAATTAGGGACGGAGATTTTTCTTTATAATATATACCTTAGTCTGATTAAATCACTTAACTGTAACACAGCATAAACATAACTATTATATGATAACTTTTATCTGTTGCTCTATCAATCCTCAATATGCAGAAAAATTGAGAGCTAACATAGAAACAACAATAGGTAATATACCCTTTGAGTTTATTGCTTTTGATAATCGCAAAGCTAAATTAGGGATCTGTGAGGTATATAACAGTGGAGCAGAAAAGTCTATGTACAATAATCTTTGCTTTTTACATGAAGATGTAAAGTTTATAACAGAACATTGGGGTGCTGAGATTATTAATAAATTATCTGAAGACGACTGTGGTGTAATTGGATTTGCAGGAAGTGCTATTAAGATGAACTTTCCTAGTGGCTGGTGTCTCAATAGTAGTAACACTCGTCATCACTATATACAACACTACAACAACCCAAACAAAATTAAGAAAACATCTACAAAGCGTAATAATCCTGACAAATTACCATATTCAGAGGTAATTACACTTGATGGATTGGCTCTTTTTATGTCTAAGCGTGTCTGGACAGAGTGTAAATTTAGTCAAGAATTTTTGACAGGCTTCCACTGCTATGATATAGATATTACACTAAAAACGGCTACCAAAGGGTACAAAAACTATGTTACTAATAGACTACTTATAGAACATTTCTCTGAGGGATCGTTTTCGGAGACATGGAGATCTGAGACTCTTCGTGTACATGACAGATGGAAACATTTACTCCCTCTGTATGCCTCTTCACTTACTGAGAGTTATATAACGAGACACGCACCTAAAGCCTACTACAATAGTATCAAGGAGATGGTTAAATCACAATTATACATCGACCATGAGCCTGCGAATATATTGAAACACATGCTAAAGCACCCTTTTAATATAAGCTCTTGGAAGTTAATTAAGTATTATCTAAAATATAATTCTAACTACAAATCTAATAGATAACATGGTAAATGTAAAGATTGTTATACCTCTTTACAAAGAGTCTCTATCTGAACTAGAACTGAAAATTGTAAAAAACAATTTACGTATACTAAAAGGTTACGAAATAGTGTTTATAGTACCTGATTATCTAGTGTTAAATACCCTATCTCAACAGGTACATATAGAGAATTACTCTATTATAAAGGTTAGTGACGAGTGGCTAGGACGTAAAAATGGGATTGGTGGATATAATAGAATGATGCTAAGTAAAAAATTCTATGAGTTATTTACTGACACTGAATATATCTTAATCTGTCAAAGTGATGCTTATATATTCAAGGATGAGCTCAACTCTTGGTGTGATAAAGGCTACGACTGCGTTGCAGCTCCATGGGTTAAACGTTCTGTATATAAGTTCCCTCTTATCAGTTGTTACATGTGGATAAGACAGAGGTTGTTTAGCAGTTACCTACACCATCTAAAACAAGATTTATATAATAAAATAGGCAATGGTGGATTATCTCTTAGAAAAGTTTCAAGTTTCATAGCAGCCTGCGACAAATATAATAGTGAGATAGATTTTTTTCTATCTCAAGAAGGACACCTATACCATGAAGATGTATTTTGGGCTATTATTCCATCTACATTCAACTACCCTACTGTAGATGAGGCTATGAAATTTTCTATTGATACAAATCCCAAATATTGTTATAATAGATTAGGAGGCAAACTCCCATTTGGATGTCACGGACTTACACGAAAGAGTTTATATAATTTTTGGAAAGATATTATTGACTAGCAACAAGATTAATAAATTTGTTTGTATTTGATATATCTACAAGATATTAGCACACTATACGATCATTTAGACATAGTGTGTTACCTAAAACATATTATATTGGTCTTTGACGTTCTTTTAAAACTTGTGCCACAAGGAGCAAAAAGCCTCACTCCGTTTCCGAAATGAGGTAGTGTAAATATGTATAGTTAATAATTCTTATTTGCATACAACAAATTACAGAGTTTTTACACCCTAATCAATTCTATTAAGTTAATATTTCATAATAATTGCCTATCATGAAATTAATAATGGTAAGATAACTAGGAACCACCATTAAGAAATTTATCTTCTAAATACATTTCGTATTCAGGTGTGATTAAATATCTACCCTCATTTGAGCAATGTATGCACTTAAACATTCCTGTACTAGAATCACACTTAAGTTGTATTAATTTTTTATCCGAATCCCAACATCTTGAACAGTAATATACACTATCATTATTATCAATTAGCGTGATAAACGTTTCATTGTGTCGTTCTATTGTACTTTCAATTTCTTTATTTTTTTTTAATTCTAAATTTTCATTTGTGAGCACAACTATTTTGTTCTGCATATCTAACACACCACCAGATAAATCTAAAAGTTGCCTGTACAGTTCTATATTGTCTGCTTTTTGCACCAAATTAGCAAGATCTTTAATTACGTCATATAATCCCATAATTAAACAAATATTAAGTTAGTAAGTGATATTTTCATATCTGTAAATGTTAATAATATATAATTTCTATTCCATAAGGCGGCTTACTGATATATCCATGCCATCCTCTTTTAAGATACAATGTTTGAATAGGATTCTCTTTGCAAAATAACGATGTCAACATTATACACTCCGAAACATCAAGTGCTGTTAATTGATTGTCAGAGCAATCTAAAGATATAACCTTTGAGCTAATAAGTTTAAATGATTCTGAAGTTTTCAATGCTTTAGATAAATCAATGTTTTGTACATCTACATCTCCTAAATTTAAAAATGTTAATTGATTGCCAGAGCAATCTAAAGAGTCCAACGCTGTACACCCCGACACATCAAGTGTTGTTAATTGATTGCCAGAGCAATTTAAAGATGTCAACATTGTACACGCCGACATATCAAGTGTTGTTAATTGATTGCCATAGCAAGAGAAATTGTACAACGCTGTACACTCCGACACAT